>NVWO01000001.1:0-300000 GCA_002746255.1 Rhodospirillaceae bacterium | reverse complement strand
GTTCTGTGGCATTTCGGCTGAGAAGTTCGAGGGGCATTTGCCCTACACGCCCGAATCTTCAGCCCTTTGGCGCGGCGTGCTGGAGACAATGACCGAACTGTTCGGGATGGCGGCCCAAACCGGGTTCTGTTATTGGGCGACGGACCCGATGGACAACCCCGACTATGACCGCTTCATCGAAGACCACCACCGGATCACCGGGTTCCTGCCACAGACGACGACGGCAGCACCCCTCAAGAATCTGGAACTGACGCGCCGCGTGCTGGCGCTTTTCGACAAACACCGTTGCGTCACGAATCGCTTCTCGATCCTAAATCTAAAAATCCTTGACCGTGTCCATGCCACCTTCACGCCTGAGGAATTGATGGGCGTTGAACTGGTCATGCAAAACCGCGAAGCGCTCACCTCAAAGGCAAATGCCGGACGCGCACGCCAACGAAAGCAGAAATTGCGCGAGGCGGGAAAATCGGACCGGATAGCCGAACGCGACGACGACCATGCCACCATCGCCTGCGTCAGCGGCTTCCTGATCAACATGCTGGCCCAGACCGTGCAGATGGTCAGCCCCACCCGAGGCGGGGATCGATGGGAGCTTGGCTATCGTATTTACGAGACCGCGCATTTCAAGACCACCGCCGAATTCCGCGCGGCCATTGAAGGCATGCTTGCCCGCCATGGCGGCGAACAGCTAAGCGGACAGGACCGCATCGCCTTTCGTCCCGACCTCACCTACCACCCAAAGCCGGACGGGTTTGAACTGAAGAACGCGACGGTAACCCACAAATTTCGCGGGTTTTCCTTCGCCCGGCAACTTGGCGATCTGATTGCAGACGGTGACAAAACGGCCGGCAATATTCACGCCGCCCTCGTCAATGACGGCGTCGATGTGTTCCTTGTCGCCGAAACTTTGCGTAATTTATTCGCAGGCGGGTTGTTCGACGACGACCCGGTCCATGGTGGCATCGGCATCGAGAAAAAGCTCGTCGACCCCGTATCCATCAAGGCACAAGCGGCTTCGTTGTAACGCAGGCATAGCCCAGCGACAAAAGCCAGGGACGCATGCGACGTAACGCAAAACGTAACATGCGCGGCTTATCGACCGGTGTCGTATAGATAAAATGATCCAGCTTCGTGTGCCGTTTCTGGCGCTTGGCAACCTCCCACCACAAAGGCAAAATGTGCCCCTTTCCCTGTAGCGTCTCCGTCACGTAGGAGCACGTCCAACGCAAGGTGCGTTCATCCAGAACGTGGGTGAGAACCCAACCAACAACTGCGCCATCTTGCAACAACGCCAGGCTCGTCGCGTCATGGCAATCCGCTTCAAAGTGAAACGGGTCAAGCAGATCGGGGTAAAAATCAGGATCGACCACCTTGCGTGCCCGCAAGGCTTCGCGTTCCGCCGCGCTTATTTCGGACCAGGGGCGAATGGTGCTGTTTTCTGGAATGTGTGCCCGTGTCAGCCAGGGCGTCTGATAGGCATGGGCAAGATCGGTCTTGCAGACCGCCTGGCGCAAAATCGGCTGCGACCAACCGGCCTTCAGCAGAAAATGCGCATAGGCCTGATCTTCCGCGTCAACGGTGAAAAAGTGCACGCCAAGCCCATAGCCCCGTGCGGCGAAGGCCTTTTCCAAAACCTCGGTCAAGGCGCCCCTTAGACCGCGCCCACGGTAAAAAGACTGCACATAAAGAGAGACCATTTCAAACTGCCTTTCCGGGCCACCCATGCCAAAGGCAAAGGCGACAGGCTCATCCTCCACGGCGACACCGACGAACACCATCTCGCGATCCCTTGGCGGCGCTGTCACCAGGTGACGCAACGCCGGAAAGGTGAGATGCGCATAGGCGCCGGCCACGTCCGGAGAGAGAATTTCAACGGCAATCATTCAATGGGTTTTCCAAAATTTCCTGTGCAAATACATGATGAGTTTGGCGCGTTGTATGGCTTAAGGAAAGACTCCATACTGCAGGCAAGTTATCTGGGGGGGAAATGCGTCAAACAAACACAAATCGAAAGACAATCATTGCCGGCATCATCGGCAATGTCATGGAATGGTACGATTTCGCCATTTATGGCTATTTCGCCCCCATCATTGGCGCCCACTTCTTTCCATCGGATGACGCCGCCACTTCGGTCATTGCCGCCTTCGGTGTGTTTGCAGCAGGCTTTTTGATGCGCCCCTTCGGCAGCATTGTTTTTGGCCATATCGGAGACAGGATCGGACGCAAGGCAGCCCTGACTTTGTCGGTTATTCTGATGGCCATTCCAACTTTTCTGATTGGCGTGCTTCCCGATTATGTGGCGATAGGCATTGCGGCCCCTGCCCTTCTTGTCGCGATGCGGTTGCTACAAGGCCTGTCGGTAGGCGGTGAATACACAACCTCGATCGTTTTCCTGGTTGAACACGCACCGAAAAATCGTCGCGCCCTTACCGGGTGTTGGAGCATATGGGGGGCCGTTGCAGGCGTTCTGCTTGGTTCGGCAATTGGCGCGCTAATTTCGAATCTTTTGACGGCAGAAGAAGTCTCGGCCTGGGGCTGGCGAGTGCCTTTTCTTTTGGGCATCGCCATCGGATTAAGCGGGCTTTACATCCGCCGGCACGTGATGGAAGAAACCACGTTGAAAGAGGATCGCCCAAAATCGCCTGTGATCGAAGCCTTTCGCACAGAGTGGCGGACGATGCTACAGATCGCCGGGTTTAACGTCGTCAATGCCGTCGGTTTTTATATGATTTTTGTTTATGCCGTCACCTGGTTGAAAGAAACGGCGCATGTAACGACGGCAAGGGCGTTGGATATTAACAGCCTGAATATGCTTTTGATGCTGTTGATGATTCCATTGGCGGCCCTAATGGCAGATCGTTTTGGGCGCAAAGTGGTGCTGATGAGCGCGATGATAGGCATTGTTCTCTTTTCCTATCCGTTGTTCTGGCTCATGCATCATGGTGCCGATGGCATGACTTTTCTGGGGCAATTTGGCTTTGCCCTCCTGATCAGCATGATTTTTGGAAGCTACCCAACGATGATGGTCGATATGGTCGCACCACGGTTACGGGTGAGTACGATTTCAATCGGGTACAATCTATCCCTTGGGATTTTAGGCGGCACCACGCCGATGGTTGCGGCCTATCTGGTCGCGCGAACCCATGTTGACCTTTCACCGGCCTTCTATCTGATGGGGGCGGCCATTGTTTCTCTGCTGGTCTTAAGAACCATCAAGGAAACCGTCACCAACTACCGGGAACCCATAAATTCAGACTGAAGAACCGCCGCGGTCAGCCGCCGGATGCGATTGCCGACAGCAACCGCTTCCTGAACGTTCGATCCTTTTTTAGATGCCATTCCCGGCGCATTGCCTCGCCTCGCATGTCGTAACACTCCGCATATAATAGAGCCCATTTGCGCCCACGGGTCGAACGCGCGCCCGTCCCGGAATTATGTTCACAGAGACGCCGTTCCAAATTGGTCGTCCAGCCAACATAGGTGCGCCACCCACCTTTCCCTTCGCTTCCAAGGACATATACAAAACACGCCATTTTTCTAAGCTAGCAGAGGGAAAGACATATGGCATCGACGCAATGCCTTTGCGGCGACCTCTGAGAAATGTGAAAATACCGGCAACCGGCAACCGGCAACCGGAAAAATTCACATGGACCAAAGGGAGAGCGACAATGAGCGATACCCACAAGGGCAGATGTTTTTGCGGCGAGGTCGAGTTTGAGCTTAGCGGCACACCAACCGTCATGGGCTATTGTCACTGTGAGGACTGCACGACCTGGGCAGCTGCCCCCATCCATGCGTTCAGCCTTTGGTCGCCGGACAGTGTGCGCATCACCAAAGGTGAGGCCAGCATCGCTACTTTTAACAAAACGGAAGCCAGTTACAGAAAATTTTGCAAAGTCTGTGGCGGCCACCTCATGACCGACCACCCAGGCATGGGCCTTGTGGACGTTTGTGCGAATGTGGTGCCAAGCCTTACGCACACACCTTCGGTGCATGTGTATTATGTGAAGAAGACAATCTCGATAAAAGACGGCCTTCCAAAATTCAAGGACATGCCCGAGGCCTTCGGCGGTTCCGGTGAAACGCTACCGGAATAGGGCCTCATCGGATTAAGTCGGCAAGACCTGTACGGACGTAGCCAATGGTGACCACCGCATCCGATCGCATCCTGCGACCCTTTCGGCACAACAGGTTGTTGCAGGGGCTGACCGCGCTGTTTGTCATTGTTTGGCTGGTCGGGGCGATCGCTCCGGTGAACCGCTTCGACTGGTTCCTCGAAAACCTCCTGGTATTCGTGGCCGTCGGGCTGCTTGGCTATTTCTACCGCACCCGGCCCTTGTCGGATTTGTCCTACACGCTGGTTGCCCTCTTTCTGATGCTCCACACGGTCGGTTCCCATTACACCTATGCCATGGTGCCGCCTGGTTTCTGGTTGCAGGACGCGCTCACCCTTGAACGCAATCCCTTCGATCGCATCATTCATTTCAGCTTTGGGGTTCTCAGCTTCTATCCCGTACGCGAGGTTTTATTCCGATATGCGGGCGCCGGACTTTATTTAAGCGCGTTCGTTGCCTTCACCATCATCGCCACGTCAAGCGTTGTGTATGAAATCATTGAATGGATCGTCGCCGTCCTCGTCAGCCCCGAGGCAGCAATGGTCTACCTTGGCACCCAGGGCGATGCGTTCGACGCGCAGAAAGATTCAGCCCTGGCAATTGCCGGCGTATTTTTTGCACTGCTGCTGACGCGGCGATTCATCAAACCAACGCATGCCGAGTGAACAGGCCTGCAAATGACTTTAAAGAAGAAGATGGGTTGGCGGTGTGGGCAATCCGATGCACACCTTAATTAGCATGCGTGCGCTGGTGCATTACCTGTCTGGGGCCCGGGTCTGAAACTTTCTCACAACGCAAAGCAGAAGAGGCTGATTGCAGGGAATATTCCGTCTGATTGATAAAATATTCCCGACCCTTGAAAGCCTGATAGGCCACCCATTCTTTCAACCCGATCACTTCGGGCAAGCCATTAAAATAGCGGGAGAGCTTTTGCATTCCGAGATGGTGTGGATGCTACACTTTGTCCCAAGCCATTTACTCTGACAATTCCGGAGAGGACGATGAGCAACTATTGGTTTGGAAGAAAGCGGGTCGGCTGGGGCATCCGCCCGGCAAGCTGGGAAGGTTGGGCCGTCATTCTCATTTGCATCGCCGTAGGGGTCGGGGCTTATTTCTACTTCTGGACCACGGGTGAGAGGTTGCTCTTCAGTGTCCTATTGGGCATCGATGGGGCCATCTTTGGCGGCATTTGCTGGGCCAAGTTTGATCGGAGAGATCGCGCGTAATTTGTTTTTCTTATTTTTGTGTCGCTTTTTCTTCAAGCTCACAAGCGGCAACACAAGAACCATGCCTTTCTAATAACAGGCCATGTAAATGGGTGCCAATGAACAGCAATTGCTCGATAATTTTTTTGCCGGGATTGCGCGCGACAGCATCTCGTCCTTTATCCAGGCCGTTGTAGAACAGCCACAATTGATGGAGGGCCTGAAAGAGATCGATTTGGTGGTCGGCGCTGTCGCGGCCTTTGCACGAACGAAAGGCTTCGCCTTCTCCGCTGACGACCTGGAAACCTTCCTCGAAGACCGGGTGAAAAAAAAACTGGATGTGGCGGAACTGGATTTACGCCGGGTATTTCAGGACCGTTTTGATCGCGGCAAAATTCCAGCGCCCGTCTTCATGAACAAAACTGCGGCCACCAAAGAACATGTGCTTGATTTTACGTCGGATTCCGACGCCCCCTGCTCTCTGGATCGCGCCGAAATCCTCAAAGGCGACGTCACGGTCATCCGTCAAGCACCGGCAATCGATCACCTGACTTCGGTTTTGCGGGAAATTCTGGAAGAACATTTCAAGCCCTACGATCCGCTCGTCGCCCATGAAAAACTGAACGCGGTATCCTATAAGATGCGCGTCGAAGCGGCCTATGAAGCCCTGCTGGCAGAGAAACAAATCCCCCCCATTCTCACCGCCTTCATGAAAGAAATCGGCGTCCCCCCGGACCAGACCGTTTTTGAATGGCCGGGCATCCGCCTGACCTTCCCTCATGGCAGTGAGCCGCAAGGCTACTACCGCACCACCTGCTCCGGTTCACTGCCGCCCCACCGCGACACCTGGTACGGGTCGCCCCGGCAACAGCTTAATTTATGGGGGCCGATCTATCCTTTGGAAACAAACGGGACCCTTCGCGTGCTGTCCGCTTACTACTGTCGGAGCATCAAAAACAGCTCCCGGGGATACGACGTTTGGCGCAATGCCGTGGGCCTCAATCTCCCCCCCATGCTGCGCGAGCATGTAGACATCTCAAATCCCATCGCGCCGCCTCTGGCGATGGGCGATGTCATGATTTTTGCTGCCCACCACCTTCACCACAGCGCCTTGAACCAGCGCAAAACGACACGCATCACCTTTGAATTTCGCCTTCTTTGCAAGGAAGATAAAGGGGCTAATTATGTTCCACCCAATATTGATTATTTTGGTTTTGGAGAAATCTACAAAGGCTGGTTCCAAAACGATGGGAAGGAAGTCTTTCATAAGCCCTGAGCATGCTCACCCGCTTGGGCCGTGTCAGGGGAACACCGTTGGGCAGAAACGCCTGGATACCAAGCCACAAACGCCCCGCTTGGCTAAGGCGACGGTCGCCCGCTCGCGTTCTTTGTAACGCGAAAAATCTGACCTTCCTGGGAAAGAAAAGCGACCTCATCTTCGGAAACTTCCCAGAGAAAACTGTGCCAGGAGAGAAGCCAGCCATGGCCCATTGGCCCATCGTAATCATTGGCGGAACGACAGGTCCGCAGCACGGTCACATCCAACCCTCTGCAGGGAAAGGAACGATCCCCCACTTCAATCACAAGTTCACCGGTTGCAGGGGTGACGGTTGCGTTCGCACCCAATCGGCCTGCGGAGGCCCCAACCCCCTCCTGATCGACCTTCACGCCATTGGGTTCAAGGCGCGCAGGCTCATGCCGCACGTTCCGGCCCAGGCTGAGGCCGTCAGCTGGGATCGGCTATTTCCAGACGGGCATTAAGAAACGGTGGGTCCCCATGCCATAGGCTTCGACAACAAGTAGAATTTCGTCGCCGACACGCACAACATCGGCCACCTTCCAGGCATTCGCCACCCCGTCCCATAATTCAATGCCGTAAGCTGAAAGGATCGTCCTTTGACTATTTGAGCCTATGCGACTTGACGATGCAATGGGACGGGAGCTGTCATTTTAACGTGACCCAGGCCTCCAAAATACCAGACAAGTTCTCCGCCAGGTGCCTCCCCCATCAAATCGCTGGTTCGGGCACATGTGCCCCGACACGGCATTGTTGGTGTTGGCAGTCAAACTAAGATATGAACCTGCCAATCACGAACAAATTTCGCTGTAAATCCTGACAGACGTCGCTGCAAACAATCCCCGATTAAGGGATTGGCACCTGTCATTCAAAATGGAACTAACACCTTTGAACAAGCCAACGCTTGCCGCCTTCGCCGCTCGTTTATCTTCTGCCAATTTAAATGATTCAGAGCTTCCGCCGTTTACGCCCAACCGTATCAAAATTGAACTGCTCTCTGGTCTTACCGTCGCCCTGGCGCTGGTTCCTGAAGCCGTCGCATTTTCCTTTGTAGCCGGCGTTCATCCTCTCGTCGGTCTCTATGCCGCCTTTATTGTCGGTTTAATTACGGCAGCCATTGGCGGCCGTCGCGGCATGATTTCTGGTGCCACCGGCGCACTTGCCGTTGTCATGGTGGCCCTGGTTGCCAAACACGGCGTCGAATATCTATTCGCGACTGTCGTGCTCATGGGCATATTTCAAATTCTAGCCGGAATTTTTCGTCTTGGAAAATTCATCCGCCTTGTCCCCCACCCGGTTATGCTTGGGTTTGTAAACGGGCTTGCGATTGTTATTTTTCTGGCCCAGCTCACCCAGTTTCAAGTGCTGGGCCCAGATGATGTCAAAGTCTGGATGACCGGACTTCCTTTAATAATTATGTTGGGATTGGTCGTCCTGACCATGCTGATGATTTGGGGGGTTCCCAAAATCACCAACATCATCCCGGCGCCGCTAGCCGGAATTGCCATCGTCTCGGCAATCGTCATTTTCTTTGGCCTTGAGGTGCCTCGTGTCGGTGATTTGGCATCCATAAAAGGCGGCTTCCCACAATTTCACATCCCAATGGTTCCCCTAAACCTGGAAACATTAGAAATAATTTTTCCCTTTGCCTTAATCCTTGCAGCAATTGGCCTGATTGAAAGTCTCCTAACACACAATTTGGTTGGCGAAATCACGGGCCGGCGCGGCGGCGCATCACAAGAATGCATTGCCCAGGGCCTCGCCAATACCGTGACCGGTTTCTTTGGCGGCATGGGAGGCTGCGCGATGATCGGGCAATCCATGATCAATGTAAAATCCGGCGGGCGCACTCGACTTTCAGCCATTTCGGCGGCTTTGTTTTTGCTGGCTTTTATTCTGGTTGGCTCCGACCTGATCGAGCAAATTCCACTTGCGGCTCTGGTCGGCGTCATGTTCATGGTCGTTATTGGCACCTTTGCCTGGCAAAGCCTGGTCATCTTGCGCCGCATCCCCCTGACCGATGCCCTGGTGATGGGACTGGTGACCGTTGTGACGGTTATGAGTGATTTGGCAATTGCGGTTATCGTTGGCGTCATTGTTTCTGCCCTAGCCTACGCTTGGAACAATGCCATTCGCATCCATGCCTCTACCCAGAACACCTCAGACGGCGGCAAGGTCTACTTAATTGAAGGACCGCTGTTTTTTGGTTCAGTTGGTGGGTTTTTAGAAATTTTTGACCCGCAGAATGACCCTGATCTCGTTGTTGTTGATTTTAAAAACAGCCGCGTTGTTGACCAATCTGCGCTTCAAGTCATTGAGGGCTTGGCTCAAAAATATGAAGCACTGGGAAAAACCATTCGACTTCGCCATTTGTCCCGTGATTGTCATCGGCTTCTTCAACGAGCCGGCCAGTTGGTCGAGGATTCTGATGATGACCCAAACTATGGCTTGGTCGTGGATTATGCGATCAAAACAGGAATTCTTGGCAACAGACATTGAAGACTGCGACAAACGGCGCTGTCAGTCTGGTGCGAACCCGCCTCCAAAGTGAGCACGACCGGAAGTCTCAGGCCGCCAATTGACGCCATTCGGCGAGGGCAGCGTCACGTTGAACTTTACGTACATCCTCACCGCCAGGCAGATTACTTCAGGCGAGATGTTGAAACAGCGGGAGGGGTTTTTCATCCGTGACAAGCCATGGAAGCCGACTTCCAAGCTCAAGCTGATGTACTCTGACAATGCCCTTGGACCATCTTGCCACGCCGTACTCTCAAGATTACGCTACGCTCCAGCCTAAAATTATTAGATGCAATTGCGTGCCAACTTACATTTCGTGTGCTCACATGACACCATCTTCACAAAAATTTTCTACCCTTGCCCTTGCAAAAGAAATTGAGTCTCCGGAAAATCCTGGTGCCTTGGAAAGGCGTGTTGCCCTGACACCTGAAGATGTCGGCAAACTTTCCCGGGTGGGCGTTAAAGTTTACGTTGAATACGGCGCTGGAGATGGCGTTGGATTCAACGATGCCGAATACGAAAAAAACAACGCTATTATGCAGCCGTCAGAGCAACTTTATCGAGATAAAGAGCTCATTATCAAGCTTAAGGGACCATCCCTTTCTTCAATTGAAGAGATGCGGGAAGGCTGCACTTTATTCTGCATGGTGCATTTTCACTCCTATCCAGACAGGGCTAAATTACTTCAGGATCGGCGTATCAATGTCATTGCTATGGAAGAAATATCTGAATCGCCAAAGGTTAATACAGATCAGGATATTCTCGGTCGCCTCGCCATGACCGAGGCCTTAAAGCCCTTTTTTGCTAGAAATACCATAGGTAGCTTGCGTGTTCGGGTGCTTGGCTGTAGCAAGCGATTGCATAGTTCTATCCGCCGATGCGGCAATCGCAATCCCCGCTCTTTGCAGATCATTCAGCCAAATCTTTCCTTCGAAGAGCTTGATACGGTCGGCGAAAATGCTCTGTATTTTTATGACAGCCTGGATTTTGAAGACCGACAAGATATTCTGATCAAACTACAGGACAACGGCACACACATTTTTGATCTTTTTGAATTTGAACAACGTCATGGCGAGCAAGCCATTGCCGCTTATCGTGCCAGCCATCCACCCGCCGAATTTGGTTTGCGCCGCATCCAATGTTTGCATGAAACCGGCCAAGCCGGTGCGCGGTACGGCGTTAAATTGCTAAAAGAAAACAAGCCATCATTGGACATAGCGAATGCAAAAGCGATTGTCCTTGGTTATGGCAATGTGGCTCAAGGGGCATTGCATGAATTGCGTAGCCAGGGGGTCAAAAAGATCCATGTGCTGGGCCGCTCGCAAACAGCAAAGGGCCGCATTGATTTTTGGCTAAATGATGTGGACATAGTGATCAACGGCGCAGAACAATCCCCTGAGTTAAGGGGCGTGAACTTTTTGATCAGCAACCAGCACCTCAAAGACATTATTCCGGATCAGTCCGTGGTTATCGACTTGGTCGGTGGGAGCGCAACCAATCGAAGCCCTGTAGAAGCCGTTATCAGTTGCAGTTTTCTGACGGAGCCCCATTTTGTACAAGATGGCGTTACCGTATCGGCTTTGTGGGGATGGCCAATGATGGGCATGATGCGAGAAACGGCCATTCGTTATTCCAGGCAAATTGTTGATGTCTTAATCGGTCCTGAAAAGCTCATTGACGGACTTCATTTGCTCAAACCAGGTGTCCAACGAGCACTCGTCTGTGGCCTTTTTTAACCAGATGCTGTCCGTCCAATGCAAACCCGCCTCCAAATCTCCAGACTTCTGGGTTTTTACGCCGCAAGCTGACGCCACTCGGCGAGGGCAGCCGAACGCCTCTGCTTGAAAACATCGCGGCGATTGAGGTGGCGGTCGTGGTTGAAATGATTGTGGATAGCGGCATGGGCGGCGGCGAATTTCTCCAAGGTCTTTACGTCCCTGAACCGTGCGCGCGTCTGCACGAATAAGAGACGCTGTCGCAAGCCGATTTAGACTGACAACGCCAAAGCAAACACGGGTAGGAGCATTCAAATTTAGTCACGCGTGTCGAGCATAGAATCAAGCTTGCCGATTGCATCAAGGGCGAATAACTCCTCACATCCTCCGATGTGCCTACCGTTCAGGAATATCTGTGGGACGGTGCGCCGTCCGCCGGCGCGGCGTATCATTTCCATTCGTCGCCAAGGCCGTAGGCTGACATTAATTTCCCGGAATTCAACTTTCTTGCGCCTCAAAAGGCGTTTCGCGGAAATGCAATAGCCGCAAAGAAAGCCCGAATAAATTTCTACATCTACCATGGCATTGTCATGTATGGACGCCCTAGGCGTTGCAAGAGAAAGGTGCTGTCAGTAGAATAAAACAAGCCTCAGAAATGTCCGCAACTTCGTTTTCAGGCCGACAATTAACGCCATTCGGCGATGGCCGCGTCACGTTGAACTTTACGTACATCATCACCGCCAGGCGGATTACTTCAGGCGAGCTGTTGAAACAACGGAAAGGATTTCTCATCCGCCAAGGCTACGGAATGCAACACTCTGCCTCAAGCCGATTTACTCTGACAATGCCAGTGAGATCCATGCTCAGATATGGTCCCTTTTTAGATAAGCCTACTTAATCATCGAGCGCCGCTCGAACTTTCCGCGACAGTGTCTCTCTCGTATATGGCTTCGCCAACAGCTCGGCGTCTTCGTCAAGCTTTCCTTGGTGAACGATGGCGTTTTCCGTATAGCCTGAGGTGAACAGAACCTTGATCTTAGGAAAACGCTTCTGTATTTCCTCAGCGACCTGCCGACCGTTCATCCCGTGCGGCAGCACCACGTCTGTGAGCAGCAAATCAATGTGTGAGATACTCTCCTTATCCAGGAGGGCGATGGCTGCTGGGCCGTCTTCCGCCTCTAAGATATGATATCCGTTAATGCTCAGAGCATTAACGACAAAAAATCGAACATCCGGGTCATCCTCAACGACAAAAATGGTCTCGTTTCCCATACGCTCGGTGGATTCAGGCATCTCTACTATGCGCGGGCTTCGAGCCCCGCCCATTATCCTGGGCAAGTACAGCTTGACCGTCGTGCCCTCTCCCGCTTCGCTGTAGATCTTGATATGGCCACCCGATTGCTTGATGAAGCCATGGCTCATACTCAACCCTAGCCCGGTGCCCTTGCCCTGCGCCTTGGTGGTGTAGAACGGATCGAACGCGTGTTCGATTACTTCCGGCGACATCCCGATGCCGGTGTCGGTGACTCCGATCATAACGTACTGGCCGGGGTTCACTTCCTCATGTGCACCGGCATAGGCTTGATCCAGACGGGTGTTGAGCGTCTCTATGGTAAGTTTACCGCCCTCCGGCATGGCATCGCGCGCATTGATGGCAAGATTGAGTATTACGTTCTCCAGTTGGCCCAAATCCACCAAGATTTTCCACAAGCCGCCCGCCAGGACGGTTTCGATCTCAATGTCCTCCCCCAGGGTCTGCTGTATCAACTCGGCCATGTTCGCGACCAGCTTGTTCACATCTACCATCTCTGGCTCCAGGGTCTGCTTGCGTGAGAAGGCCAGCAGACGCTGCGTCAGATCGGCACCCCGGAGACTGGCTTTCCGAGCGACATCTAGGAATCGAACCAACTTATCATCATCGGGAATGCGTCTTTGTGCCAACTCCAGGTTGCCAAGGATGGCCTGAAGAAGATTATTAAAATCATGCGCAATGCCCCCCGTTAGCTGCCCCATTGCTTCCATCTTTTGGGACTGTCGTAACTGATACTCGGCCTGCTTTCGCAGTGTGATATCGCGCAAGACCCCGATGAATAGCCGCCGCCCATTCATATGCATAACGCTGATGGAGAGCTCTAATGGAAACCGCCTTCCATTTTTGTCCAGTCCCACAACCTCCTGCGCGCCGACGTCAATGATTTTGCCTTTCCCTGTACGCAAGTAGCTCTCAATGTAGCCGTCATGTTCACTGTGATATGGCTCTGGCATTAGAACCGAAACGTTTTGACCGCAAATTTGGTCAACCGAGTGACCAAACATGATCTCGGCAGAGTGATTAATGGTCTCAACGATACCGTGCTCATTGATCGTGACGACCCCATCCGTCACATTATCCAAGATTGCCTGTAAGCGTACCTCTTTGTCGCGCAGCTCCCTTTCTGAAGCTTTTCGTTCTGAGATGTCGTTGAAGGTCACCACAGCACCCACCAACGCCCCATTCTTACGAAGCGGTCTGCTGATGTATTCGACAGGGAAACTTGTCCCATCCTTTCGCCATAGAATCTCGTCTTCTGTGTGCTGGGTGGTTCCGTCTCTGAACGCCGCATACATCGGACATTCTTCGACGGGATAGCTGGATCCATCGGGATGACTGTGGTGAATGAGCGAGTGTACCTTCTGGCCGATAAACTCATTCGGCGAATATCCAACCATCCGAGCCACGGCAGCATTCATGAAGATGGCCTTTCCTCCCAAATCCAATCCATAGATTCCTTCGCCTGCTGCCTCCAAGAGCATGCGGAGTTGTTCCTCGTGCTCACGAAGCGCTTCCTCAAGAACTTCCTGTTCCGTGATGTTTTTGGCAACAGAGAAAATCTCTGTCAGCCGACCGTGCTTATCCAATATCGGCAACGTTGTCCTTTGAAAGACGCAGCGGCGCCCTCTCAAGAAAAACTCGAACTTTTGTTCATAAATGGGGTTTAAGGAATCGACCACTCGCTGGTCGATTTCGAGAGAACGTGTGATTGTTTCTCTTTTTTTATCTCCCACGAAGAACGCGTCCGCGGTTTTTCCGATCATCTCTTCCCGAGAAACACCGAGTGTTCGTTCATATTGTCGATTCACCCATTTGTAGTGCCCTTCGCTATCTTTGAAGGACACCAGAAGTGGTAAAAAATCTAAAATGGGTTGAAGCGTTTGCAGAGCTTCTTCAAAAGATTGCTCCGGCGCCAATAATTTTTTTACGTGCTTTCGCAAATCAATGGCCTTGCGAACCGTTGATCGCAAGGACTTGGGAAACGTCCGGACAAGTGCGTCTATCAGAAACACTTTAAGTTCCCCCTAAGCCAAACGATTAACAAGATGTGAAAGGCACCCTCGGCTGAACGAATAACATCATTCGTCAAGGATTACTTTGACCCTCACGGCATTCGGTCTTGATCTTTGGCCTCTCCCGCCATGAAGAGGCCGAAGACCGTCATCAGCCAAATGGAACCCCACATCATGACCGGAACTTCGACTCGCTTCTACCTAGCAAACAGAGACCCAGAAGAAACAGCATATATCAATCATCTGCTTGCGGAGGGGAATCGGAAGCAGAGGTATTAAGGCATATTTTCCCAATAAGACGTTCGAACATTTTGATGGGAATTGGTTTGTCGACAACCGCGAAAATACCGAGATTGGCCCGGTTCGCTTCCGTCACGGCATTTGGAACACCGGACATGATGACGATTGGTACATCCGGGGCATCTCGATGAATCCGACGAGCGGCTTCAATACCATCCATATCGGGCATCTTGACATCCATGAGCACTAGATCAGGGTGGTATATTTCAGATTTTATCACCGCTTGAGAGCCGGTCTGTGCGCAGACACATTTTATTCCTAGGCCATCAACAACCTCTTCCAATATCTGAACCAACGCCGAATCATCATCGACGATCAGTACGACATTTTGATTTTCCCACATCTGTACCTCCTATAACCTCCATTAAGGTCATTGCTCCCCCACAGGGAATTCCTAGGGGTTGTTAGCGCCGATCTTTCGGACTCGTATCCGATACCCGTCCTCGTTGAAGGAAACCAATTGCTGCAGCGTCTCGATCTGCGTAATTGGGCGCACCGTGTCGATTAAGTTATCGAGGACATACTCGTTTCCTTTAAGTCGCACGATCAGCACCGAATGCAATTGGTGACGCTTGCCAGTGAGGACAAATACAATGCGAAGGTCCTCGGCTGGAAAACCGAGGTGGCGCAGAAAAATGTATTTCGCAATCGCATAATCATCGCAGTCGCCCCCATAGGCAAAAAATTCGTGAGGACTTGCCCAGAAATCCTTCACACCATAATTTTTCATATCCGATACGTACGGCGTCGAATTCACAAAAATATTTACTTGAACGAGTTGAATCTCTTTAGCATCAGCTGGCAATTTAAGAAGTTCCAGCCAGGCGTGAGTATGATTCACTTCCTTGTGCGCCTTCATTGATCGTTCATGCCGGCTCAATACGGCGGTGAGCCTTGGCAACTGCGGGCGACTGAGAGATCCTTTTTTGGGGGCCTCCATCAACCGTTCATGTCGGCTCGATGGGGCGAGGTTTAGTGACTGTGGGCGACCAACGGATTCGCCCCGCGCTAATTTCAGATGATTAGTGGCGGGAATAATTGCGTTCAGTCGTTCAGCCAGCCATGCTTGCCCGGTTTCTTCGTAGAAGTAAAAACCGGTTGCGCTAATAGCTAAAGCAACGAGACTCCATCCGAGAGCCTTCCGGCTCAGTATGGGCTTCCTAGACATTGGGAAATTCCTTAACAGCGAAGTCTACACTAGAAGCACAATCTCAAGAACCACGATCTCAGAGAAAAGGCTAACAAATAGTTAACGCGCCTTCAAGTTAACCCATTTTTAAATTGAATAATTACAAAAGGTTCACCGCGAACCCTGCAGGCTGGGAAGAGCTGTTGCTTCCAACAGCCTAGATTCCGGTTGATTTCCGGCGATTCGCAGCTAGCCCTTATTTTGGGAACTATCCGGTTAGCGTATTGGTGGTCGTTCTGCTTATCCTCGGGATTGTAGCGCTCGTCAAATATCTCTTTTTCTAATCACAAGTGATGAAGGTGTGAACGAAAGCTATGTTGGACATCATCTTCGCCTTGCCTTCCTCGCCCCCGACATCGTCGAAGCCATTCTCGACGGCTCTCAGCCGGTTGATCTCGATATGAAACGCCTCCTCAAAGGCATCCCACTCACCTGGGAAGATCAACGGCGGGAGTTTGGGCTTAATTAGCGGCACTCTATAGCTTAGAATCGACTTCAAGAATTCGAAAACCTGCCTTTGTCTTTTACGAAAGTGGACGTTACATATCCGAAAAATGATTGGGGACATAAATTAAAAATTATGGTCAAAGGACGTCGTTCTAAAAGGGGAAGAAGCGATGAAAACTTTTGATGTTTATAAGCATCCTATCCAAGGATACCAGGCGGTAAAGCAAGGCTTTTGCTGGCCAGCATTATTTTTCACCATAATCTGGGCTTTCGCGGCAAAGATGTGGGCACTTGGTTTCACGATTCTGGGGATTATTTTCACGCTGAGTCTTGTCGAAACAGTAGCAGAAGGATTCCAGCCGCAGGTGTCCGTTTCTGTGCCAACGCCTTCCAAATCCCCTAGCTATCCCAGACTAAGTGCGCACACGCATGCAGTGCCTATAGAGGAGCCTAAAAAGCTTTCCTCTTTTAAGCGAGGAGCAGTGGATCCCCGACGGGCGCGCATCGCGGCGGGTATTGCTTATGAACAAGCGGGTCTAAAGGAAAAAGAACCGCTTGTTCCACTTAACCCTCATAAAGAGGATGACACGCTTGGGGCGATTGATGTTGCAGCCGCTTATTTTACGCAGCACACGGTCTTCGGGGGGGGCACTCGCAGAGCAGGTAAGAGAATCTGTAGAAGGCGGGAGGGGCGCTGGAAGGGATCAGACGTTTAACCCTTACAGCCACTTCCTGGACAATGAGAAAGACTTCGCTGATGTTAAAGAGGAAGTCGCTAACGGAACCTTCGATAGCGTCTTGTCCCCTCGTGAATTCCAAGCAAAAACCAATCAGATCAGGCGTGAAAACAAACGCCGGGAGACGATTGGCAAGGGGGGTATAGGGGGGCATATTCTCGGAACGACAGCGATGTTCCTTAACGTGTCCACCCTCGTTCCTATCTTAGGGCCAGCTACGAAAACCCTAAGCGCAGGGAAGAATGAAAAAGTCGAGTGGATAATATTGTTTGCACAACTGGCGCTCTTCATCCTAGTTGGCGTAAAAGGCAATGATTGGAGACGGGGCAACTTGGCCAAACGTGGCTTTGAAAAGTTGAATGCTATCGAAGCAGAAACACCAAATATAGCTATTGCTGCGGTTGCGAACCAAACAGCAAATAATAAATAATTTATCACGCTGCTGATTGCTCTTCTATTTATTGGAAATACCTTGCGATGAACCAGATATCATTAAACCAGCTTGCCAGGAAACGAATTAAACAGGAGGATTTTAGCCCCTGGCTTCTAGAACTTAAGGCCATGCAAGATCGGCCTGCTGCAATTGTTGCCGCTACCTTAGTCGAAGACGCGCTTTATGATGTTCTCATAGATCAGATGGCAAAACTCTCCAAACAAGAACACAATGAGCTGTTCCTAGGGGATAGCCCGTTATCGAAATTCTCGGCAAAAATAAGATTATGCCGAGCCCTAAAATTGATCGACAAGGAATGCGCCACGGATATAAACACGGTCAAGAATATTAGAAACGTGTTCGCACATGCGAGAATCTCTCTAGATTTTGGCACCCCCGAGATTGCCAGCCAAATCAAAGAAATATCGATGATCAAGCGACTCGCTAGCAAGGAAATGAAACTCCTCCTGCCAAAGTCCGCCGAAATGTGCAAAAAAATTCAAATGAATACGCCGCGCGAAAAATTCATGGGGCAATGCATAATTATATCTTGGTGGCTCACAAACGTTTCACCCGGTTCCAACCTGATACAACAACTGGGATGAACGCGACCCGTTCCTGTGCGTTTTCATATCCATTCAAAAACCTTGCTATCTAATCAGCGTTGGCCCCAGCCAGTTATTGTCATAAACGATCACATCCCCCCCACCCAACCAAACCGGACTGCCGAATTGCGCGATGGAGAAAAGTTCCGTCCCGCTGCAGATATCACCGAACGATTCCGTTCTCCCGGTCCGGCTTGCAATGCGGCTCGGCGCAAAGGCCCGCGGAACGCCGCCATTTGCGCTGGCGGCCTGGGCATTCTCTGAAAATCGCTGAGAGAACAAGACTTGGTGGCGGAGGACGCAGTCTGCTGCGAACCTGTCTCTGGGTGACTTCCCTGTTTAACAGGGAAAATACAGGGAATTTCTGCGAATTGCCCCCACATCAGGCCCTCGTCAACCCTATAACGAACTGAATTTGTTAGTGTTTTGGCTAATTTCCCTACTCAACGGAACAGGGAATTTAATCCACGGAACAGGGAATTATTCGCCCGATCAAGGAACCGCTTCTCTTTGAAAATGTCTCGGCGGTTTAGATGGTGGTCATGGTTGAAATGATTGTTGATCGAGGCGTGGACGGCTGCGAATTTCTGATACGCACAACCTGCTGAAAGCCCAGGGTTATGTCCCAGATCGCATCGTGACCGATAAGCTCCCGTCCTACAGTGCAGCCCATGGTCCTGCTGTTTAGGTGGCAACGCCCAAGGAATTGTTCATCTATTCAGGGATACAGCCGTGGGGCTTGTCGATGTGACCTAGGTCGCGACCCAGGGCGACGATGTCACGGAGACGTTGCTTCAGCTCCTTGATCTCGGGGAAGAGGCCCTCGACCTTGCGATCCCAGAGCACTTCGCCGCCGGCAATGCGGACGCGGAACACCCCGCCCTCGGTGTTGGGGATCAGCGTCACGCCTCTGAGTTCCCCTTCAAATGTGCCAAGCAGCTCTTGTGCCACCCACGCGGCGCGCGGCAACCACTTGCACCCGGTACAGTACTCGATTTCGATGAGGCGGAGTTCATCGGTCATGGGGCACCTTATTGAGAAGAGTGAAAATCCCTGTGCTAAGCTTCTTGAAAGGGCATCCGGATGGGATAAAGATTTAGTGGGCAATTAAGGACAGATCCTTGCCAATATACGACAAGAGCACACGCGAGTTAGGGGCTTTCTTTTGTGCGAATTTCAAACTGACGCACTACCGACGCCGTTCACCGGTGGACGGCCCATCCATAAAGCGATAGGATTTTACTGGGTCTTGAGGTGATGCTACAGAGGGTGCCAAACCTGAGGAATGCAAGCGAAATTGACCTTGATGCGAACTCACCGGTTCCATGACGGCGTCAATAGAAACTTATTCTTTCAACACCCGACATCCTTATCGATCATCTCAAGGCCTTCCTTCCAGTGTGCCCATCGGTGCACTGCAGTAGCACGCCGACGCTACCAGCCCCTGCCCACTCCGGCCACTGACTTAACGTGTCAATGCCTCGCCGAGTCGCACAAAGCGCCTGGTCAGCATCAACGCCCAGGTTGAGGCGTTCACGAAAAGCGAGTCGCTGCCTCCTAGATGCGCCGCCCAATCAACGGTCGCGATCTTGTCATAGATGAGGCGGTCGGCGGTCTCGACATCCGGAATGCGAAGCAAGGCTTCTGCCAGGCAAAGCAGCGCAACACCTTCTGCACTTGAAAGCCCGTAAGCCTAGAGGAACGATTCTAAGCCGCTCGCCTCCTTCGTCCGCTTGCGCACCGCCTCAACGAACCGGCTGGCCCGCTTCACGACGCGTGCGCGGGCCTTGGTGGAAAGACCCGTTTTTGCTAACAGCTGCGCAACCGCGGCCGTCTCGTTGATCCGGTAGGCTTTCTGGATCTGGGCTCGGGTCCCGGTCCGGACTGTCGACGGTTCCTTAAATATCATGCTCTGCCCCGATTCTCACGTGGCATTAATCCTCGCCTTGGCATTGTCACATGAATGAATTTGATGTCTATTATGTCTACTTAGAGAAGTGCCTGAACGTAATAAACATAAAGGGTTAATCAGAGACAGAAAATGCCATGTTCAACCCATGGCTAGTTAATGTGACAATCCCCAAAGCGGATATAATTTCGCTAGGCACAGTCGCATAGAGCCGCCCGACTAACTTGGAGGCGCGCCATCAATCATGAAGCAGATATACCCTGATTTATGGCAGACACTCCCGGAGCATCCGTTCGGGCCAGAGATGTCTACACACGCGTATCTCCTCACGAGAGACGCGGGCAATGTTCTCTTTTATAGCTCCGGGCATTTGGATGAACACCAACATATTCTCCGGCTCGGAGGGATTGACCGCCAGTATTTAAGTCATCGTGACGAAGCTGGAGACGCCTTGGTTCGTATCAAAGAGACGTTTGGATCGAAGCTCTATTGTCACAAGCTTGAGGAAGGAGCAATCCGTGCCACGTGTCCCGTAGACCTGACGTTCGAGAAGCGGGAATTTCAGCTTGGTGATATCGAGGTCATACCGACGCCTGGTCATACGGAAGGAAGCGCATGCTTCATGTACGAATCACCGCATGGAGACACGTATCTCTTTACGGGCGATACTATCTTTCTAAGGAACGACTCTTGGGGAACCTTCGTGTCGAACGAGCACAAGCGTAGATTAAAGGAAAGCCTGGAGTTGTTGGGTAGCCTGAAGCCAAGCGTGGTCATTTCCAGTGCTTCGGTCGGCCCCTTTCCGTTCAAGGGAATATTACCCGGTGAATGGCCGACAATCCTAGAGGATGCCATTCGCTCACTCGCGTTAAGATGATAGCAAATTAACACAAGGAGGATTCGAATGAGTAACAATGTGTACAAGGTGGTCCGTCTCGTCGGTTCCTCTTCGTCAAGCATCGAAGAGGCCATTCAGAACGCGATCAAAAAGGCTTCGAAGACACTAAAAAACCTACGATGGTTTGATGTCATCGAGACTCGCGGCCATATAGAGGACGGCAAGGTTGACCACTTCCAGGTAACACTGGAGGTAGGATTCACGCTGGAAAATTAAGTCGCGCAAGCTTCAACTTTTTTTGCTTGATTGACTTTCGTTTCCAAGTGCGCGCCAGACATGCGGCTGTGGCCTACCCTCATTAAGCAACCCACTCTCTAAAGTAGAGATTGGCGTGGTTTAAGTTGCGACCAAAAGTTCGGGTGCCATTGCAGCATGCGTTAGGCCTTTTTCACGGCAATCTCATTCACTTTGGCCGCCATGATAAAGTCGTTTTTGTGCAACCCCTTGATTTTCTTTGTCTGCCAAGAGATGGCTGCAAAGCCCCAGCCGAATGAAATGTCCGGGTGGTGGCCTTCTGCCTCCGAAAGGGTTCCAACCGCCTCCACAAAATCGAATGCTTCCTTGAAGTTTTTGAAGGTGAAGCGCTTTTCAATTCGCGCGCCTTCGTCACATAGCGCCCAGCCTGGGGTCTGGGCAAGATGCTTTTCTGCCTCTTCCGGCTTTAGGGGCGGAATTCCCCCCTGGCAAGGGGTGCAGGTTTTCGCCGTTAAATCCATCATGCTTTCTCCATTGTTTACATAGGTAACACGGCGGGCTTCAAATTTTTCATTGTCGATTTTCCGATTGCGCTCTGAATTGTTTCCTCAATGCTCGCCGAAGAAAAACCAGAAAGATGGGCAATCTTTAAAGTTTATCACTCATTAGAATCCTCTCGTTAAAACAATGCCTGGTCCGGCAGGCGGTCGATTTCGGCAACGTCGTTGGGCTCGATCCGTACGTGTAGAGCCTGCGCCGAATCGCGCACACTTGATACCCTGCTCGCCCCCGGAATTGGGAAGATGTGATGCCCTTTCTGCAGAAGCCACGCCAGGGCGATGCCATAGGGCGAGGCTTCGTATTTTTCGGAAAGACGCCGGAAGAGCGGATGCTTTGGCAACCGCACGTGGCCTCCATGGCCTCCCACGGGACTGTAAGGCACATAGGCGATGCCCTTTTCCTGGCAGAGACGGACGAGGCCGTTGTTAAAGTCCTTTTTGAAGAATGGATTGCAGCGATTTTGAACCGCCGCGACGGCCGTTCGGCCAAGCGCGAATTCGAGTTCTGCCCGATCGATGTTCGACAACCCGATGTTGAGGATCTTTCCTTCTTCCTTAAGCTGAATCAATTCCCCAAGCGAATCATCAAAGGGCACGTTCGAGTCCACCGCGTGGAGGTAATAGAGGGGGATTGCCTCGCACTGCAGATCGTTAAGGCTCTTCTCGCACGAGGCACGTAGCCATTTTTGGCTTCCATCCGTTACCCATGCCCCTTTCGGCCGCCGCAGGCCACCTTTGGTGGCGACCAGCACGGCCTCGCGCGCGCCGATCCGCGTCAGCGCCTTGTCGAGAAGGTGCTCGTTGTGGCCAATATCCGAATCGTCCAGGCAGTAGACATTGGAAGTGTCGATGAAATTGCCGCCAGATTCGACGAATGCCGCAACAACTTCGAAGGCTTGGGACTCAGCGGGCCGCCCGGCGATGGAAAGCGGCATCGCGCCAAGTCCGATCGGCCTTACCTCCCACCCCGTTCCGTTCAAGCCCTGGTTCATTCGTCGCCTCCCCCGAGCCGCCTTCCGGCAACCTTCGGATCGCCGCGCCCGAGTTTGTCGGGAAGGGCCTTTCCCTTCGGCACAAAGGCCATGGCAACCGAGTTCAGGCAGTAGCGGGTGCCAGTCGGCGACGGGCCGTCAGGGAAGACGTGGCCCAAATGGCCATCACATCGGGCGCAGAGGATCTCGATCCGTTCCATCCCGAATGCTTGGTCGCGGCGTTCGGTGATATGGCGATCATCGTAGGCCTCGAAGAAGCTCGGCCAGCCGGTGGCGGATTCGAATTTCGCCTTCGCCTTAAACAGCGGCAGGCCACAGAGCCGGCAAACATAGGCGCCGTCTTGCTTGTTTTCGAGCAGACGGCCGTAGAAGGGCCGTTCCGTCCCACGGTCAAGCAGAACACGCCTCGCCTCCCCATCAAGGTCGGCGGTGAGCCTTTGCATCTCCTCGGCATCTGGCGGACGAAGGTCAAACGCCTTCATAGCTAGTTTCCACGGCGATTGAGTTGAATGCGCGTGTAGGCGCCTTCGATGTTAAGCGGAGACCATGTTGAAAACTGATCCCAGGACTTGTATTTGGAAAGATCTACTGCGGCCTTGGTTTCTTCGAGGCTCTTTCCCATACGGGCCTGCGCAAGCACCTGATTGTAGAGATCTCCCATATATTCCCGGAAGGCCGTAACGTCGGCTTTCGTGCCAAGTTGCCCATGGCCCGGCGCAAGGATGTCGAAATCCATGCGCTCTACACGCGCGAGAGATTGAATCCACTCTGGTAGATAGGCATCCGAGAAATCCTTGTACGCAACGGTTTTCACCGGAATAAAATCGACGGCGAAGAGTGTCCGCTCGGCAGGAAACCGCATAACGATCATGTTGTCGGAATGGTTCTTGCCGAGATAGTGCAGTTCGACTGTTTTACCGCCAAGTTCAATCGTCATCCTTCTTTTGAAGGTGATCTGCGGCACGGCGGTCGGTCGTTTTTCGCCGATGATTGTGCGTTTCGCTTTTTCGTGAGCGATAACGATAGCGCCGTCTTTTGCGAAAACTTCACCGCCCGAACTGTGGTCTACATGGTCGTGGCTGTAGATCACATACCGAATCGGTTTTCCGAAACGGCTGGCGATTTCAGATTTAAGCCATTGGGCAGCCTCGGCATTAATCGGATCGGTGGCGATGACGCCGTCTGGCGTTACCAGAAACACCGAATAGTGGAAGTCGTTCTGAAACCGGTAAAGGTCGCCGGTAATCTGGGTGATTGTCCGATTAGGCGCACTTTGAGCATATGCCGCGGCAGCACCTGCGAGCAATACCACCCCCGCTAGAAATGTTTTTATGACATGAAACATGACTCGCCCTCCACTTGCCGGCAACGGGGTATTATCACATCAACAAGCCATCGGAATGCCGGTTTTCCCCTCATTTTCTTAGGTCGTCAATAAAGAGACTGTCTGGCGGATCGGCCTCAAGTTGACCGAGCCGGGGATCGTAGCGGAACAAGGTCGCGCAATAGGGGCAGAGGATCGTGTCCGCCACCCCCATATCAAGATAGATATGCGGGTGGTCCAGAGGTGCCGAAGCACCGGCGCACTTAAACTCTTTGACGCCGATTCGAATCTCCGGGATTCCCCGGTCGTTCTTGAACTTCGCATAATCGTCATGCGCCATCGTATCCAGCCAATGCGTTCTCGATGATTCCGATCTCGGTCAAAGGACAATCTCAGCAGATTGCTGTTATGGGAGAAATTTTCGCTAACATCGAGTTTCGCAGTAGGTCTATTGCCTTGCCATTTAGACTTCCCTGATCTGAATGTCGTTGCCCTCCAGGCGGACCTCGTAAATAGAGACGGGATCGTCGGTGATACAGCCTTCCTGGGCCTCGCCGGTTCGGACGTTGAACCGCGTGAAGTGCCAGGGGCAGGTGACGATATCGCCTTCGAACTCACCATCCACCAACCCGCCGCCGGCGTGCGGACAGGTGTTGTTGAAGGCGAAGTACTCGCCGTCAACGTTGGCGATGACGATTTCTTCACCGTCCAGATCGACCAGTTTCATGTCTCCAAGTGCTAGGTCCGTCGTATTCGTGACGGTTTGGAACTCAGACACCGCGTACCCTCTTGTCGGCAGTTGGATGAAGTGTTTACGCATTATCAAGTGGGAACCTGGAATTGGGATTCAATGGTCTTCGACCTGAAACGGCCAAGAACCGGCAACACGCGTGAATTCTGGATAGGCCGCGGCGCCTTCAAAAGGTGTTTTCCTCCGTACCGCCCGGTTTTGTGAGATTTAGGGCCTCCAACCCTCGTGGCTGGGTGTCCGCTGGCTAGGCAGCGACGTTCGGCACCCCGCAGAGACACTCTATCTGCTTGTCAAGATAGTTTTGAAACGCTACTATTATTGCGTGATGATGGAGCCGAAAATAGGCAGTCGCGTCATCGCCGAACTGCTCGTACGTCTCGGGCGTATCGCGGCCGGCGAAGGACTTGTGGAGGGACTAACGCCGACGCAGTGGGCCGTGCTTAGGTGGTTCGCGCGGGCCAACCGCTTCTCGCGAACGCCGTCGGCCTTCGCAGCGTACCATTGCACGACCCGGGGCACGGCCTCGCAGACGATCAAGAACCTGGTTGCACAGGACTATCTGACACAGACCCGATCCAAAGCCGATGGACGCAGCATCCGACTAGACCTCACCGATAAGACCAGGGCCGTTCTTGCCAACGACCCCCTGGAAGCCCTGGTCGGAGCCGCGGACGCCCTGTCCCCCGGTGTCCGCGGCCATTTTTCCAACGTTCTTCAACGCATGCTCGGCCAAGTGGCACTAGAGAGCGGAAAACGTCCTTTCGGCACATGCATGTCCTGTGAGCATCTGCGAGGTGAAGGCTGCTGTCTGGAGAGGCAGGCCCCTTATGCCTGCGGTTTCGTGGGCAAACCGCTGGAACTGGGGGAACTCGGCGAGCTCTGCATCAACTTCGGACTGAGGAAGGCCTCGGCCATCAAGCGCCCGAGCAGCGGAGCGGCAATATAATGAGGTCTTTGCCACCGTCAGTCATCACGATCGTCGATGGGGAGATCTCGATCAATGTCGAGGTGCTTGCGCCCAGGCTCAACATCTCGGCCGAGGCGTTCAATGCGGAGATGCGCAAGGGCATCGTGTACAGCGTCGCCAAGACAGGCGTCAACGAGGACGCCGGCCGGACGCGTCTCACTTTCGGGTATCACACGCGAGCCTGGACCGTGGTGGTCGAGGCCGACGGTACATTGGTCGAGCGCATTGCCCCCACCGCCAAAGCACCGCTGGCGAACACCGATCATCCAAGTCTGCCCGATTTCGTCGGGCCCGCGTCATGACTGCCAGAGCTTGGGGTCACGCCGCGACGTCGACCGTTGAGGACAACACGTCTGGAACGCTCGCCCGCCGGCTTCGAGCGCATCTTCAAGCGGTCGCCAGGCAGCGCCTCCCGATCACCTATCAGGCGGCGGCGAAAGCGCTGCAGCTAACGCCCCCGAATACCATTCATCAGGTGGCGCTGGCGCTGGAGCAACTGATGGAGGAAGACGCAGAGGCGGATCGTCCCTACCTTGCGGCCATCGTCATAAGCCGGTCGCGCGGCGGCTTGCCGGCGCCGGGCTTCTTCGACTTTGCCCGGCGCCTTGGGCGGTTCGCCGGCGATCCCGCCGGCCCCGAGGCCAGGGCTTTCCACGCGCAGGAACTCAACGCTGCGATCGCGTTCTGCGCTGCGAGCAGGATCCCTGGCGAAAAAGCTTGAATGACCGGTGGGAGGTGCTGTCAGTCTAATGGAGCCAGTCTCCAAAATGGCAGAAAACCTCGCTTTCAGGCCGCCAAATGACGCCGTCATCCGCGAGTTCGGCGAGTTTGAATATCACAAATTTCGTCTGTATCTTTGGGGTGCGGCCTACGAATTCCTGTCACGCAGTCTCGATTGCTACCGCATGGTGCTCACCAAGCCAAAATTGGCGGCTTAGTTACTGCTGGCGCATCGGATCATACGGAGGCAGGCCATCGTCACTCTTAAATGCCAGCCCTAGTCTAGCGTGCGAAGCACGTCGAGCAGTTCGCTGAATTCATGGATCACGACCTCGACGCCGAGTTCGTCAAGGGGCAGCGTGGAATACCCGTAACTGCAGAACACGTGCGGGATGCCCGCGTTGCGCGCGCCTTCGATATCAACGTCCGTGTCCCCAACAAGGACGCTCTCTTCTGGCGCCGCTCCTACCGCCTCCAGCGTTTTCAACACATGTTCGGCCTCGGGCTTCTTCGTGCCGCCGAAGCTATCGCCGCCGGCTACGAATTCAAAATAGTCATCCAGCCCTGTCATGGTGAGCGTGCGGACAGCAGAGGCTTTCGGCTTGTTCGAACAGACAACAAGGCGCAAGCCCGCTTCCCGCAGGGCCGTCAATGTTTCCATCACGCCTGCATAGGGCGCCGTCAATTGCGTCTCAGGGTATTCATAATATTGACGGAATAGTTTGACTTTTTTTTCGAGAGCATCCTTAGAAAGCGTCTCCCCGCGCAACGCAAAGGCCCCTGAAACGAGATCGGATGCATGTCCCTTCAAAAGGGGCATCATCTCCTCACGCGTAATCGGGTCATGCGCCACCGCCGTCAGCAATTTGTTGAAGGCAGCCTGCAAGTCAGCGGCGCTGTCGATCAGTGTGCCGTCTACATCGAAGAGGATGGTGGTACGCCGGAAACGCATAGACGAGACAATACGACTAGCAGATTGCGAGTCAACACACCAACAGAGAGGACGATGCTGTCAGTCTAATAAAATAAGCCTCATAAATACCCGGCAACCTCGCTTTCAGGCCGCCAATTGACGCCATTCGGCGAGGGCAGCCGAGCGGTTCTGCTTGAAAATGTCTCGATGGTTGAGGTGGCGGTTGTGATTGAAATGATCGTGGATCAAGATATGGGCGGCGGCGAACTTTTGCAGGGTTTTTATGTTCCTGAACTTCGACATCGCACCCTCTTACCTACCGCAGCCACAGCGGATAACGGATGCACATCATCACTACCCGGCTCGCCAAACCGGACTGCGGAATGGCGCGGTGGAGAAAAGTTCCGCACCAAAGTGGATCTCACGAAGTGACTCTGTTCTCCCGGTCCGGTTTAAAACGCGCCTCGGCGCAAAGGCCCGCGGAACGCCGCCATTTGCGCCGACGGCCTGGGCATCCTCTGAAAATCACGCGGAGAACAAGACTTGCTGGCGGAGTGCGCAGTCTTGTGCGAACCCGTCTCCGCCGATTTCCCTGTATCTGTCTAAAACAGGGAATTTTTTAAAAAATTCGCCCGGGTGCGCCCCTTAAATCCCCCACAACTTGCTGATATTGCAGCTTATTCAGCCGAATTCCCTACGCGATAGAACAGGGAATTTACGCCACAAAACAGGGACCTTCGAGCGGCGGATCAAGGAATGGTCCTACCGGACGAAGGAACCTGCAAAACAACGACGGGAAGACAGATCAGCCAGGCCGATCCAATCCTGGGCGATCGGGATGTGAACCGAAAGAACCCTTAAGTTCCGCCACTTTCTGGCCGCCTCTCCCATCTGGCCCCAGCGCGAAGTCGACGCTCCACATCCCGTCAGGAGCGCGGTTACGCCGTTTTTTCGATCCCGACCGTCAAATACGACGTCAATAAATCCAGCCTTATCCCCAGACGCAAACGGGATATTTTTCCATGAAGTGGGATGAAATCTTGTTTTTGTGGGATGGCTTGAAGTAATATCGTCTAACTACTTAACTAGAACTATGCCTTTTTCAGAAAATAGCTCCATATATCGATCTTTTATATGGACATGCGCATATGTATGCTTTACTGCTATTTATATACAAGAAAAATTCTATTGTTTAAAACCATGCCAGAGAGGCAGATTCGATTCAAACCGAAAAAGAACATTATAGCAACATCTGTTTCCGAAAGGTATGTCAGAATGAATGACAAACCAGTGCACGAAAAGAACCGGATACGATCCATCCAAATCATGGAGGAACGATCAATCTCGGCGCTCCACCCTTATACCGGCAACGCACGGACGCACACCAAGCGCCAGATCCGACAACTCATGAACAGCATTACGCGATTCGGCTTCACCAACCCGGTGCTTGTTGCCGAAGACGATACCATCGTCGCTGGCCATGGCCGGGTTATGGCGGCAAAACGCCTTGGAATGACCCATGTTCCGACGGTCCGCCTCTCACATCTAACAGCCGCTGAGCGCCGAGCCTATGTGATCGCCGACAATAAACTGGCACTGAATGCTGGCTGGGATCAGGATTTGCTCGCGATTGAGTTGCAGACTCTGATTGACCTCGACTTCGATGCGGAGTTGACCGGGTTTTCGCTTGCTGAAGTGGATTTGGTGCTCGACGCTGCCGGCGAACGCGACGTAGCCGGTCCGGATGGGCCGACGGATTCGGTGCCACCGTTTCCGGAAACGGCGATCAGTCGGCGCGGCGATGTCTGGCAATGCGGCCACCATCGGGTGCTTTGCGGCGACGCACGCATTGTTGCCGATTATGACGCGCTCCTGGACGGCGAGACGGTCGGTGTTATCTTCACCGATCCTCCCTATAACGTACCCATTGACGGCCATGTGTGCGGTCTTGGTCGCGTACGCCACCGCGAGTTTGCGATGGGTGCCGGTGAGATGTCCGAGGAGGCATTCACTGCTTTCCTGACGGAGACGCTCGGGGCGGCGGCCAAGACCTGCCGGGACGGCGCAATCGCATTTGTGTGCATGGATTGGCGCCACATGGGCGAGCTGCTGGCGGCGGGGAAACAGGTCTTCGCCGAACTCAAAAACCTTTGCGTCTGGAACAAGACCAATGGCGGCATGGGGACCTTTTATCGCTCAAAGCATGAGTTGGTTTTCGTATTCAAGATTGGCGATGCGCCTCACGTCAATACCTTCGGTCTTGGCGAAACCGGGCGCTATCGCACCAATGTCTGGGATTACGCCGGCATCAGCAGTATGGGTGCGAACCGGGATGCAGAGCTGGCGATGCATCCGACGGTCAAACCGGTCGCGCTCGTGGCCGACGCCATCCGGGACTGCTCGAAACGTGGCGATGTCGTCCTCGACTGTTTCGGGGGCTCTGGCACGACGCTGATCGCCGCCGAAAAATCCGGCCGTTATGCGCGGCTCCTGGAATACGACCCGGCCTATTGCGACACCATTGTGCGGCGTTGGGAGATTTTCACCGGCAAGCAGGCAACGCTCGTTGCGACGGGAGAGCGCTTCGAGGATGTCGAAGAACGACGGACACGCGATTGGGTGGAGACGGAGCATGTGGCATGAGCAGAAATTCCGATCGCCGTCCTGGGAAGGGAGCGCCTCGCATCAAGACCAGCAATCCGGAATCCACGGACCGGCTGCAGGACGCCGAACACGAAGTCGGCTATGGTAAGCCGCCCAAACACACGCGCTTCGTCAAAGGCCAGTCAGGCAATCCCCGCGGTCGGCCGCGGAAACCAAAACCACGACCGCCACGACTGTCCGACGCCCTTTCCGACAAGTTCCTGGAAGAGGAGGCCTATCGTTCTGTTGCGCTGCGTGAGAACGGAAAGGGCATCAAGCTGCCCGCCACACAGGCGGTCCTGCGGGCTCTTGTCATGGGCGCGATCAAGGGAAACCGACTATCCCAGAAATATTTTCTGGAACATGTTGCACGTGAAGAGGAACGAAACCTTGAATACAAAGTTGCGCGCTATACCCGGATGGAGGCTCTCAAACGCACGGGCGAGCAGAAGCTTGCCGGACATCGGCGCAGGGGCCTCCCTCCTCCCGACCTCCTGCCGCACCCCGAGGACATCGTTCTCAATCCGGTAACTTGCGAGGCCTATGTCAGTGGGCCTGAGACTCCGGAAGAGGTGCACTTTCACAAGCATATTGTGCAATTACGCGACCACGTCCTGCTGCGCTCCGCGCATGATTCTGAACGCCCAGAGAAAGCCTCTGCCAAATTAAAAGATGACGCCATCTGCACTTATATGGTCCTCGCACAGCTCCTCAATCAATCCCTAGCTCGCCGCTATCGCTGGCTGGATAATGCTGAGTTCCATCTCTTTATAGAGTATCAATTCATGCCCCGACGAAAACGCGAGCAGCGTATTGCCGCCGAGTTTGCGCAGCTACAGGCGACGAGACCCAGACCGTTGCATATCACTCCCGAGGAGGAATGGGAGATGGATCGTATCTTCCGTAAAAACTTTGCGAAGGGTGCACGTCCCTCACCAAGCTGAGCGGCCTGGAATGCAAAACGATGGTTCAAAGCAGGAAGCCGCCGGAAAAGGGAGTGTCTTTTAAACGCAAAGGCTATCACTTCGATGTCTACGCGGGGCGGTAAGTGACGTAATTATTAATCCTTCTCTTTGATGGGGCTAAAACCTCATGTAGCTTCGACCAGTAGATTGCTGAATGCCGGGGGCACAACATGACGCGCGCCAAGAAAAACTCAAAGAATAACAATGGAGCCAATTTGGGCTTTGAAGCACAGCTGTTTCTTGCCGCAGACAAGCTCCGTGGAAATCTGGAGCCTTCCGACTACAAGCACGTCGCCCTTGGCCTGGTCTTCCTGAAGTACATTTCCGACGCCTTCGAGGCCAAGCGCGCCGCATTGCGCGGCGAGGAACTCGCGGACCCTGAGGACCCCGAAGAATATCTCGCCGACAACATCTTCTGGGTGCCGAAGGACGCCCGCTGGTCGCATCTTCAGGCCAATGCCAAGCAGACGACGATCGGCAAGCTCATCGACGACGCTATGCTCGCGATCGAAGGCAACAACGCCTCGCTCAAGGGGGTTCTGCCCAAGGACTACGCACGCCCCGCGCTCAACAAGATCATGCTCGGTGAGCTGATCGACCTCATCAGCGGCATTGGCATGGGCGAGAAGGCCGACCGTTCCAAGGACATCCTTGGCCGTGTCTATGAATATTTCCTCAGCGGTTTTGCTGGCGCTGAAGGCAAGCGCGGGGGTGAATTCTACACACCACGTTCCGTGGTTGGGCTACTGGTCGAGATGCTGGAGCCTTACAAAGGCCGGGCATATGACCCGTGCTGTGGCTCCGGCGGCATGTTCGTCCAGTCCGAGAAATTCGTCGAAGAGCACGGTGGGCGCATCGGCGACATTGCCATCTATGGGCAGGAGAGCAATTACACGACGTGGCGGCTCGCCAAGATGAACCTCGCGGTGCGCGGCATCGATGCCGACATCCGCTGGAACAACGAGGGCAGCTTCCACAAGGACGAATTGCCGGACCTCAAGGCCGATTACATCCTCGCCAATCCGCCCTTCAACATCTCCGACTGGGGCGGTGAGCGCCTGCGTGAAGATTTGCGCTGGAAATTCGGCGTCCCGCCGGTCGGCAACGCAAACTATGCGTGGCTTCAGCACATCATCCACCACCTGGCCCCGAACGGCATCGCTGGTGTGGTGCTGGCCAATGGCTCCATGTCCTCCACCCAATCCGGCGAGGGCGATATCCGCCGCGCCATGGTTGAGGGCGACGTGGTGGACTGCATGATCGCTCTGCCGGGGCAGTTCTTCTATTCAACTCAGATTCCCGCCTGCCTGTGGTTTCTCTCCCGCAACAAGAACCCCAGCGCGGCCTTAAGCAGCGGAGCGGTAGGACAAAAAGGAGTCTGGCGTGACCGGCGCGGGGAAGTGCTGTTCATCGACGCACGTAAACTTGGTGCTCTGGTGGACCGTACCCGTAAAGAGTTCTCAGAGGAGGATATTGTCAAGATCGCCGACACCTATCACGCCTGGCGTGGTGAACCAGACGCGGGCGATTACGAGAACATTCCCGGCTTTTGCAAATCCGCGACTCTGGAAGAGATCAAGGTTCACAACCACGTTCTCACGCCAGGTCGCTATGTCGGCGCAGCGGATATGGAAGATGACGGCGTGCCGTTTGAGGAGCGGTTTGCGGAGCTAAAGGAAACGCTGGAGGAACAGTTTTCCAAAGCCGAGGAGCTTGGCGCGCTCATCCAAGCAAAGCTAGAGGTGGTGAGCGCTAATGGATGAGTGGGCACAACCGACGTTCTTAGAAGCGCCTATTGAAATCATCGATGGCGACAGGGGGGTAAACTACCCAAAGCAGGCGGAATTTGCTCCGAGCGGCCATTGCTTGTTTTTGAATGCTGGAAACGTGAGTTCTACTGGCTTTAAGTTCTCCGAATGTTCGTTCATTAGCGAAGAACGCGACAACCTCTTAAGAAAAGGAAAGCTCAAGCGATACGACAGTGTTTTGACAACGCGAGGTACAGTGGGAAATGTAGCTTTCTATGATGATTCCATCCCTTTTGATCATGTGCGTATCAACTCTGGAATGGTAATTTTTCGGCCAGATCAACCAACAATCGTTCCGCGTTACTTGTACTTATTTTTGAGGTCGCGCCTCTTTAGGAACCAAGTCTCTGCCCTGACCACAGGAAGTGCTCAACCTCAACTTCCTATTCGTGACATACATAGAATTCATATTCCTCTTCCTTCGATTTCCGAGCAGCACAACATCGCAGAAACTCTGGGGTCCCTCGACGATAAGATCGAGCTGAACCGGCGGATGAATGAGACGCTGGAGGCGATGGCGCGGGCGATCTTCAAGGACTGGTTCGTCGATTTCGGCCCCACCCGCGCCAAGGCCGAAGGCCGCGAACCCTACCTTGCTCCGGATATCTGGGGCCTGTTTCCCGACGCCCTCGACGATGACGACAAGCCGGTGGGGTGGGAGCTTGGATGCCTAGCCGACGTTGCGGAATCTCCAAGGCGAGGAATCAGCCCTACCGATGTTTCCGAGGAAACACCTTACATCGGCCTTGAACACATGCCCCGCCGCTCAATCGCTCTAACGGAATGGGAGGGTGCAGGCAAAGTCACGAGCAACAAGTCAGTTTTCAAGAGGGGCGAATTTCTGTTTGGCAAGCTGAGGCCTTACTTCCACAAGGTCGGGGTCGCCCCCTTAAGTGGTATTTGTTCCACCGACATTGTTGTTCTCACACCCAGGACGGCTGACTGGTCCGTCTTTGTGCTGGCGTGTATCTCAACCGATGAATTCATTGCTTACACCAACCAAGCCTCAACGGGCACGAAAATGCCGCGCACGAGTTGGAAGGCTATGGGCCAGTATGGGCTTTGCCTACCGCCGGAGCTTGTTATCTGCGCCTTCCAGAACACCGTGCAACCGATGATCGACCGGATCATCGCAAACATTCACGAGAGCCGCACCCTCGTCCAGACCCGCGACCTGCTTTTGCCAAAGCTCATGTCCGGCAAAATCCGCCTCCGAGAGGCTGAAGACGCTGTGGAGGCCGTGGCATGAGCGAAGCTGTTTTTGGTCTTTTAGGGGTTTTTATCGGAGCCTTACTCACTTTGATAAAAGACGCGTGGTCAGACATGAGGATGCGGGCGCGGCACGCCAGGTACCTCTCCGTGCGTATTGCTTGCATTCTCGATAGGTATGTCAATGAATGTGTCGAGGTTGTCCAAGATGATGGCGGCCAGCAAGATCAGGAAGGCTGCCTTCATCCTCAAATTTCGCTACCAGCGCCTCTGATATATCCTGACGATGTTGACTGGAAAAGCATTGATTGCGAACTGATGTACGTGCTCTTGACGCTCCCAGGCGAAGCTGAAGCTGCAAACCGTTCGATTGCATTTGTTTGCTCTGAGGTAGCTTTTCCACCTGACTATGAAGAAGTCTTTGAAGAACGCCAGCATCAATATGCCCGCCTTGGCTTAGCGGCCTCGGATTTGGCGCAAAGACTTCGAAACGTATACAATATCCCTGCCCAAAACCCCGGTGGCTGGAACCCTAGCCAATATTTAAGGAAGAAAAAGGACAAAATCGACCAAGCGCGGGCAAACTCCGCCTCCGCAATGTCGTGAAAGTTGCGGAGGCGGTGACATGAGTATGTGGCTGACACAGGCTGACGCGGATGCTCTTTTGGCGCTCGAAAAGCATCGAGTTGATGAGGAACGTCGGCGACTTCCTGACCTTGGCGGTGGGATAGTCGTTCCGCTCGTCTCGCATGATGAATCTGAGAGTTTCCACCTTGATATAACTCGCAGCCGGATCAACTTGAACAAAGGGACGTTTCAGAATCGTGCCCGAACAACAATCATTCTCGCTCGGCTTGATTTTGGTGGCGCTCCTCATCGCAACCCGGACGATGAGGAGATTGGTTGTCCGCACATCCATCTTTACCAGGAAGGTTACAACGACCGTTGGGCATATCCGATCCCGACGGATCAATTCCCTTCCATCGCTGATCCTTTCCAATCGCTTCAGGATTTCCTGCGCTACTGCAATGTCACCCGGCCACCTCACTTTGAACCAGGGCTCTTCACATGAACGAGATAGAGAAACTGGTCGAAGGGTATTGGCGCTGGCTTCGGGACAAGACGGCTATCCGTCACATTAACAACTGGGCCGAGATTACGACCCCATATCTGGACCGCCATAACGATTACATTCAAATCTACGCGCGAAAGCACGAAGGCGGCTATCTCCTTACAGATGGAGGCGAAACACTCTTAGACCTTTCTCATTCGGGCTTTTCCCTCGAAAGCCCGAAGCGGCAGGCAATCCTCAAGTCGGTGCTCAATGGGTTCGGCATTGAGGAGAGCGATCACCAACTGTGCGTTCATACAAGTGCGGACAACTTTGCGCTTCGTAAGCATAATCTGATTCAGGGCATTCTATCCGTCCACGACATGTTTTACCTGGCGTCGCCTACGGTAGAGGCGCTTTTCTTCGAGGACGTGGCGGCCTGGCTCGATCTTTCTGAAATCCGGTTTACACCGAGCGTGAAATTCACCGGGAAAACCGGATTCGATCACATGTTCGATTTTGTGATCCCTAAATCCCGGATTGAGCCGGAACGGATAATCCGTGCGATCAACAATCCCAACAGGAACACGGCACAGAACCTGATTATGGCCTGCCTCGATACACGTGAAGTCAGGCCTGAGAACTCCGTTTCTTATGCGTTCCTGAATGATAACGAGCGTGCAATATCGAGTACCGTTACCGATGCGCTGAAGAATTATCAGATTATGCCCGTTCTCTGGAGCCGCCGCGAAGAAATCCGCGAGAAATTGGCAGCATAGGGGGCATTATGGGTCGTTTCACAGAAAGTCATGTTGAAGAAGCAGCGCTGGAATGGTTCGGCGGACTCGGGTATGAGATTTTACACGGCCCCGACATCTCCCCGGATGGCCCCGCGCCGGAGCGCACCAGCTATGACGACGTGATCCTGTTCGACAGGTTCCGCGCCGCCCTCGAACGCCTGAATCCGCATTTGTCCCCCGACACGCTGGAAGAAGTGCTGCGCAAGGTGCAGCAGACAGAAACCCCATCGCTCATCGAGGAAAACCGCCGCCTGCACCGTTTTCTGGTCGAGGGCGTGCCCGTCGAGGTGGCGCGCGAGGACGGCAGCATCGGCGGGGATACCGCTTGGCTGATCGACTTCGCTGATCCCGACCGCAACGACTGGCTGGCGGTCAACCAGTACACGGTCATCGAGAACAAGAACAACCGCCGCCCGGACGTGGTTCTGTTTATCAACGGCCTACCCCTGTCTGTCATTGAACTGAAAAATCCCGGCGATGAGAACGCCACCCTCGAAGGGGCCTTCAACCAGCTCCAGACATACAAGGACCAAATTCCGTCCCTTTTCCGCACCAATGCGGTGCTTGTTACCTCGGACGGGATTATGGCGCGTGTGGGTTCTCTGACCGCTGACATTGAGCGCTTCATGCCCTGGCGTACTGTGGACGGCTCCGAGATTGCGCCGAAGGGCGAGCCGGAGCTTGGCACCGTCATCGAGGGCGTGTTCGAGAAAACCCGCTTTCTGGACCTCATCCGGGATTTTACCGTGTTCGGGGATACTGGCTCCGGCCTGGTTAAGATCGTGGCTGGGTATCACCAGTTCCATGCCGTACGCCACGCCGTCGAGAGGACGATACAAGCGTCGAGCCCGGACGGCGACCGTAAGGTTGGTGTGATCTGGCACACCCAGGGCTCCGGCAAGAGCCTGCTTATGGCTTTCTACGCCGGGCAGATCATCGCGCACCCGGACATGGGCAACCCAACGCTGGTTATTATTACCGACCGCAACGACCTGGACGACCAGCTATTCGGAACGTTTGTTATGTGCAAGGCGTTGCTTCGGCAGACGCCCAGCCAGGTCGACAGCCGGGAAGACCTGCAAAAGGTCCTTACCCGGCCTTCCGGTGGCGTGATATTCACGACTATCCAGAAGTTCTCGCCCGAGCGGGGCGAGACAGACTATCCGGTGCTCACCGACCGCCGCAATGTCGTGGTGATTACCGACGAGGCGCACCGCAGCCAGTACGGCTTCAAGGCCAAGGTCGCGCGCGATACCGGAAAAATCTCTTACGGCTTCGCCAAATATCTGCGCGACGCTCTTCCGAACGCCTCGTTCATCGGGTTTACCGGCACGCCGATTGAGAAGGACGACGTGAACACGCCGGCCGTGTTTGGCGAATACATCGACGTGTATGACATCAACCGGGGCGTCGAGGACGGCGCAACGGTGCCGATCTACTACGAGAGCCGTCTTGCGCGCATCGAACTGGACGAGGACGAGAAACCGCACATCGACGACGAGATTGCGGAGATTGCAGAGAATGACGCCCTTGACGAGCAGGAGAAGCTCAAGCGCAAATGGGCGAGCATCGAGGCTGTCGTCGGCGCGAAGAAACGCCTTACCATGATCGCCCAGGACCTCGTGCGGCATTTCGAGGACCGGGTGCAGGCCATGGACGGTAAGGCGATGATCGTTTGTATGAGCCGCCGAATTTGCGTGGCGCTCTATAACGAGATCGTCAACCTGCGTCCCGATTGGAACAGCGACGACGACGAGAAGGGCGTCATCAAAATCGTCATGACAGGGGCGGCGTCCGATCCGCCTGAGTGGCAGCCCCATATCGGCGGGAAGGCGCGCCGCGAGTTGCTTGCCAAACGCGCCAAGGACCCGGACGATCTGCTCAAGCTGGTGATTGTCCGGGATATGTGGCTGACTGGCTTCGACGTACCCTGCATGCACACCATGTACATCGACAAGCCCATGCGCGGACACGGGCTCATGCAAGCGATTGCCCGCGTCAACCGCGTGTTTCGCAAGAAGTCCGGCGGGCTGATCGTGGACTATATAGGCATTGCCCAGAACCTGAAGGCCGCCCTCGGTCAGTATTCCCAGAGCGACCGCAAGCAGGCGGGCATCGACATGGCTGAGGCCGTCGCGGTCATGCTGGAGAAGCACGAGATTGTTTGCGACATGGTGCACGGCTTCGACTACAGAGCCGGGCTGACCGGATCGCCGCAAGAACGGCTTGGCGTCCTTGCCGGGGCGATTGAGTGGGTTCTCCAGATGCAGCAGCGCGAGGCTGCGAAGGAAACAACGGACGAAGATAAGAAGCGGGCGCATCGCCGTTTCAACGACGCCGTGCTGGCTCTCTCTAAGGCGTTTGCGCTTGCCGCCGCCAGTGACGAGGCCCGCGACATCCGCGATGAGGTCGGCTTCTTCCAGACGATCCGCGCCGCGCTCGCCAAAAGCGTCCCCGGTACTGGCAAGACATCGGCTGAGCGGGATTTTGCCGTTCAGCAAATCGTCAGCCGCGCCGTCGTCTCGACGGAAATCGTCGACATCCTTGCCGCCGCCGGGGTCGAAACCCCGGATATCTCTATCCTCTCGGACGAGTTTCTGGCCGAGATTCAGGGGATGGAGAAGAAGAACCTCGCCATGGAGGCGCTGCGCAAGCTGCTCAATGGCGAGATACGTTCACGCAGCCGGGTCAACGTCGTGCAGACGCGGGCCTTCTCCGAGCGGCTTGAGGACGCCATAGCACGCTATCATACCAATGCTATCACGGCGGCCCAGGTGATCCAGAAACTCATCGACCTGGCGAAGGATATTCGCGCTGCGCATCAGCGAGGTGAGGAAGAAGGGCTTAGCCAGGAGGAAATCTCCTTCTATGACGCCCTGGCCGAAAATGAGAGCGCGGTCGAGGTGATGGGCGACGACAAGCTCCGGATTATTGCCCACGAGCTACTGAACAGCCTCAAAAGCAACGTCACCGTGGACTGGGAACATCGTGAATCATCACGCGCCCGCATGCGCGTGCTGGTCAAGCGCATCCTGCGCAAATACGGCTACCCACCCGACCTTCAGGACGCCGCCGTGCAGACAGTCTTGCAGCAGGCTGAGGTGCTTTCGGAGAGGTGGGCGGGGTGAGTTCGGAAAAACGAATAGCCCGAGCGCTGCTATACACAGAGCTTGGCAAGAGCTGGCTGGTCCAGTTTGGTTCAAGCGATAAAGACATAGCTGAGAAGATTGATGCAAGCCTTACGCTTGTTTCCCATTCGGAATTCGAACGTGCCATACAGTCGTCATTGGAGAAGACGGCTTCCGAGAACGATCTGCCAATTGCCTTTTATGCTGTTCGCGAGGTCGATAAACAGAACTCGTATTTTGAACAGTATACGAACACTACGACCGGAAATATCGACGCGCTCGTTCATGGCAGCGATCACGGAAGCGAGGCGCGGATAGCAGCTATAATCCGGAACTACTCCAAAACAGATTCAAATAAACTGCTAAATCACCCCAGCCTGCAGGAGCTGCGGAATAAGAAGTGTCGAGCCATTGTTTTCGTCGATGATTTTATTGGTTCTGGAAAACGAACATATGAATTTATTGAATCTTTCTGGAACGACCCGACATTTGTTTCTTGGCTTTCGCTCAAGTACTTAAAGATCATCGTTGTTTCTTTCTCCGCCACCGAGCGGGGAATGAAACACGTAAGCAAACACAAGGCGAAGCCCGAGGTCATCGTCGAGCGCAGTTGCCCGACCTTCAGGAATATGCCCTGGGGACAGGCGCTGAGGAATTCCGTGCTTAATGTTTGCAAGCGGTATGGACGGCGTACCAGCAGGAGCCACTTCTGGGATGGCTATGGACATGAATCGGTTGCCTTGGTGTTTGAGCATGGTTGTCCAAACAATGCACCAGCGATCCTATGGGCACCCATCAAAGGAAAAAAGCGGTGGGAACCGTTGTTTCAAAATCGCGCGATATTGGCGGGTGAGCAATCAGTTTTCCCCCTGAGATCGCACGTGGTGACTCACTTGTTACGCTTCTTGATGTCGGACAGAAGAAGCTGGCAAAGAGCAGCAAGCTGAGCCAACGCGGCGAGACAGGTTAGGTGATCCTTCTTATTCTCGCCCTCATTGCCAAGGGACAGAGAAAACAAAGCGCCCTGAGCTTTGCAACAGGGCTGAACCGCGAAAGCTGTACTGAGATCATCAATCGATGCATTAAGTGGGGGTTTTTAACACAATCGATTCGTTTGACAGTTCTCGGACGTACCGAGCTTGCAGCCGCGAAAGATCAGGGGAAAGTTTACGGGGGCGTCCTTGCAAGGGGCGACGAATATTACTTTCCCCAACAGTTGAGGAGGGCCGCACGTGGCTAGTGTAAGCAGGCAACAATGTTGCCGCAGTCGCCATATTGACGGCTGTTGGGGCGTGGAGTTCCATTGCCCTTTGGGAAAGCCTACGCATGACTGGAGATTGCGCACGCTGCCTCCTTCCATCGTGGGCCTCGGGTCGCCAGCGCGCGCAGTCGCCGTGCCGGCACCACCGGAGTAGTCTACGTGTGGTCCCCTCATCAATATAGGGCAGAGGCGAAGAAGAAGGGCTTAGGCGACGACACGATTGCAACCGCTATTGAGCAGATCGAAGCCGTCGAGTCGGGTGAACCGAAGTTACCAGCCATTCTCTCGCTCAACCACTTGGCTACCCGCGCAAAGGTGCCCTACCAATTTCTGCGCAGCGTCGTTCAGCGTTCCAAGATCGATACATACCGGAAATTTTCGATCCGAAAACGGTCAGGCGGAAGGCGTTTCATTCATGTGCCATCGCCTTCTTTGAGCCACGTTCAGAAATGGCTTAATAAGTATATCCTCCAGATATGTTCCCGTTCACAGTTGCAGCTTTGCGTTTGCACCCGGCGGATCCATTTTTTCATGTGCGAGCAGGCATTGCGGGGCGCAATGACTCATTAAAATGGATGTCACCAGCTTCTTCGAATCAATATCGGAGATCCAGGTGTTTCGTGTTTTCAGAGCACTGGGTTACCAACCGCTGGTGTCATTCGAACTTGCTCGGATAGTAACGATCGGTCCAGTGGATCGAAGCCCGCGCCATAGTGATCCGGTTTGGAAGGTCAGGCGCAGAAATGAGAAAATTCCTGCCTATTCGACGGGTGTACTGGGTTATTTGCCTCAAGGGGCTCCTACGAGCCCCATGCTCTCAAATCTCATCATGACGCCAATTGATACGCGGATTTCCGATGCTGCCAGAGAAGCAGGACTGACGTATACGCGCTATAGCGATGACCTGACCTTCTCGACACCGGAGAAGAATTTCGGTCGGTCCACTGCATCGTCCTTTATTCATACCATTGAGGAAATTTTGTCATCGGCGGGCTTTCGGACCCAGCATAGAAAGACAAAACTGATCCCTCCGGGGAGCAGAAAAATCGTACTTGGCCTGAATGTGGGTGGCCCTAAGCCAAGTCTGCGAAGGGAGTTCAAAGACAATCTCCGCCTTCATATTCACTATCTGGAAAAATTCGGTCCGACTGAACATGCGAAGGCTCGGGAGTTTGATACGATATGGGGTATGAAAGCCCACCTGCGCGGACTGATTGATTTCGCAAAGATGATTGAGCCTGACTACGCGACGAAACTTTTGCAACGGTTTAAGAACGTAAATTGGCCTTATTGAGACCCCGCATGCGCAGGGATCAACCGATCTTGCCTGGCAAGTATCACGGCACGCTCATATATTGTCGCAAAAAAGCCCCGGCGGGGTCGGCCCGTCGAAGCCAACACCGGGACTTTATGGAAGGCCGCCGACCGACTGTGTCCCGATGCCTGGCGCCGATTATACCTCTTGTACTCCGAAAGACCTACCTTCCAAAAACACAGTTCACAAGCAGCCATTATCTGTCTTGGAGGGTGCAACGTTAAACAATCCGTTCCCCACATGCGCAGAGATCAACCGTTAAAGCTCGAAAAGGGCATCTTGACGGTTGAGCAGTCGCCACGCCCTGATCAATTCCGCAAATCATCCTGGCGCGCGTCTAGCCACGCCACCATCTCTTGATAAAGAGCCTCGTCACTAGTCAAACGCATGGCGGTTGCAACAAGAATTGCCGCTCCCTCCGGCATTTCATCGTGTTCGTCGGTGCTAGGCAGAAGAATCTGGTAGCCATTTTCTTCGTCATAGGTGACAGCCACCTGATGCGCTTCAAGAAGCGTCGGCCCGCCCATTTCTACAACTCTTTCTTGATCTGTCTTTTCCATCGCGCATTCCTTCGCCGTCAATTCTGGAAACCACTAGCACTATAGCTTTTGTGTGGCTCAAACCGGTGCGAATGTTCCCACACTAGGAATCGCCCGTGCGATTGCCAATTACTTAACGTGTCAATGCCCCGACACCTGGATGATGATTTGGAATGCTACGTTATTTATTCAGCCGTAGACTGAAAACTGAGTATTTCAACGTAACTCGTCATTGGTTTTTATTAATAATAGTATACGCTCTCTTAGTTATATAGGTATCAGCCCAATGCGATCATCGATTGGCGCTCGGCAAACGTCTCAAGAGGATCAAAACCAGTCATAGCCAACTTTACAGTGATTGACGGTTCGGACTTTAGTGAATTGAAATTCAAGGTCTCAATGCTGGGCTCTCCCTGCATCGTGATCTGATAAATTCTAGAATTCCGGGAGACAGAGCGCACCGTTATGAACACCCCTCCGCAATCAAAGCCCCGTTTGAGGATTGTAGCCCAGCATATTGGGCCGATCATGAAGCTTGATCAGTTTCTTTCGTCTGAAAAACAAAACCTCATCTTCGCGCGCAATGGGTTTGGGAAATCCTTCCTTGCAAGGGCCCTGAGGCACCTTGATGGTGCGGCAAACACCAAGGTTAAAGACAGTGAGGTGCCAAATCTTCTGGTTTCAGAAGAGTCCGTTTCGGGAACCGGAATTTTCAATCTGTTTGAAGACACAACTAAGATTGGAGGCATGGAACTATTCAAGAGTACAAGCACTGTCACGCGCTCAACACCCGCGTATATTTTTCACGTTTTCTCAGAAGATTACATTGACGAAGAATTGCGCAACAAGTTGGAGGAGCTTGATGGCAAAATTACTCATGAAATCATCATCGGAAAGGAAAATGCCGATCTTGATGTCCTCCAGAAAAAGATAGAGGACAAGCAATCTACTCTTTCGAGAGGCAAGGAGGAAATTTTCACCTCATTCAAAGCAGCGCAACTGAAACTAAAACAGGATTTCAATATTACGGGTTCTTTGGGAACTTATAAGGCTCTCAATGCGGGCTGCTATTTTCTGGACTCGCCCTATACCGCTGATGGAAGTGCTGAGTCAGTCGAAGTCCTTCTCACCCAATACAACAAATTCAAATCTTTGCCATCAGACCCCGATTTACCGGTCGCCGTAAATTTTGATTTCTCGGTCAACTCCGAAACGATTAACGGGGAGTTGGCAAACATAACCAACCTCTCCACTGTCGCAGATACCTTCAAGACTAAAATCGTATCTGATGAAGCCTTTTTCGAGTCAGGGCTAAAGATGCTTAACGCCGATCAAAACAACTGTCCGTTCTGCACTCAAGAAATTGGAGCTTTAGCTGCAACCGCTATCGACGCCTATAAGGCGTACTTTGAAGACGAAGAGGCCCAGCATAGGAAGCGTATTGACGGGCAGTTGAAACATGTTCAAGAGCAACAGAAGTTGATCGCAAACGAGAGAGAAGCAATTCTCAAGAGCAACGCTCGTTTCGATTCTCTGAAAGCATATTTTTCTACAATGAGTAACGTACAACTGGTTGATGTTGATGACAGTTTGGACAGCCTGGGCGCCTTTCTCGTCGCCCTTAATAAGACGCTGCAAGACAAGACTGATCAGCTCGACCGGCCATTGAATATGCCCAATGCTGACTATCTTGCGATCGCGACGTCAGTCAAAAATCGCTGCGAAGAAAACAACAAACATTTTGCCAAACTGGCATCCCTAGCAAGCAATTCCGGCGAAGAACGGCGATCTCTTCAATCTTCGGCATGCGAAGCGCTCACACAAAAATTCGCGACAGACAATTCGGTGGAAATAGAAGCACTCCGCAAATTATCTGCCGAAATACCCAAACTCCAGATGAATCTGACAGCCTTAACGAATAACTACGGTGAAAAAGCCTCGGCAAGAGAGCGTGTAGCCGATACTTTTTCGATGCTTCTGCGCCGCTTCTTTCAGGATAAATACTCCTTCGATAAGTCTAACTTCAAGGTCCGTCGCAACAACAAAGAAATGCTTCGCGGCGGCGATCGTACTCTGAGCGATGGTGAAAAATCAGCAATGGCGTTTTGCTATTTCATCGCGCAGACCCATCTACGCGTGGAGTCTAACGACGATTACAAGAAAATCTATTTCGTATTTGACGATCCTGTCACGTCAATGTCTTTCGACTACGTGTACACGATCATCACGTGCCTCAAGCTACTTCGGATAGGGGACGATGGAGAGATAGAATTCAACCTAAAGAGTAATCCTCACAAGCCGAAGATGCTAATTCTCACGCACAACAATCACTTTTATAACGTCGCTTCGACCAACAATATAGTGAAAGCGGGTGCCCTATATCAGTTGGTCTCTGGCTCGGCTGAGCATTTTCTGCGAAGCCAAAAAGCCTTTGCAACTCCCCACATGCTTCAACTGAAAGACGTCTATGACGTCAGCGAGAAAGCGGTGGAACCAAATCACACTACTGCGAATTCAATTCGCTCCGTAATTGAGGGTATGTGGAAGTTCTGTTGTCCTGATAAAAATAATTTTGGGGAATTCGTGAAGTTTCTCAATGACGAACATGAGATCGAAATAAAAAGTGTCCTCATACAAGACCTCTGCCATGGAGGAAAATTTAGCGATGCGCCCCACATAGAAGAAGATATTCTTTTGGCATCGAAGGAAGCCATTTTAGTAGTTAAGAAGTTCGCACCTGGACAGCTTTCGGGACTAGAAACCTAAACCCGCATTTTCCAAGTGACCAAACTATTTGATGCGGTTTGCATCTGATTCAGACATGAAAAACAGAGGCTTTTAGTCGTCGTAGGCTTCTATGCCAACGTCACCACATGGACAGACGTTCCCAAGGTGCTGCGAGCAATATCCACTAAATGCTGGTGGTGGGTGAAGAACAGCACCTGCGTCTTCTGCGCTAGTTTGCCGAGCACCTCAAAACCCGCAGCGGAACGATCGTCGTCGAAGTTGATAAATAGATCATCGGCAACGAAAGGTAATGCATCGGCGCGTTCCAGATAATCTCCGATCGACGCCAGACGAAGTGCCAGATATAGCTGATCCGCAGTTCCGGTGCTCATACCCGGCACTCGTACAACCTCTCCATCGGCCCTCAGTCCAGTTAAATGTGCCTGATCCTGATCGTCGTAGGCGACACGTAAATCACTGAACGACCCTCTCGTTATCGTTACGAAAAGTTCTCCAGCACGTTTGAGGAGAGGTGCCTGCTTCTCTCGCCGATAGCGATCAATAGCCCATTGCAGCAATATCGCCGAAGTTCGCACGCGCACATAACGAGTGGCCACCTCTCGCATTTCTGCAATGGCTTCCTGCCGAGTTGCGGCGGCTAGTGCTGCAGAATCATCGCCCCTAATTGCCTGAAACGCTTCTCTAGCCAGCGATCTGACTTCAACAGCAGTGGTCAGCTGCTGCCGCAATGCATCCAATTCAGTGGCAATAGATTCTTCACGCGCGGCGACGTGGTCCAAGTCGATTTCATCGCATTCCTTCTCCAACTCATCAACCGCCAGCCCATCTCCTTCTTGCTCCATTGTTTGCAGGTTTTCAGCCACCTTGCCTTGCAGTTGGCGCAGCGCATCAGAACTTTCAATTGCCGCCTTGAGCGCCTTCGCGTCATCCACACCTGCAGCTTCCTTGAAAGGGATCAAGGACTCCATTGCCTCATGCCGGCTTTCTTTCATAGCCGTAATCTGATTTTCGAGACCGTCCACCTCTTCCGACTTGCTTTTATGAAGCTCCTGAACACGTTGAGCCTCTGCCAATCGCATTTCAATTTTGACTACGGCCTCATCTGCTGGTTTACCTAGTAAGTCCTTAGCCACTTGCTGGACAATCTCAGCGACCACACTCTCGAAATCGGCGACGTCCCGAACTATTTTATCGATGCGATCATGACGCAGTTGAGTGACCTTACCCGCCCAGTCGCGCATTTGATCTATTACTTCAATCTGTGCGCCGACCGCGTCTGAAAGCAAATCGGCAGCTAAACCAAGTTCCCTCAGGGCCATGGACCACTGTCCCTGCCACTCTGCCCATGCCTTTTCAGCACGGTCGTGATCGCGCTCACATCGCTCCGCCTCATCTTCCGCATCCTGCACACTTTCTTCCAACTGAGCCTCGCCCTGGGCCGCAGTTTCTTGCTCGCGCTGCACGTTAGTTGCTCGTTCCAAAACTACCCGAAGGATGTCGTCCTCCAGAGGGACGCGATCGACATCAAGGGCTGCCAGTTCCGTCAAAAGCCTCTCTTTCGATTCATGCTCTTCCTTGCGTTGGATTTTCAATCCGCCGTTCACGTCAGCGCGCTGTTCAACCGCTTTCAGTAGTTCGCTGCGTGCATCTAACCAATCCAACATGGCGTCAGACTCCAAGGGTTCGAACGGCGCGGTTTTCCACATGGCTTGCCAGTCGGACTTTAGCTGCTCTTCCTCTTTTGTGAGCGCCAGTTCCTGTTTCAGTTGCTGGTCGAGCAGTTCTTTCTGCTCGTCAATAATGCGGGACATTTCCACCAACCGTCCGACCGCCTCGGCATTATCAAATCGCTGGTTAGTGATTTCATCAACCAATCGCATCGCAGGTTCAAAGGCTGCAGGTAAGTTTTCAAGCTCATCGGCGTAGGCCGCATGTTCCTCATCTGAGATAGGGACATTTTCGATGTGCTTGAGCTTCACCAAATTCCAGAGCACGTCGCGATGGCGTCGCGCATCCTCCAGTTCATTACTAGTAAAGGCGCGTTCGTTGCGAACAGTGCGCTCGAAAGCCTTTCCTGCGCGGTCCGCTTCGCGCTCAACTGCTTCAGTCTTTTGGTGCGCCTCTCGGAAGTGCCGATCCCAATCCTGAACCTTATCGCGGTGCTTTTGAACCCCCGCACGTGGCGGCACTTTTATCTCTGCCGCGTCATTTTCATTAGGAAGCACCGGATTCATTGAAGCAAGCAAACGATCAACACGCTCCTGTGCCTCAGTGGCCTGTTGCTCCGCAAGCGCAACTCGACCGGCAATGTCGCCGCTCTCACGCACCGTCTTTACGACCGCCGCCAATCTGGAGACGTCGATCACCTCACCCATTTCGCCAAGGCGATCGCGGAGTTTGATTAAATCGGCTTGAGCCTCATCCAACGCTTGAGTGCTTTTCGTTACGCTTGCAGCCAACTCACCGCGTTGCTCAAGCAATGAACGTACGACACCGACCTTAGCCCGCGCCGGAATGCGGGAAATCAACGTATCGACATCATCCTCCAACCAGCCTAGTTCTTTCGCCAAAGCTCGCAATTCGGAATCTGCAACATCGAGTTCGGATTGGCGTTTTGGCAGATCAGCCTTTTCGCGACGAATTTCGATTCGGCGCTCATGAAGCTCGCGCATATCATCCGCCCGCAGCACAAGCATTTTGTCAAAGGTAAGAGCTTTCAGATCCTGAGTTACCTGCTCCAGTTGACCGAGGAGAGTGTCGATCGCTGCAGAAGCTTTCGTTTCATTGCGCTCCGCGCTTTCGAGAACCTGACCGGCTTCCTCTGGAAGCAAGACAACCTCTCCAAGGGCGTCGAGCTGTCCATCCAGTTCGGTCTTTATGCGGACGTAGCGATATATCCTACGAATGCGACTAAGGCGTTTCCCTTCGGCGGATACCTTCTCAAAATTCCCCTCAACCTCAATGTAGGCCTCATCAGCCGTTTCGTAAGCGCGCTTTAGTCCCTGCCATTTGTTCGCCGTGAATGTGTGCTCCCGCAGTTCTTTGTCGGCCTCCTTGAGCTTATCTTCTGCCTGGGTAAAAAGCCGGCGCGAGGCTCTTCTCGCTCCCCACAGATCGTCAGCTTCCTTCGACAAGTCCAAGAGTCGATCCCGCAGGCCCGCTACGCCGGCTCCTGCGGAAAAGAGCATCTGGCCAATTTCGTCATTCGCCTCCAAAATTTCACGGCCACCTTCTTCGAGACGCACGTGATCGAGACTAAACATGCGTTCAAAAAAAGATCGATCCGCGTCAACCAAAAATGATCTTAACGCCCCCTCACCACCAGCTAATGGCAGGTCGTCTGGACCTAGAAGGGTACATTTCGTTCCTTTTCGTCGGAAGACCTCGAGTGATGACCTCTCACTCTCAAGAACAGCGCCAATGCGCATGTCCGAATAATCATGCAAAAAATTATAGGGCGAGTGCATCGGAATACCGAACAGCAAGTCCTCAATCGCGGCGAGTGCCGTGGATTTGCCAGCTTCATTGGGGCCGAAAATAATATGAAAATCGGTCTCATCGGTAGGCAGCTCAACAACTTTTTTCGTGAAGTGCCCATAACGAAGAAGATCAAGGCGTCGCAGCCGCACGCTCAGCCCTCCTTCATTGTTAGACGAGCTGATAGGTAGGGCGTAACGTCTGCGATCAGCCCGGCGTGATCGCCCTCAATTGCCGCCCTTAGCGCAACATCTTCAACATCGGCGCGCACTTCATGAGGCAACCGTCGAACTATCTCGCCGATATCCCTGTCGAGTTGCTCTATAAGGTTTGCATCAGCACCGGCCTCTCGAAGCATACGCTGTAAATCGCCAATAGCGTCTTCACGATCAGCCCTGATTTGCAAATCGATCAACGGTTCCGTCTCAATTACGACCTTCTCCACCCACGCTATGTCTTCGCCCAGCCCCAAGGCACTGGAGCGCGCCTCGGCGAGAACATGATCCCCAGTGGCCAAAAGCTGTTCGTGGAATTCTGTGTGACCATGCAGCTGCACCCGGCATACCAACAAGCGTCCCTCGCCAAAATTGGTCACAGCATTTTCAAGCGCATCCCGGATCCGATCGAAAGCTTCGCCCACACTGGCGACGTCTTCCAGTTCAACCGGCACCACAGACCATCGCACCACATCGCTGTGGAGAGTAGTAAGATCATTGATCTCCCCATCTTCCACCGAAACCAGGCATGCTCCTTTGCTGCCGGTCTCGCGAACGTGGCGTCCCTGAAGGTTGCCAGGGAAGACAATGTGCGGTCGCTCATGTAGCACCTGAGCCTGATGCACGTGACCCAACGCCCAATAATCGTAACCCTTGTTCACGAGATCACTAAGGTCGCAGGGGGCGTAATTTTCATGTCCGCCCATGCCACCGAGACCGGTATGCAGAACACCAATATTGAATTCACCCGCGCCCGGGTCTGGATAAGTCAGAGCGAGATTCTCGCTGATGTCTCGCTGTCGGAAGCTCTGTCCATGGATGACGACGTTCAACTCATCAAGCTTAAATGTCTCAGGTTTTCTGCTGCCGAAAACTTTCACATTTTCCGGCAAAACGAGGCGGCGAGTGTTCTGACTCTCTGCATCATGATTGCCGTAAAGCAGAAACACCGGAATTCCCGCTTTGTTAAGGCGACCCATTTGGTTGACGAAAAACAGGCCTGTTTTGTAGTCTCGCCAATCACCATCGTACAGGTCGCCTGCGATGATTAAAAAATCGACCTGTTCCTCAATAGCGCGGCCAACAAGTTGGTCAAAAGCCTCACGGGTCGCGCCGCGAATACGCTCAGTCAGACTACCCTCATGCCCAGACAACCCTTTCAAAGGGCTATCCAGATGAATGTCTGCAGTATGAAGAAAGCGAAACGAAGGCAATATCGTGCTTCCCTGTTCGTTAATTTCTCGTCGTCAGACCTTCAGCCAATTTGAGTCGTGCCGTAATTTCAACGATGTCTCTCGGGGGACATGCAAAGAGCCCCCCCCCCGAGAGTGCTTATTCCGCCCATCCTTAAGATGTTTAGACTATATGCTCGATGATTTCTGTAAATGAAAATTTAGGGAAATTTTCTACCTACACAAATCCACGGCATTGACACGTTAACTTCCGCGGTTGCCACGATTGGATCGTGACCCGGATTAGGCTGCAAGCCAACCTTGATTCCAGACAGTGAAAGTCTCGGCTTGAAATGCCTTGAATATACGTCGAGATAAAAGGTGGTGTTGGACGTAGAAGAGGTTGTAGACGGCAGCGTGAATCGACAGAAACCGTTGGGCCGATCCCGGCGACTTGAAAGTGCTGTTGTTTTTGTTCGCGTCGACGAACCGACCCCTGCCCTAGCCAGCTAACGACTTAACGTGTCAATGCCTTTAGCTCTTTTACCTTCGTGTTTTCCCCGCATGCGCAGAGATCATCCGATCTTGCCCGGCCGCGTCACGGCACGCTCGCATACCATTTCAAAAAGCCCCGGCGGGGTCGGCCCGCCGAAGCCAGCATGGGACTTTATGGGTAGCCAGCCGACCGGCTGTGTCCCGATGCCTGGCACCGATTATACCCCCTGTTCTCCGAAAGACCTACCTCCCGCCTTCTTTCGTCTGGACTCCTGCGTAGAAGGAAGCGGTACTGTCCGTCAACTTGAGGGGTGGACATCGTCTCTCCGCCCGCCCTGGCCGGCCTTGCCGGCGGGGCTTGGGCTGGTGGGAGGCCGCGCGAGTGGCGCGGCCCGAGATGGAGGACCACCGATGACCAAGCGGACCCCAAGCAAAACACGCAGCTACGCAAAGAAGAGCCCCGACAAGCGCTCTCGGAGGACCGATGCCAACCCCCGCCCGGGTGGAAAGCTCGGCCTAATCCTGGACCGGCTTGACACCAGGAAGGGCGCAACGATTGACGCTCTCATTAAGGCAACCGGTTGGCAGAAGCACTCCGTATACGGAGCCCTGAGCCGGCTCCGCACGCGAGGCTTCACCATCCGCCTTGAAGCCGACAAGGATGAGCGAAAGGTTTACAAAATCGCACCCGCCGAGGCATGAGTCGATGTTGCGCACCGGGAAAGAAGCCCTCCAACGCCGTAGTGCGAGTGCCGTAGAGGAGGTGGCGACCAGACTTCAAGCGCTCGGAGAGATGGATTACGACGCGCTACGAGTGGAATGGCGACGGCTCTATCGCATCCACCCGCCGAAGCGGGTGGCACGCGACCTGCTCCTGCTCGGGATTGCATGGAAGATCCAGGAGCGGGCCTTTGGTGGCCTCGGCGCGACAACGAAGCGTCGTCTCGCCGATCTGGCGAAGACCCTGGAACGGAACGGCGACGTCACGCGCAACCGGGTTGCCCGCCTAAAGCCCGGGGCGAAGCTGATACGCGAGTGGCATGGTGAGACTCATACCGTGATCGTTACTGAGGACGGGTTTGAATGGAGGGGCCGACACTGGCAGTCGCTGTCGGCGATCGCGCGCGCAATCACCGGCGGGCACTGGTCGGGACCGCGCTTCTTCGGGATCAACAATAGGGCCAGGCAACCGATCGGTTCGCGGGCCGAGGAGGCGGTCGATGCATAAGACCAAGAACCGCAAGACGACCGCCGGCAAGGTTTCGACCCGCTGCGCGATCTACACGCGCAAGTCCCATGAGGAGGGGCTGGAACAGGAGTTCAACTCCCTCGACGCCCAGCGCGAATCTTGCGAGGCCTATATCGCAAGCCAGAAGCACGAGGGCTGGACCTGTCTGCCCGAGATGTACGACGACGGCGGCATCTCGGGCGCTACCATGGAGCGACCGGCCCTGAAACGCCTGCTTGCCGATATCGAGACAGGCAAGGTCGATACGGTCGTCGTCTACAAGGTCGATCGGCTGACAAGATCCTTAAGCGATTTTGCGAAGATCGTCGAGGTATTCGACACACACGGCGTCTCCTTCGTCTCTGTGACGCAAGCCTTCAATACCACGACCTCAATGGGCCGGCTCACCCTCAACATGCTGCTCTCCTTCGCCCAGTTCGAACGCGAGGTCACCGGCGAGCGCATCCGCGACAAGATTGCTGCTTCCAAGAAGAAGGGCATGTGGATGGGTGGCCTGCCGCCGCTCGGCTACGACGTGAAGGACAGAAAGCTTGTCGTCAACGAAGCCGAAGCCGAGACCGTTCGCACCATCTACCGGCGCTATGTCGCGCTCGGTTCGGTCCCCGCCCTCAAGGAAGAACTCGACCGGGACGGCATCGCAAGCAAGGCCCGGTCTAACCGGTTCGGTCGCCAAACCGGTGGCAAGCCGCTCGCCCGCGGCGCGCTCTATCATATGCTGCAAAACCCTATCTATCTTGGGCGCATCGTCCACAAGGAGACGAGCTACCCCGGTGAACACAAAGCAATCATCGACGAAGCGCTGTTGAATAAGGTGCAGCAAAAGCTGGCAGCGAACCGCATCGACCGTGCAAACGGAGTCGACGCAGCGCAGCCGAGTCTCCTTGCCGGGTTGCTCTACGACGATGCCGGCGAACCCATGACCCCTAGCCATGCCAACAAGAAGGGAACGCGGTATCGCTACTATGTCTCGAAAGCACTCGTCCGGGGAAACCGGCGTCGCGCACCACGTGGCCGACGGGTACCGGCCGGCGACCTCGAAGAACTCGTCGAGGGGCGTCTCAGACAGTTCCTGGCAAGCGAGACGAAGGTCTTCGATGCGATCGCGGCGATGGTTGCCGACGTGAGCGAGCGTGCCGCCGTCGTTGCCCGCGTCACGAATCTTGCCGAACAGTGGCCCAAGATGAAACCGTCCGAGAGACGCCGTATCCTCACAGTCTTTGTCGACCGGATCGACCTCCTGCGCGAGACGCTGGAGATCCATATCATGCCCGGTCGGTTGATCACGATTCTAGGGGACCAGAACGATCCGCAGGACTGGACGCGACCGGAAACAAACGCCGCGCCGACCATTACCTTCACCGTCCCGGCCCGGATCAAGCGCACCGGCATGGAGACCAGACTCCTGATCGACGGCGATGACGGTAACGTGCGCCGCAAGCCTGACCGCAGCCTGTGCCGGGTACTCGCCCAAGCCCACCAGTATCATGGGATGCTCATGCGCAAGGGTGGCAAGACGATAGCGGAGCTTGCCGCCGAAGTCGGCATCACCGGCTCCTATTTCACCCGCATTCTGCGACTCAGCTTCCTCGCACCGGACGTCGTGAAGGCTATCCTCCACGACCGTCATCCGATCGAGTTGACCGCCAAGCGACTGGCAAACGAGGTGCGTCTACCCATCGCCTGGGAAGAGCAACGCACACGCCTCGGAATCGGCTGACGGACGCCGGAAATTGTCTCAGGATCCCCGCCCCTAGCCACCAACACGGCGCACTAGCCGGCCATGAAATCGGCAGCAATCCGGCCAAAATCACACCCCAACGCGAATTTGGCCGTACCACCAAAACCGGCGTAAGAGACTTATCCGATATCGGTGCCTCATTCGCCACACCAGACCAGTCTCAGGTGTTCATGACGGAATGGTGCATTGGGCGTAAGCCCCGGAAGTAGCGGGACAAGTTCAAACCCACGCTATATCCTGAAAAATACTTATATAACAATGACTTATGGCTGGCGGAGGGAGAGGGATTCGAACCCTCGATACGGTTACCCGCATACTGATTTAGCAAACCAGCGCCTTCAGCCACTCGGCCACCCCTCCGGAAAGGGCGGTTCTAACGGATGGCACCCGGAACTGTCAATCCAAGGGTCTGCCGCGCATCGCCAGTAACCCCTACAAAAGCCAAAGATTTCGCCACATTTCGGCAAGCGCCTTGCCTCACCACCGATTTCCGTTAACCTTTCCGAAAGGGGAGGATGAAATCCTCAGGGAAGACGAAGAAAAAAAACCGGCGTCGGCGGGTGTTTTCTGCCGCGAGGGAGTTCGGTGTATGAAAAAAGGCGTGGCGGGCCTGGCATTGGCGGCAGCCCTTCTATGGGCGGCCGAAGGGTTGGCGGAAGATGCTGGCGGCATGGATGCTGGTGGTATGGATGGCAACGTCGCCAGGGCGGCGTCCGTGCGCATGCTCCAATCCGAACTGATGGTCGCGGCGCTGGGCTGCCATGGGGACCTTCGCGCAACCCTGGTCGCCGACTACAATCACTTTGTCCGCCAGTTCTCACCGAACCTTATCCATAGTGCCAATACGCTGCGCGGGCATTTCCGCGAAACCTATGGTGCCACGCACCGCGTCCGCTTTGATTCGTTCCTGACGCATCTTGCCAACCTGGCCTCCCTGAACAGCATCCGCGAAGCGACCTATTGCGAGGATCGCGCCCGCTTGGCAAAAGCGGCCCTCAACCTTAAAGAAACCGATCTCGCAAGTTTCACCATCGCCACCTATACAAAAAGTCTGGCCGAACTTTCTGGAGACACCCCCACCCCCCGCGACCAGCGTCTCGCCGCGCGGCTTGCCGCACGGGAAAAAGGGCACAAGGCCTTCAACGCGTCCAAATAAGCGCGCCCGAATAATTTCTCTGAATAATTTTTAAGGAAGAACGATCTCGACCCGGCGGTTGCGGGGTTCGCGCACATTGTCCGGGGTCGCCACCAGCAGATCGTCTTCGCCCTTGCCAAAGGTGGCAATGATGTCCGCCGGAACCCCCTTGCCAACCAGGAAGCGTTGGACCGCTGCCGCCCTTCGTTCGGAAAGGCTCTGATTGTAGCGACGCGTGCCCGAGCGATCAGCATGGCCGGTCAGTTGAATGATCGCAAGCGTCCCGTGCCGGGCAACGGCTGCCGCCTCGGTCAGGATTTCCACCGCGTCCTGACGGATGACGGCCCGATCCCAGTCGAAGAAAACAAGGAAGGTCTTCTTCGTCACCGCTTTCTTATCAGGTGCCGTAGCCACAGCTGCCACAGGTGCCGCTGCTGCCACAGGTGCCGCTGCTGCCACAGGTGCCGTAGACGCACGCGTTGCAGATGGAGCCGGACGAGACGCCGGTTCGGCTGCCTTGGCAAAGGCTCGCTTCGCCTTCGCCTTCGCGCCGAAATGCCAGGTCAGGCCAAACAGGACCGAATGATCGGCCACCTCTGTTTCGACATTCGCCGCCGCCGCTGTCACGAATTCGGGGTTCACCGTCGTCAGGTAACGGTAATCGAGATTGATGGACAGGCGGTCTGAAAGGACGTGGCTGACGCCAAAAATCGCCTGATAGGCAAAGACACTGTCATCAGTATCCAGAAGCGCGCCACCCCCTTCGGCAACCCCGTTAAACGACACATTCGCGATGCCAAGCCCCGCGCCCGCGTAGAGATCAATTGACCGATCCGGGGAAAGGGCGACAGAATAAAAATCGTAGAGGACGTTTGCCGTGAAACTGCGGATGGAGCGATCGCCGGAAACCATCCCCGGCCCGCCGGCAAGCCCGTCAACATCGTTCTCTCGATAGAGGAATTCGCCCTCCACACGGATCGGCCCGAAACCGTGGCCAAGGGCCACCCCCGCCACATAGCCGCTGGAAAATTCGCTTTGGCGCGCAAAGGTCGTGCCCAGGATGCCGTCGATGTCCTGATCGCCGGCAAAATTGCCGCCGCCCTGAAGGCGCAGATACCACGCATCCTCTGCGTTGGCTGGAAGCGCCACCGCCATCAGCAGCAGGAAAAGCAGTCCCGTTTTAAGGCCTGAAAACTTCAACGGCGTCGCCCCTGACATTGCAAATACGAAAAACACTGGATTTTACGGGGAAAAAGCGCCGAAAGTCGAGCTTTCGTGCCCCCAAGCGGGTATTCCCTATTTGCCGAGCTCTTCCTTTAAAAGCTGATTGACCAGCTTCGGGTTCGCCTTGCCTGCCGTCGCCTTCATCACCTGACCGACGAAATAGCCGAACAGTTTCTCCTTGCCGGCCTTGTATTGGGCAACCTTGTCCGCGTTCGCGGCGATGATTTCGGTGATGACCTCGCGGATGGCGCCCGGTTCCGTCACTTGGCGCAGCCCCTTCGCCTCGACGATGGCGGCGGCCGGCTTGCCGGTTTCCAGCATGTCGGCAAAAACGTCCTTGGCAATACGCCCGGAAATCGTCTCGTCTTCGATGAGGCCGACCAGGCCGCCAAGCGCTTCTGGGGAAACAGGTGAATTCGCAATGTTCACGCCAAGCTTGTTCAACGCGCCGAACAGCTCGCTGATGACCCAGTTTGCCGTCAGCTTCTTGTTTCGGTCCTTTGCCGCCAGTTCGTAATAGGCAGCATTTTCCTTTTCAAAAACCAGAATGCCTGCGTCATAGGGCGAAAGCCCGTATTCGGAAATAAACCGCTGCTTCTTTTCATCGGGAAGTTCGGGAAGCGCCTTGCGGAGTTCCTCAACATAGGCTTCTTCGAGTTGCAGCGGCAGCAAATCCGGATCCGGGAAATAACGATAGTCATGCGCTTCTTCCTTCGAGCGCATTGGCCGCGTTTCGCCTTTTGTCGAATCGAACAGCCGCGTCTGCTGAGCAACCTTGCCGCCGGATTCCAGCAGATCGACCTGCCGGCGGGCTTCATAGTCAACGGCCTGCATGGCAAAGCGGATGGAGTTTACGTTTTTAATTTCGCAGCGCGTGCCATAGGCCTCGCCGGGGCGGCGCACGGAAATGTTTACATCGCAACGCATCGACCCTTCTTCCATGTTGCCGTCGCAGGTGCCGAGATAACGCAGAATCGAACGCAGCTTGCGAAGATAGGCGCCGACTTCTTCCGCGCTGCGCATGTCCGGTTCGGAAACAATTTCCATCAAGGCAATGCCGGAACGGTTGAGGTCGATATAGGTCTGTTTCGGGTGCTGGTCGTGCAGGCTTTTCCCTGCATCCTGTTCAAGATGCAGGCGGGTGATGCCGATAGACCGCGAACGGCCATCGGCAAGATCGATCAACAATTCGCCCTTGCCGATGATCGGATGCGTCCATTGGGTGATCTGATAGCCTTGGGGAAGGTCCGGATAAAAATAATTTTTGCGATCAAAAACCGAGAAGTAATTGACCTCTGCCTTCAGGCCAAGCCCCGTACGAACCGCCTGGCGGATGCAAACCTCGTTGATGACGGGCAGCATGCCCGGCATCGCTGCATCGACAAGAGACACTTGCGTGTTTGGCTCGGCACCAAAAGTCGTCGATGCCCCGGAAAAGAGTTTTGAATGCGAGACGGCCTGGGCGTGCACCTCACACCCAATCACAATTTCCCATAGGCCCGTTGCCCCTTCGATCAAATTAGCGCCCTCGACAGGGTTCGCGCCTTCAACCGGCTTTGTCTCTTCGGCAAGGCTCATGATGCCCTCCGGGGTGGTGGGGCAAAGGCCGGCGCCGCCGCTTCCAGCACCGCCGCTGTACGCAGAAGCGTGGCCTCGTCAAAGGCCCGGCCAATCAATTGCAGCCCCTGGGGCAGCCCGTCCGAGTCCAGCCCGGCTGGCACCGAAATTCCGGGAAGGCCGGCCATGCTTGCCGGTACGGTAAAGATATCGTTTTGGTACATCGCAACCGGGTCGTCTTCTTTTTCCCCAATCGGAAAGGCCGGCGTCGGCGTCGTCGGCGTCAAAAGAACGTCCACTTTTTCAAAGGCGGCGTTGAAATCACGTGCGATAAGCGTGCGCACTTTCTGCGCCTTTAGATAATGGGCGTCGTAATAGCCCGCCGAAAGCACATAGGTGCCAATTAGAATGCGACGCCGCGCTTCCTGACCAAAGCCTGCGGCGCGTGTCTTTTTATACATGTCGTCAAGGTCTTTGCCTTCAACCCGCAGGCCATAGCGAACGCCGTCATAGCGCGCAAGGTTCGACGACGCTTCCGCCGGGGCGACGATGTAATAAGCAGGAAGCGCGTATTTCGTATGCGGCAGGCTGACATCGACAATCTCGGCGCCGGCATCCTTCAGCCACGCCTTGCCCTTTTCCCAAAGCTCGACAATTTCCCGGGACGTACCTTCCAGCTCATATTCCTTCGGAATGCCGATTTTAAGGCCGCGCACACCCACCTCCAACGCCGCCTCATAATCCGGAACCGGAAGTTCGGCAGAGGTCGAATCCTTGGCGTCAAAACCCGCCATCGCCCCCAGCAGAATGGCCGCATCGCGAACGCTGCGAGTCATCGGCCCCGCCTGGTCCAACGAGGACGCAAAGGCGACAACCCCCCAACGCGAGCAACGCCCATAGGTCGGCTTCATCCCGACAATGCCGCAGAAGGCAGCTGGCTGACGGATAGAGCCGCCCGTGTCCGTACCGATCGCGCCCAGGCAAAGCCCGGCGGCGACGGCAGCGGCGGAACCGCCCGACGACCCGCCGGGAACAAGCGGGCGGTCGTCCCCTTGCCGATGCCAGGGGTTTTCAACCGGACCGGCATAGCTCGTTGTGTTCGAGGAACCCATTGCGAATTCATCGAGATTTGTTTTTCCCAACAGGACGGCACCGGCCTCCCACAGATTTTTGGTCACGGTCGATTCATAAGGCGGCACAAAGCCGTCAAGGATATGCGACGCGGCCGTCGTCAAGACACCTTCCGTACAAAAAAGATCTTTCACCGCCAACGGCACGCCTTCCAGGGCGCATGTCGAGCCCTTCGCCAGACGTATGTCCGCCGCCTCGGCCGCCGCCAGGGCCAGTTCCGGCGTTTCCGTGATAAAGGCATTCAACCCGCGCGTCGCCGCCATCGCCCCAAGATGGGCCTCGGTCAGCTCCTTGGCGCTGAAATCTTTTTTTCTCAGGCCATCGCGGGCCTCAGCAAGGGTAAGCCGGGTTAATTCCGCCATGGGTCGCCTATTCGATAACCTTTGGAACGTTGAAAAAATTCGCACTGTGCCGGGGTGCGTTTGCCAGAACCTTGGCCTGCAAATCGCCGTCTGTCACCACGTCTGCCCGACGGCGAAGCGCCATTGCGGCAACGGATGTCATCGGATCAACATTTTCCGTATCAACTTCCTTGAGCTGTTCGACAAAATCGAGGATTTTAGAAAGCTCGGTGGCCAACGCCGACAATTCGTCTTCGCCCACATGAATATGCGCAAGCGAGGCAATGTTTGCCACGGTAGCCTTGTCCAGCGACATGGGGGTAAAATCTCCGGGTTAAGAAAGTCGGAACGCTTTGATAACCGGGGCGTCCGGAAGAATATGAGCGGAAGGTATCACCCGCTATGGCGGTCTGCAACCCTGCGGAACTTCAACAATCCATGGCTTCGGGCACGCGCCTGATCGGCCTTGACGTCGGAAAAAAAACGATTGGAATGGCGTTTTCCGACCCCTTGTTTGGAATCGCCACCCCTTTCGAGACGCTGCGGCGGACAAAATTTCGTCCCGACATGGAAAAACTAAAAGTGATTTTCCGCGATCACGAAATCGGCGGCATCGTTGTCGGCCTGCCTATAAATATGGATGGCACGGAAGGCCCGCGCTGCCAATCAATGCGCGCATTTGCGGAAAACCTGCTCGGTAAAATCGACCTTCCGCTCGCTTTTTGGGACGAACGCCTGTCAACCGCCGCCGTGACGCGCACCCTTCTTGATGCCGATCTTTCCCGCAAACGCCGTGGCGAAGTTGTCGATAAACTGGCCGCTGCTTATATTCTACAAGGACTGCTTGATTTTCTTTCCATGTCGAACGAAAGCAACGCCACATGACGGGCCCCCTTGAAAACATCCGTGTCATCGATTTTACGCGCGTCCTTGCCGGCCCCTTTTGCACGCAGCTACTCGGCGATCTGGGCGCCGATATTATCAAGATCGAACGACCCAACATCGGCGACGACACGCGCAAATGGGGGCCGCCTTACCTGGAAGACGCGCAAGGGAACGAAACGAACGAAAGCGCCTATTATCTGAGTGCCAACCGGAACAAACGCTCGATCACGATTGACCTGGCACGCCCCGAAGGCCAGGCGCTTGCAAAACGGCTGATCGCAAAAGGCGACATTGTGGTCGAGAATTTCAAGGTCGGAACGTTGAAAAAATACGGCCTTGCCTATGACCAGATAAAGGCCTCCGCGCCGGCCCTCGTCTATTGCTCTATCACCGGCTTTGGCCAGACAGGGCCTTACGCCCCCCGGGCGGGCTATGATTACCTTGCCCAGGCAATGGGCGGCCTGATGAGCATCACCGGCGAACCGACCAGTGCGCCCGTCAAAGTTGGCATCGGCATCGCCGACATTATGGCCGGCATGTACGCAGCAAACGCCATTCTTGCCGCCCTTCATCGCCGCGACGTAACGGGCGAAGGCCAATATATCGACATCGGGCTTCTGGATTCACAGGTCGCCTGGCTGACTTACGAGGGACAAAATTATCTAAGCGGCGGCAAGGTGCCCAAGCGGCTTGGCAACGCACATCCCAACATTGTGCCCTATCAGACCTTCGAAGCGGCGGATGGCTATTTCGTGCTTGCCGTTGGCAACGATCGCCAGTTTCACAAATTCTGCAACGTCGCAGGTTGCCCACAGCTTGCCAGCGACCCACGTTTTACGACAAACACGCAACGGATCGCCAACCGAAAAGAGCTCGCGGCACTTCTAAGCGACATTCTTATTCAGAAGCCGATCAAATACTGGACAGAGGCCCTGGAAAAACAGGGCGTCCCCTCCGGCCCGGTCAACAACATCCGGGAAGTGTTCGAAGATCCCCAGATCCGCCACCGCGACATGAAGATCCAGATGCCAAGCCCCACCCAGGATGGCAAGCAGATCGACATGATCGGCAACCCGATCAAGCTGTCGCAAACGCCCGTTTCTTACCGGCACAGCCCGCCGGTTCTGGGCCAACACACCGACGAAGTTCTTGGTGAACTCCTTGAAATGTCGGCCTTGGAACTGAAGGATTTGCGGGAAAAAGATATCATCTAAGGCATCAACGCCTAGGCTCTCTTGCGAAAGCCGGGGGCAACAGCCTATAGTGCCGCTTCGATGGCAAAGTTTCCCGCCAATACCCCCTTTCCCCACCCACACCTTCTGGGCATAGAAGGTCTTTTGGCGGACGATATTTCCCGCCTCCTCGACCTTTCCGAATCCTACGTCGAACAGAACCGTCAGGCGAACAAGAAGCGCTCTCTTTTGCAAGGGCGCACGGTCATCAATCTGTTCTTTGAAAACTCGACCCGCACACGCACGTCTTTCGAACTGGCCTGCAAACGCCTGGGCGCGGATGCCATCAACATGTCCGTCGCAACAAGCGCGGTCAAAAAAGGCGAAACGCTCCTTGATACCGCCATGACGCTAAATGCGATGCACCCGGACGTTCTGGTTGTGCGCCATCCCCATAGCGGCGCCGTGAAACTGCTTTCCGAGAAAGTCACCTGCGCGGTCATCAATGCCGGCGATGGCAGTCACGAACACCCGACCCAGGCTCTTCTCGACGCCTTGACCATCCGGCGACGCAAAAAACGCCTTCAGGGGCTTCGCGTTGCCATCTGCGGCGACATCCTGCACAGCCGGGTGGCGCGATCGAACATCCACCTGTTGAACACGATGGGCGCAAATGTGCGCGTCGTCGCCCCGGAGACCCTGCTGCCAACCGGCATCGAACGCATGGGCGTCGAACGCTTCCATGACATGGCCCAAGGCCTTGAAGGTTGCGACATCGTTATGATGCTGCGCCTGCAACGCGAACGGATGAACGGAAGTTTCATCCCTTCCACCAGGGAATATTTCCATTTCTTCGGTCTTGATGCCGCAAAGCTTGCCAACGCCAAACCGGATGCCTTGATCCTGCATCCGGGGCCGATGAACCGGGGCGTTGAAATCGACAGCGAAGTTGCCGACGACATCGGACGCAGTGCCATTCACGAACAGGTGGAAATGGGCGTCGCCGTGCGCATGGCCTGTCTCGATATGCTTGTCGGCACGACCGAAAATGACAGAAAGGCCGCGTCATGACGGCAGACGGCAAGCGGACAGCCGCAGACGGCAAGCGGACAGCCGCAAACGGCAAGCGGACAGCCTATGTCAACGCCCGCCTGCTGGACCCGGCGAGCGGACGCGATTGCCTGGGCGCGCTGTTGACGGAGGGGACGCAGATCCTCGACCTCGGCCCGGACCTTTTCGCAGACGGCGTACCGGAAGGCATCGAACAGGTGGACTGCAACGGACATTGTCTTGCACCCGGCCTGGTCGACGCTCGCGTTCAGCTTCGCGAACCCGGCTGCGAACATGAAGAAACGATCGCCACTGCCAGCCTGGCCGCAGCCGCTGGCGGCGTAACAACAATGTTGTGCCTGCCAAACACCCAGCCCGTCATCGACGACGTCGCCCTCGTCGAACTGGTGAAACGCCGCGCCCAGGAAGCAAACCTCGTCAACATCTACCCTTACGCGGCCATTACGAAGGGGCTTGCCGGCGAGCAGATTGCGGAAATGGGATTGCTGGCCGAAGCCGGCGCAATCGCATTTACCGACGGCACCGTCGCCGTTCGCAACCCCATGACGTTCCGGCGCGCGCTCAGCTACGCGCGCAGCTTTGATCTTCTTCTTGTTCAGCACCCCGAAGATCCGGACCTGGCAAAAGAAGGCGCGATGAATGAAGGGGAATTGGCCACCCGCCTCGGCCTTCCAGGCATTCCCACCGTCGCCGAGACAATCCTTGTGGAGCGCGACCTTTCCCTGTTGGCCAATACCGGCGGACGCCTCCACATCGCACATCTTTCGACGGCGGACGCCGTCGCCGCTGTGCGCCGGGCAAAGGCCCGGGGCCTTGCCGTCACATGCGAAACCGCGCCCCCCTATTTTGCGTTAAACGAAACCGCCGTCGGCGATTACCGAACCTTTTCCAAGATTTCTCCACCACTTCGCAGCGAAGACGACCGGCTGGCGATCCTTGACGGCTTGCGCGACGGCACGATCGATGCCATCGCAAGCGACCACGCGCCCCACGATCAGGACAGCAAACGCCGGCCCTTCGTTCAGGCAGAGAACGGCATCGTCGGCCTTGAAACGCTGCTGCCATTGACTCTGGAACTTTTTCACAATGGCACCCTGCCGCTACTGCGTGCCCTGGAGGCACTCACTTGCGCCCCGGCACGCATTTTCCGTCTGAACGCCGGCATCCTTGCCAAGGGCGCGCCCGCCGACCTCGTCCTCTTCGATCTGGAAAAGCCCGGCAAGATCGACGTCGAAAGTTTCCAGAGCAAGTCCAAAAATTCGCCTTTCGACGGGCGCCCCATACAGGGCGCCGTGCTTCAAACGGTCGCCGCCGGACGAACCGTCTTCGTTCGCAAAAATTAGGATGGCGGCCTTGCTGGAAATTTCTACGAATACGTTTTTGATAACACTTGCAGTTGGTTACCTGCTTGGCTCAATCCCTTTTGGACTGTTGCTTACCCGTTTTACCGGCCGGGGTGATATCCAGAAAATCGGCTCCGGCAATATCGGCGCGACAAATGTCCTGCGCAGCGGATCGAAACTGCTGGCCTTTCTCACCCTTCTGCTTGATGGCGCAAAGGGGGCGCTGGCCATTGCCATCGGACAGGCCATCGACCCTGCAGCGGGCGTCATCGGCGGTGGCGCTGCTATTCTCGGCCATCTGTTTCCGGTCTGGCTCCGTTTCCATGGCGGCAAGGGCGTCTCAACAACCCTGGGCGTCCTCTTGATGCTTTCCCCAATGGTCGGGGTTCTCGCCTGTGCGGTCTGGCTGCTGATTGCCTTTCTTTTCCGTTATTCCTCGCTGGCGGCGCTTGTCGCCATTGGAACCGCGCCGATTTCCAGCTTCATTTTCGAAGACCTGCAATTAGCCGTCTTTGCAATTGTGGCCGCCGCTTTCGTCTTTCTGCACCACCATGAAAACATCTATCGGCTGATCCGTGGCATCGAACCGAAAATCGGTGCCGCTTCACATTCGGATTCGTAAAAATGCAAGCACAACAAAAAAGCCTCTCCGACACCGCGCGTCTCGACTGGCTGCGACTTATTCGAAGCGAAAACATTGGCCCAATCACCTTTTTTAAACTGCTTGAGGCCTATGGCACGGCAGCGGCGGCGCTGGAAGCGGTGCCAAAGCTTGCCCTCCATGGCGGACGGCGCAAGCCAATCGCCATTTGCCCAAAGGCGGCGGCGCAACGCGAGATGGACGCCCATGAAAAGCTGGGAATGCGCCTCGTTGCCTTTGGCGAACCGGACTATCCGCCCAATCTCGCACAGATTTATGATCCGCCACCGGTCCTAAGCCTTCGCGGGCATCCGCATCTTTTCGAAAAACCCGCCGTAGCAATCGTCGGCGCACGGAACGCGTCGGCGAATGGGCGGCGATTTGCAGAAAAGATGGCGGCGGAACTTGGGAAAAAGGGCTTTCTGATCGTCTCGGGCCTTGCACGCGGCATCGATACCGCCGCCCATGCAGGTGGCCTTGCCATGGGAACCGCCGCCGTACAGGCAGGCGGCGTTGATATCATCTACCCCCAGGAAAACACGAAGCTTTACGAGCGCATCGCCGAAGAAGGCGTCCTGCTTTCCGAACAACCCCTCGGCACGCCCCCCCAGGCCCGACATTTCCCAAGGCGAAACCGTCTGGTTTCCGGCCTTTCGCTTGGGGTTCTCGTCATCGAAGCGGCGCTCAAATCCGGTTCCCTGATTACGGCGCGGATGGCCTTGGAGCAGGGCCGCGAGGTTTTTGCGGTGCCGGGCTCGCCGCTGGACCCGCGCGCCCATGGCGTCAACCATCTCATCCGCGAAGGTGCCGTGCTCACGGAAAATGCCGAAGACGTCATCGCGGCCCTTGAAGGCCGCCTTCGCAGGCCCCTGGAAGAGCGGAAACCCCAGCCTCTCCGGGCCCCCGCCGCATCACCACCAGACGAGCTTGAAATCGCCCAATCCCGCGAAGAAGTGCTGGAAATGCTTGGGCCCTCACCAGTAATGGTTGACGAAATCCTTCGGCAATGCCAAATGTCTCTCCCCATTCTATCGACGGTTCTTCTCGAACTAGAGCTTGCAGGCCGCCTCGAACGTCATCCCGGAAATCAGGTGTCATTGCTCTCTCTATAGCGGGAAGCTTGGGTTTTTTTCGTTTTCTCAGCTCTGGTTGATGTTTGATGAGACTTGTTGTCGTTGAATCGCCCGCCAAGGCGAAGACCATTAACAAATATCTCGGCGCGGACTATCAGGTCATCGCCAGCTATGGCCATGTGCGCGATCTGATCAACAAGGCAGGCTCGGTCCTCCCCGGGGAAGACTTCGCCATGCGCTGGGCCGTCGATGACAAATCCGAAAAACGCATCGCCGATATCGTCAAGGCCGCCAAGAACGTCGATCACCTGTATCTTGCAACGGATCCGGATCGCGAAGGCGAGGCCATCGCGTGGCACATCCTGGAAGTTCTCAAAGAACGCAACGCCCTTAAAAAAACCACGGTGCATCGCGTCGCCTTTCACGAAATCACGAAATCGGCCGTGCTGGAAGCGATGCAGCACCCGCGCGAACTGGACCACAAACTCGTCGATTCCTACCTGGCCCGGCGCGCGCTCGATTACCTGGTCGGCTTTACGCTATCCCCGGTGCTTTGGCGAAAGCTGCCCGGAAGCCGTTCGGCGGGCCGCGTGCAATCCGTGGCGCTGCGTTTAATCTGCGAGCGGGAAGCGGAAATCGAAATCTTCAAGCCCCGGGAATACTGGACGATCGAAGCCACGTTCGAAACGGCGGCAGGTGAAAAACTGTCGGCGAAACTGACGCAGCTAAGCGGCAACAAGCTCGAAAAATTTAGTCTCCAGACGGAAGCCGAAGCAAAGGCGGCTCTGGAACGCCTGCAACCGTACGATTTCGCTGTCGCGAACATCGGGCGCAAGCGGGTCCACCGGCACCCCCCGCCCCCCTTCACGACATCGACGTTGCAACAGGAAGCTTCCCGCAAGCTCGGCTTTACCACCCGGCATACGATGAGCGTCGCGCAGCGGCTTTATGAAGGCGTGAACATCGCCGGCGAGACGGTCGGTCTAATCACCTATATGCGTACCGACAGCGTCCAGATCGGAAAAGAAGCCCTCGCCGCCAGCCGTGACGCCATCGCCAGCGACTATGGCCAAAGCTATCTGCCAAGCGCCCCACGCGTCCACAAAAGCAAAGCGAAGAACGCGCAAGAGGCCCATGAAGCAATCCGACCGACGGCCTTCCGGCAACGGCCTGAAAGCGTTGCAAAATTTCTCGATTCGGATCAGGCAAAACTCTACGGACTTATCTGGAAGCGCACGATGGCCAGCCAAATGGAAAGCGCGCTGTTTGACCAGGTGGCCATCGACATTGCGACCCCCGATGAAAAGGATGTCTTTCGTGCCACCGGCTCCGTCGTCGCCTTCGATGGGTTCCTGAAGCTTTACCAGGAAGGCCGCGACGAACCGGGTGAGGAAGAAGACGGCGTCCGTCTTCCAAAGGTGGAACTGAAAGACCCACTCCCGAAAAAGACCATCCTGCCGGAGCAGCATTTTACCCAACCGCCGCCGCGCTATTCAGAAGCCAGCCTCGTCAAACGGCTTGAAGAACTGGGCATTGGCCGACCCTCGACTTACGCGTCGATTATTTCGGTCCTTCAGGACCGCGATTACGTCCTCCTCGACAAGAAGCGGTTTGTTCCCGAAGATCGCGGCAGATTGGTGACTACGTTTCTCGAAAGTTTTTTCGAACGCTACGTTCAATATAACTTCACAGCCGACCTCGAGGATCAGCTCGACAGCGTTTCCAGCGGTCAAACCAATTGGAAACAGCTCCTGCATGATTTCTGGACACATTTCGAAAAAGCCATTGCCGAGACGAAGAACCTGACAATCACCAATGTCCTCGACGCGCTGGACGAAGCGCTTGGTCCCCATTTTTTCCCGGAAACCGACACCGGCACGAATCCGCGCCGCTGCCCATCCTGCGGCGATGGGCGGCTCGGCTTGAAGCTTGGAAAATTCGGTGCCTTCGTTGGCTGTTCGGGCTATCCGGAATGTGCCTATACGCGCCAGCTTGCCGATGTCGTGCAAGGCAAGGACGCGGTCATATTGGATGGCCCGCTTGAATTGGGCAAAGACCCGAAATCCGGCGACAGCGTCACCCTGCGCAAGGGGCCCTACGGGCTTTACCTGCAATTGGGGGAAGCCCGGGAAAAGGGCGACAAACCGAAACGGGTTTCCCTGCCACCGGACCGTTCCCCCGCCGACATCGACCTCGAATTCGCGCTTAAATTGCTGTATCTGCCCCGGGAAATCGGCAAGCACCCGGAAACCGGCGAACCGATTCTGGCCGGGCTCGGGCGCTATGGCCCCTATCTCCAGCATGAAAAGAAATACCGCTCCCTGCCAAGCGTCGAGGACGTGCTGACAATCGGCCTGAACCGGGCCGTCGATTTGCTGGCAACGGCGCCTGCCCGACAACAGGCGGCAGCGGCGCTGCGCACCCTTGGCGACCACCCGGAAGATGCCAAGCCGGTCACCGTCCACAAGGGACGCTACGGGCCTTATGTAAAACATGGCAAAATAAATGCCACCATTCCAAAGGACCACAATCTCGAAACGCTGACCCTGGAACAAGCCTTGCCGCTGCTGGCGGCGCGTGCGGAACGCATGAAGAAAAAAGGCCCGGCGAAGAAAAAAACCGCAAAAAAGAAAGCCGCGAAGAAAAAAACCGCGAAGAAAAAAACCGCAAAAAAGAAAGCCGCGAAGAAAAAAACGCCAAGCAACACCCCGGCCTCTTCCACCTGAATGGGGGAAGACAAAATGTCCGCCAAAACCAGCTCTCCCACCCACTTCCCCGACAAAGAAGAAATTCTGGAATTCATCCGGGAAAGCTCCTCGCCGGTCGGCAAACGGGAGATTGGCCGCGCCTTTCAGCTTTCCGGAAACGCCGGCATCAAACTAAAGGCCGTCCTCAAAGAGATGATGGCGGAAGGCCAGATCACGCGTGGGGCTAACCGGCATTTCATCGTGTCGGATGGGCTTCCCGCCGTCGCCGTTCTCGAAATTACCGGCACGGATTCCGATGGCGAGGTGCTGGCGCGTCCCCTCTCCTGGAAAGAGGATGAGCCACCGCCGCCAGTCTATGTGGCGATGGAACGGCGGGGGCGCGCGGCCCTTTGGCCCGGCGAACGCATCCTCGCGCGCGTCCGCCAAACGACGGACGGCAGCTATACGGCGCACATCATTCGCCGCATTGGTGCCGCGCCCGACCGCATTCTCGGTGTTCTGGAGAAGGAAACCCGTGGCGCGCGCGCGGGGTACCGCCTGAACCCGACGGATCGCCGCCACAAACATGCCTATGTCATCCGCCAGCGCGACATGAACGGCGCGCACGATGGCGACCTTGTCCTCGCCGAAGTGCTCCACAGCGGCCACCGGGTCCGCGATGCCCGCGTTGTCGAAGCCTTCGGCCCCTTGCGGGCACCCAAGGCCATCAGCCGGATCGCCATTCAAAGCCACGACATCCCGACGGAATTTCCAACGGAAGCACTTGCTCTTGCCGAACGCGCCGGCCCGGCCAAAGAAAAAAACCGGACCGACCTTCGCGCGATTCCGCTGGTGACAATCGATGGCGCCGACGCGCGCGATTTCGACGACGCCATCTGGGCGGAAGCGGATCCGGAAAAGCCTGGCTATTGGCACCTGCTTGTCGCCATTGCCGACGTTGCCCATTACGTCCGCGAGGACGATGCGCTGGATCGCACCGCTTTTGAACGCGGCAACTCGGTCTACTTTCCAGACCAGGTGGTGCCGATGTTGCCCGAACCGCTTTCAAACGGATGGTGCTCGTTAAAGCCCGAGGAAGACCGCTCCTGCCTTGCCGTTCACATGTGGATTGATGGCGACGGCCAGTTGCTTCGCCATGAATTCCAGCGCGGCCTGATGCGTTCCGCCGCCAGGCTGACCTACGAACAGGTCCAGCGCGCCGAGGACGGCTTCTCCGACGCAACCACAGAACCACTTCTCGAAAACGTTCTGCGACCGCTTTACGGGGCCTATCGTGCCCTCAAAAAGGCGCGTGCCGCCCGCGGCACGATCGAGTTTGACATGCCGGAACGGAAATTGACCCTCGACGAGGCCGGCAACCCCGCCACCATCGAGACGGTCTTGCGTTTCGACAGCCATCGCCTGATTGAGGAATTTATGATTCTGGCGAACGTCGCCGCCGCCGAAACCCTGGAAAAACACCGCACACCTTGCATGTATCGCGTCCACGACGCCCCGCAGCCGGGCAAACTGGAACCGCTTCGGGAATTTCTTTCCTCCCTCGACATTCGCCTGGCGAAGGGACAGGTGCTGCGCCCGCAGCATTTCAATCGCATCCTTCAGCAAGCCGCCGGCACACCCCATGCGGCAATCGTCAATCTGGCCGTCTTGCGCAGCCAGTCCAAGGCGGAATATCTGCCCAAAAATCATGGCCATTTCGGGTTGGCATTATCGCGTTATTGCCATTTCACATCCCCCATACGCCGCTATGCCGATCTGATCGTTCACCGCGCGCTGATCCGCGCGCTTCGTTTTGGCACAGATGGGTTGGGGACGAAGGTGGAAAGCCGACTGGCAGAAATCGGCGAGCATATTTCCCTGACCGAGCGCCGGGCGTCAACGGCCGAACGCGATGCGCTGGACCGTTATGCGACGCGCTTTCTTGAGGAACGCGTCGGCGCCGAATTTTCAGGCCAGCTGAATGGCGTCACGCGGTTTGGGCTTTTCGTAACCCTGGACGATACCGGCGCCGACGGGTTCATTCCGGCGCGCACGCTGGGTTGGGAACGTTTCACCCATGACGAGGTCCATCACTGCCTTACCGGCGAACAAAGCGGCCTTACCTTCCGTTTGGGCGACCGTATCCGGGTAAAACTGGTAGAAGCAAATGTGGTGACGGGAAACCTTCTTTTCGCCCTCATCGAAGGCGGTACGCCCGGAAAAACCGGAAACACCCCTGGCGGCAACCGGCGGCGAAAGCGCCGCTCCCAGAAAAAGACCACGCAGACCCGCCGAAAACGCTAACATTCTCCCATGCGCAGACCCATGGGAACACGATGGCAGGGCCTTCTTTCGGCGTTTCTGGCCGCTCTCTTTCTTTCGGCCTGCGCAGGCAACCCCAGGCTTGCCGATGCCCAACCCCCGGAAGAAACCAGGGTCGTCTTTGCCGTGGGCTATGATGCCATTTCAGAAAAATACATCAAACCGAAGACGGCGCGCGCGCTTGCAATCGAAGGGCTCGAAGGGCTTTCAGACGCCGACCCGACATTGGCGGTCGAAGAACATGGCGGCCTGCTCTGGCTTGTTCAAAACGGTCGCCTGCTTCGCGTTGGCGTTACCCCACGCCCCAAGAACCTGGATGCGTGGGCAGAATTAAGCGCGGATTTTCTCGCCATCTCCCTGGCAAACCGATCCCCCGAAGCAAAAGCGGATGCGGCGGCTTTCACGACGGCGATGTTCAACCGCGTGCTGGGCTCGTTGGACTCGCACTCTCGCTACGCCAATGGGCAAACCACCACCCGTCACCGTGAAAAACGCAGAGGCTATAGCGGCGTCGGCTTGCACATACAGCAATTAGAGAAATCGTTCATCGTCACGAAAGTCATGCCCAAAAGCCCTGCCGAAAAAGCCGGCATTCAGGTTTCGGATAAAATCCTGAAAATTGGCGGCACCCCGGCGGCCATGATCAAATTGGAAGATTTTCCGAACCGGCTGCGCGGCACCGTCCACAGCAGGCTTTCGCTTGTTCTCAAACGCCGTAACGTTGCCAAACCCATCAAGGTCATCTTGAACCGCCAGCAGATATTTGCCACCACCGTCCATTACGAACGCCGAAAAACCATCGCCTATTTTCGCCTCAGCAGCTTCAACCGCAACACAGCACGAAGCCTTGCCCGCCATCTGGCCTGGATCGAAACCGAACTGGACGCCCCCTTTCAAGGCATCGTTCTCGACCTTCGCGACAATCCCGGTGGGCTCATGAACCAGGCCATCACCGTTGCCGACCTTTTTCTAAGATCGGGGCGAATCGTTTCCACGCGCGGTCGGCATCCAAACAGCAGCCAAACCTACAACGCCGGCGCAAGCGATATCGGCACCGCGCTACCGATCGTTATCCTTCTAAACGGCAAAAGCGCCTCGTCTGCCGAGATCGTCGCAGCGGCCCTTCACGATCAGGGCCGCGCCCTTGTCGTGGGCAGCCGGTCCTACGGAAAGGGCAGCGTGCAGACGATCCTGCCCCTTCCCAACGGCGCTGAAATCACCCTGACCTGGTCGCGTCTCTACACCCCAAACGGCAAATCCTTAGCCGCCGGTGTCGAACCGGATATCTGCACGGTTGGGCTTTCGAAAGCCGGCACAAATCCGCAGGCGATTTTAACGTCCCTCGCAAATACCCGAAAAGCCGGTCTCTGCCCGGCGCTTAAGGCGAAGAACGACCTCGATTTCCCCCTCGCCGAGAAACTTCTGAAAACCCCCGGGCTCTACGCAAGCCTGTTCAGGAAACCGCCCGAGGAAATTGCCCACAAAGAAACCTCGGACTAGCGCCCGGATCCTCCAGACCATCCCGAACCACACGACGGGGGCCAGTTCGGCAGGAAGCTGGCTTTCGCCTTGACAGGGGCCATGGAAAGGCTAAGTTTGCGATCAAAATACGGGCTGAGAGCGCGCAAGGAATTCCTTTGGTATGGCAAAATCAAACACTATTTTAATCAAGTTGGTCAGCACTGCCGAGACCGGCTACTACTACCTGCGGAAGAAAAATCCGCGGCAGCTGACGGAGAAGATCGAGCTCAAAAAGTACGATCCCGTCATCCGCAAGCACGTTATTTTCAAGGAAACGAAGCTGAAATAAGCGGCCAATCCGCCGCTACCTTTCTACCTTCAGCTGTGCCGCCTACGGGCGGCATTTGCTTGCCTATCAGGCAGAGCATTCTTGGTCGCCGTCATCGTTGTCCGCCACCCACGCCTTGTTGCGCCCCGCAGCTTTCGCTTTGTACATGGCAAGATCGGCGCGTTTAAGCAGCGCTTCGGGCATGTCTTCCTGACCCTGGACCTGGGCGACCCCAATGCTGACCGTAATGGTGGAACCTTCGTTTTCGCCCGGCATAAAGATCGGCTGGCCAGAAACAGCGGCACGCACACGCTCGACCGTCGCGCGCACGAATGGCAGCGAGCAATCCGGCATAACAACAACAAACTCGTCGCCGCCCAGTCGCGCGACAAGATCGAAGCTGCGAACGTTTGCCCGAATTCGTGCCGCAACTTCTTTAAGCGCATGATCCCCCGCAACATGGCCGAAACGATCGTTCACATCCTTGAAGCGGTCAATATCGATCAGCATCACGATCAGGTTTTTTTCCTGCTGGAGGGAATCTTCCAGCAGGCGCGGTAGATGGTTCTCCAGGTAACGCCGGTTGTAAATCCCGGTCAGACTATCGGTTACCGCAAGCGCCAGGCTGTTCTGGTAGTCGCTGCTCAGGCGTTTCTGATAGCGGCTATGGCGGATTTGCGTGCGACTACGAAGAAGAAGTTCGCTCTTTTCGAGAGGTCGGACCAAATAGTCATGCACACCGACCTCAAACGCTTGCGCAAGCATTTCTTCGTCATGTTCCTCAACAAGAACAAGAATGGCCAGACTGCGCAGTTCCTCACTGGCACGTATCTGCGCCACAAGTCTTAAGGCATCCTCGTTCGCCAAATCCAGGCTGAGAATCACAAGCTCAAAGGCAACGTCACGCAACGCGGCCATTGCGGCGACACCATCGGCAACAATTGTGACGTCGTCCCCTTCCGCTTCCACAAGCGTTTCCCGAATATGTGCGGCGCTGTGCGGATTGTCTTCGACCAGAAGAACTTTCGCCTTGCCGGTGTCCTCCTTGCACAATTCCGGCAATGAGATATCCAGCCCAAGCTTCTCAAACGTCTCGGACCGTTGCCGCCAAGCGTCCATCATCATTTTAACGCGCGTCAGATTGCGGACCCGCGCCAACAGCGCTTTGTCATTGATCGGCTTTGTCAAAAAATCATCGGCGCCCGCCTCCAGCCCCTGGATGCGGTCTTTCGTCTCGCTTAGCGCCGTCACCATGACGACGGGAATGTGGCAGGTTTTCGGATCGGATTTAATTTTCTTGCAAACCTCAAAGCCGTTCATGCCCGGCATCATGACATCCAGCAAGACGATGTCCGGCAAGCTGCTGCGCAGCAGTTCAAGAGCGGAAGGCCCGTCCTTTGCCGTAATCACGTCGAAATAGGCATTCGAGAGGCGCGCTTCCAGCAGCTTCACGTTCGTCGGCACGTCATCGACGATCAGCACACGTGCCGTCATGTGGCCCTACCCATAACCTTCTTGATGGTTTCCAGAAAATGCGGGACGGAAATCGGTTTGGCAATATAGGCTTCGCAACCGCCTTCTCGGATTTTTTCCTCGTCGCCTTTCATGGCGAAAGCCGTAACGGCGATAACGGGAATGTTCTTTAATTCCTCGTCGTCCTTGATTTGCTTGGTAATGACCAGGCCGGAAATTTCCGGGAGCTGAATATCCATCAGCACCAGATCCGGCCTGTGCTCGCGTACCATGTCCAACGCCTTGAAGCCGTCATTCGTCTGCAAAATCCGGTAGCCGTTGGCCACCAGAAGATCCTGAAAAAGCTTCATGTTTAACGCGTTGTCTTCAACAATCAGAATGGTCTGCGGCATCACCAGGTCCCTGTGTTTGTTTCATAAGTCTTAAGGGAAGGATGGTTACCATAGCCTTAAACCCGTTCAGTGTCGGCAGCCCATTGAAAAATATGACGGAATTTAGCATTCCGGCGATGGTAGCCACTCCACTCGCTCAAGCTCGCTGGCAATGACAAACGTACCGTGATCGGAAACGATGCGCTCGGCCACGCCTGAGCGAAGCAGCCAGACGCCGATTTCCATTTCCGGCATGGCATCGACGGCACCATGGGGAAAGAAAGCCAGCCGAACCGGCCAGACACGGTCGCCGGAAAGACGTTCCAGTCCGTCTTTTTTCCCTTCCGGGAAACGATATGGCTTGCCAAGGACGGCGCTGATTTCATAAGCGCCTTCGCCCGTTGTGCCATCAAAGACCGCTTTGGAGAAAAGCACCTTACCGGCGTCGGCATGGGCCATCAGCATGGACAGATGCTCGGTTGGAAAGACGGTTCCCTTCGGCAGGGCTATCTCCCCAGGGGCGGGCTTTGAAAAAAGAACGGTCCCCGCCATTCCACGAGCCGGAATTTCCGCCCTGCCAAGCAATTCCACCTGAACGATCTTGTTTTTTTTATGCACGTAATTGAAATGGAACTGCCGTCCGTCCCGGGATTCCCAGCTTGTAAAACGGACATCCATCACAAATTCATCGCCCCGATTGTTGGTAAGCAGCAATTGCGTGCCTTGCGTTGTCTCCCAGCCCTCACAGGAGGCCGCGAATTCGATCACCATCTTGCCCTGGGCGTTAACGATCTGGCTTGCCTGCTTCACCTGCGCAATCTTTGCCGAATAATAGGCCCGGTGGGGCGCCAGGCCTGGCTCGGCATGGGCCGTGTGCGCGCCGAAAAGCACAAGAAGAACGGCTTGAAAAAGGACGCGAAGCTCACATTGACCAAAACGACGGCCAAAACGACAGCCAAAGCGGCGGATGCCACCGCAGGCCCCCGGTTGCGGGGGAGAAGGCGGGCAAGGCGATGTCATTGATATTCCTTCCGTGTTTTTTTAAGGGTCGGGGCCTCCGGCAAGAAAAACAAGGGAAATTTCACCGCCGCCTGCGGCAAAAAAGGACCGATAGGAAGTTTTTACCTCCCCTTCACCCCACCAAAAAATTCTAACCTGTTCTTTTCCCTACGTTTTTTTCTGGCATGCCTCTTGCTACCTTCTCTGCAGGCCAATAGCCCCACTGGAATGGACAAGGCGCAAACGATGACACAGGCAAAGCTTCATAGCGAAACGGCGAAATTAAAGCCTCCCGCCATGCCCCCGGCACAGGCGGACACCCTTCAATTGGGCCAGGCGCATTTGGAATCGAAGCCCTGGGAAGGACGCCTTCCGGGCGTCGGTCAGGTGGCACTGCTGGAACAGGCCCTGCTCCTGGCCGCCGACGCCGAACGCCGCCTTCTCGCCCAGGCCAAGCGCATTGCCAGGCTTGAAGTTCTGACGATGACGGACGAAGTGACGGGGCTGCTTAATCGCCGTGGCTTCGATGCACAGATCAACCGCGCACTTGCCCGCGCCAATCGCAACGGCACCACAGGCGTTCTCGCTATCAGCGACGTCGACGATTTCAAGAAAATCAACGACCGTTATGGCCACCTGATCGGGGATGAGGTTTTGCGCGAGATTGCGCACCGGATTCTGGCCAATGTCCGCGAAACGGATTACGTGGCCCGCATTGGCGGCGACGAATTCGCCATCCTGATGGCCGAAACGGAAATTGCCTATGGGCTGCGCCGCCTTGAAACCCTGAACAACCGGTTGATGCGTAGAATCGTCACCATGGACGGCCACCGCATTCCGGTCCGGGTCAGCTTCGGCATTGAATCTTTCGGCCCCGGCGACCAGAAGAAGGATCTGATCGAACGGGCGGACGCTGCCATGTTCCACAGCAAGCGGCGCAAATCCAAAACCCCGTCCGAAATTACGGCCATCTGACCCGACCTCACCCCGAACCCGTCTTCCCGCAATTCGTCCCCACGCCTTCGACGCCGCAAAGACGCACCTGCCAGGGGCTTGCGCCGGCCCGGATGAGGCCCGCTTTCGCGTCCACGATATCAGCATCCGAATAGGGGCCAACAACGACACGGTAATAGTTCTCGCCCCGAAGATAGGTAACGACGATATAGGGGGAATAGGCTTCGTATTGCCTCGCCGTCCGAACGGCGTTCGTGCGGAATCGGTAGCTTCCAAGGGCAAGAAAGCTGGCAACCTCATCCGAACCACCGCGATAGGCCCAGCGCGCCCAGGAATTGGGTGCCGGCTTTTCCACGGCCTCCGGCGTTTTGACCGTATTGGTTGCCACGGCCGTATCGGTTATCGCGCGTTGCGAAAAAGACGTTGCACCCCGGCCCACCGCCGGTTCCAGATTTGCCGGGGTTTCAGCTTGCTGCGCGGCGGTGCGCGTCAGGGACAGGGCCGTTGCCGATTGTTCCAAATGGCAGATGCTTTCGCCTTTAACGACCCGATAGACGGCGCAATCTTCCTGCACGGCGTAGGAAAGCACATGATCCGAAACGGTCCGCCCGCTCATCACATAACTCACGCCATCGGCCGCAAAGCTTGCCACCGTTACGACCGGTGGCAGGGCGCAACCGCTTGCCGTTAACGTGGCAAGAAACGGCAAGGCGAGGCGAAAGCCACCCGAAAAATTTGCTGCGGTTTTTTTAAAAGGGTGCATCGGGACTCCTGAAAAGGCCCTCAAAACCTAGACAGGCAACCTAGCACCCACGCGTAAACGCCCCGTTAAAGACTGCGGGCAACTTATTGCAAATACAAATAAATTTGCCGCTTTCCGCTCTAGTCTTTTTTCGGCGGGGGCAGAAGAACGCGCAAATGCAACTCCCGCAGCCGCTCCAGCGGAATCTCGGCCGGTGCCTGCATCAAAGGGTCTTCGGCGTTCTGGTTCATTGGAAAAAGAATAACTTCACGGATATTCGGCTCGTCAGCAAGCAACATCACGATGCGGTCAAGGCCCGGCGCAACGCCGCCATGGGGAGGCGCACCGAATTTAAAGGCGCTCAAAAGGCCGCCAAAACGCGATTCCACGTCTTCTTGCGAATAGCCCGCGATGCCAAACGCCTTGTACATGATTTCCGGCAGATGATTTCGAATGGCCCCGCTCGAAAGTTCGATCCCGTTGCATACGATGTCGTACTGATAGGCCTTGATCGCAAGGGGATCTTCGTTTTCCAGCGATTCCAGGCCGCCCTGAGGCATCGAAAAGGGATTGTGACTGAACCCAACGCGGCCATCTGCGTCCAGCTCATAGAGTGGGTAATCCACAATCCAGCACAACCGAAAGGCGTCCTTCTCCAGCAGATCAAGAGCCTGGCCAAGCTTGTCACGGACGGCACCAGCAAATTTAGGCGCCGCATCCGGCGTGTCGCAAACGAAGAAAAGCGCGTCCCCATCCTTAATTCCAGACGTTTCGCGCAAAATGGCGAGGCGCGGTTCGTCCAGAAATTTCGCAATCGGCCCCTTGGCGCCGTCTTTCGTAAAAATAATGTAACCGAGGCCAGGTGCCCCTTCTTCCAGCGCCCAGTCGTTCAGCTTGTCGAAGAAACTTCGCGGCCGCACCGCCGTATCCGGACCGGGAATGGCGCGCACGATGGCCCCCTTGCCGATCGCCTTGGCAAAAATAGAGAAGCCGCCGCCGTCAAAGGCCTCTGTGACATCGCAAATACGCAGAGGATTGCGCAAATCCGGCTTGTCCGAGCCGTAAAGGAGCATGGCCTCTGCATAAGGAATGCGCTGAAAAGGCAGCGGGCTGACGCTGCGACCGCGCGCAAATTCCTCAAAAACACCGTGTAACACTGGCTCGACCGCATCGAAGACATCGTCCTGGGTCACAAAGGACATCTCGATATCAAGCTGATAAAACTCGCCCGGCGAACGATCGGCGCGCGCGTCTTCGTCCCGGAAACAGGGCGCAATCTGAAAATAGCGGTCGAACCCCGCCACCATCAGAAGCTGCTTATATTGCTGCGGTGCCTGGGGAAGCGCGTAAAAATGGCCGGGATGAATGCGGCTGACCACCAGATAGTCGCGCGCACCTTCTGGCGAGCTGGACGTCAGAATTGGCGTCTGAAATTCCGTAAAACCAGCCTCTGTCATCCGGCTCCGGAGGCTGGCAACAACGGCCGAGCGAAGCTGCATGTTCGCGTGCAGTTTTTCCCGGCGAAGATCGAGAAAACGGTAACGCAGGCGTGTTTCCTCCGGATAATCCATGTCGCTGTTGACCTGCAATGGCAAGGCATCGGCAGCCGCCTGGACGAGGAATTCCTCAATCCGAATTTCGATTTCGCCGGTGGGCAGATCCCGGTTCACCGTGCCTTCGGAACGGGCGACAACCTTGCCGGTAATCGTAACGACGCTTTCGTTGCGGACCGCTTCCGAGGCATCGAAGATGGCATGGGACGTTTCGATCACGCATTGAGTCAGACCGTAATGGTCCCGCATGTCGATAAAAAGCAGGCCGCCATGGTCGCGCTTGCGATGAATCCAGCCAGAAAGCCGAACGACGTCGCCAACGTTCGAGGCACGTAGGACGCCACAATTATGGGTTCGATATGGGTGCATGGTTCTCCGTCTCCGACGACCGCAATTGCCAGTTTGCAACCTTCCGCCGCAAGCCGTTTCGGCGGAAACAGCGCACGAAACAATCCGGCTTGTCAAGGCGTCTTGATCCGTCGCGCCACGCGCAATTCCCTAGGCCAGATTGGCCAGTGCTTCTTCTTTCACGGGCAACCCTTTCCGTGTATAGCTCGCCCATGCGAATCATCACCGACACACCCGCCCTTGCCGAGCTTTGCAAAAGCTTGTCCGAGGCACCCTATGTCACCGTCGACACCGAGTTTATCCGCGAAAAAACCTATTGGTCCCAGCTTTGTCTGGTGCAGGTCGCCGGCCCCAAGGATGTCGCAGCGATCGACCCGCTGGCGGAAAATATCGACCTGACGCCGCTTTTGGAGCTGATGGCGAACCCGAACGTGCTTAAAGTTTTTCATGCGGCGCGCCAGGATATCGAGATTTTCTTCCACATCAACGGCACCATCCCCGCGCCGCTTTTCGATACGCAGATTGCAGCGATGGCTTGTGGCTTCGGCGATTCCATCGCCTATGAAACCCTGGTCAGCCGATTGGCAAAAGCACGCATCAACAAGGCGCAACGCTTCACGGATTGGGCGCATCGCCCCTTGAGCGAAAAACAGCTTGAATACGCAATCGCCGACGTCACCCATTTACGCGTCATCTACGAAAAGCTTCACGAAAAGCTGGAAACAACAAAGCGCATGGACTGGCTGAAAAGCGAAATGGCCACTCTCACCGATCCCGCCATTTACTGCATGGAGCCGAGAGAGGCGTGGCGAAGGCTGAAGACACGCAACGCCAACCGGCGTTTCCTGGCCACCGTTCGTGAGCTTGCCGCCTTGCGGGAAACCCTCGCCCAAAAACAGAACGTACCCCGCAACCGGGTCTTTCGCGATGACGCCCTTCTTGAAATTGCCGCGCAAATGCCGGAAACCACCGCCGACCTTCGGCGCTGCCGGGGAATAGGGAAAGCCTCGGAAAACAGGCTTGGCACCGCCATTGTTGAGGCCATACAAGCCGCCAGCGCCCTTGCCGAGGACGCCTGCCCAATGCCGCCCAAACGGGTGGCAAACCAGGGCGGCCTGGGACCAACGGTGGACCTGCTAAAAGTGCTTCTCAAAATGAAGTGCGAAGAACATTCCGTCGCCCAGAAACTGATTGCAAGCAGCAGCGACCTGGAACAGATCGCCGCCGATGACAACGCCGATGTGCCGGCCCTTCGCGGCTGGCAGCGAAGCATGTTCGGCGAGGACGCGCTGGCATTGAAGAATGGGGGATGCGCGCTTGCCATCGAGAACGGCAAGGTGCGCCTCGTCACCACGCAGAAAAAGCCGTCGGACGCTTAATTCTCGTCGCCTAAAATTTCACGGACGAAGGGAACGGTAATCCGCCGCCGCCGCGCAAGGGCGGCTGCGTCCAGTTCGGCCACAAAATCCCGGGCCACGGCAAAGGAACGCTCAATTCGGTTCAGAAGGTAAGCCACAACCTCTTCGCCAACCTCAAGCTGGCGATCGCTAAAAAGCTTCACCAGAACGGCGGCAAAGAGCCGGTCGTCCGGCTGCCCCATCTGCACAGCCGGCAACGCGAGCAACCGCGAGCGAAGGTCCGCAAGCTGGATAGGCCAGCGCGCCGGCGGTTCGCGATCCGTCAAAAGCAAATGCCCTCCACGCTCGACAAGGACGTTGTAGAGGTGAAAAAGCGCCGCTTCGTCCGCACCGGACGCGCCCTCGACAACGCAGGCACGCGCCTCGCCCAGCACCGCGCGCGGTGCGTCGCCAAGATCGCCGGCCAAAACATGCGGCGCGCGCGTCCGCGCCTGCCAGACATGGGCCAGATGCGTTTTTCCGCAAGCCCCCGGCCCGTAAAGAACAAGGCCGGTGCCACGCCAGTCCGGCCACCTGTCAATCCAGGCAACCGCATCAGCATTGGAAGGCGCAACCAGAAAATCGTCCCCCCCAAGGGCCGGACGATGGCCAAGATCAAGAGGAAGCTGCCGCCCCGGCGTCACGCGCCCCGGCGTCACGGCTTCTCTTCGCCCTCGGACGCGCCCAGATAATAGGCGCTGTCCTGATAACAACGAATGGCAAAGCGGACCATCACACCCAGAACCGCCGCGACCGGAACCGCCAGCACCACGCCCAGGAATCCGGCCAGCGTCCCCCCGGCCAGAAGGGCGAAAATGACCCACACCGGATGCAGGCCGATACGTTCGCCAACCAGTTTTGGCGTAAGAAAATTCCCTTCAAGGACTTGGCCAAGAAGAAACACGCCGACAACGATGGCCACAGGAAGCCAATCGGAAAATTGCAGAATGGCGAGGGTGACGCCGATGACAAGCCCGACCCCCATGCCGAAATAGGGAATGAACGAGAGCAGCCCCGTCGCAATCCCGATGACAAGGCCGAAATCGAGCCCGGCCAGCGCCAGGCCGATGCCGTAAAAGGCCGCCAACATCAGACAAACCGTCGCCTGGCCCCGAACAAAGCCGGCCAGCGTGCGGTCAATTTCGCGAAGCTGCGCACGAATCGTCGGGGCGTGGCTTTTTGGAAGCCAGCCATCCACCCGCTGGACGATTTTGTCCCAATCCCGCAGAAGGTAGAAAAGGACGATGGGTGTAATCAGGGCCAGCGAGATGAGATTGAAAAGGGCCAGCCCCCCACTCCAGACATAGCTAACAAGCGTGCCCGCCCACGCAAACACCTTGCCCGCCTCAACACCGGCAACCGCTTTCACCTTGCCAACGGCTTCCAGCGAAAGGTCGGGGGACAAGCCCGCCAGATACGGAAGCAAAAATTCGTGCACGTCCTTCAGGTAATCCGGGGCACGCTCGCTCAGGGCCACGATTTGGCTTTCGAGAATCGGCCAGAAAAGCAGGAAAAAGGCAAAAACAGCCGCATAAAAAGCAAGCATGGCCAGCACCGTCGCCAGGGTGCGCGAACGCAACAGCGCCTCAAGACGGTCCGTGATCGGATCCAGAAAATACGCGGCCCCAAGCCCCACGACGAAAGGCAGCAGAATGTCCCGGAAGAGGTAGAGGGACGCCACAAAAAGAAAAATGGCGACTCCCCAAAAACGTAGCGATGCCGACATACTCTATTCCTCCAACCCACTGGCCAACCACGACCAGGTCACAAGATAGCACCCGCCTGAAAACAGGATCGTTGCCGTGACGAAATAGACCAGCCCTTCGATCAGCGGCCCGACGGGGATTTGCAAAGCCAGGTCCGTCAAGACCATTCCCGCCAGCAGAATTTGCGCCACGGTGTTCAGCTTGCCGCTTAGCAGCGGCTGCACCTTAAGTTTGCCAGTCAGGCCCCGGAACAGAATGGCGCCGCCAACGATCATCACGTCACGGAACACGACAAGGGCCACCAGCCACACCGGCAAATGCCCGGCAACCCCCAGCGTAATATAGACCCCAAGCAACAACGCCTTGTCCGCGACAGGGTCAAGGTAGGACCCGACAATCGAGCGGGCGTTAAAGCGTTTGGCAATAAACCCATCGACGCCATCCGAAATGCTGGCAAGCAAAAACAGCCAGAAAGCCGCCACGAAATTTTCCTCAAGCAAAAACCACAGCATCAGCGGCACGGAAAGCAGCCGCAACAGGCTGATGATGTTCGGAACGGTAACGATTCCGTCTGTTACTTGCGCACCTTTACTGAACACCTTCTGTCGCATCCTCCAGCTTCAAGACAAGTGCCTGCCCCCCCTGATAGGGCTGGAAAGAAAGGACGAGGTCGCTTTGCAGCAACGCCCGTTGCAGTTGCATGCCGCCGCCCTGAAAACGAATCCGCACACGCGCCTCCTCACGGGAAAGGTAGACCAGCCGATTTTCAAGCACCGAAGGGATACCGCCCAAGCGCTTCTCGATTTTCAGCCAGTCCTCAAGGCCACGCAAAGGCACCGCGACCGTCACCTCGCCCTCTTCCCCTGATTGTAGAAGATTATCAAGTTTCCAGCTTTCCTCAATCCGCTGAACGGTCTGCTCAATCGCCTGGTGAAACAGGCTTTCCTGCGTGACGCCGTCCGCGCCCATGAAACTGGCCACATAAACGTCGCCCCAGGCGCCGGCACCATAACGGCTTAGGCTTAAGTAAAGCGCTGGCAATTTAAGAAAGGATTCGGTGGTTGAACGCACTTGGGCAACGAGAATGGCCGCAGCGTTGTAGCGTTTTGCGATCGCCGCCAGCCGATCCTGATCGCCAAGCGCGGCCTGCGCCGCGTCGATTGCCGTCACATCCTCAAGATCTCCAAAAGGCAAAACGAACGGCACCAACCCATCGCGGGGCGGCGTGACAAGCCAGGCATCCCGCCATGGATTTGGGTCGCGCCAGAGCATCCGCTCTTCCCCGGAGTCGAAAACGGGCAACACCAGGATCGGCTTGCTTTGGGTTGTGGCGTACGGAATTTCATGCGCCTGGAGAAATTTCAAAAAGGCTTCGCCTTTGAAATGAACCGTCAGTTTTGCGAGATAGCGAATCCCGGATGTTTTTTCACTCCGAACCTCGAAGGCGTGAACCAGGTTCACGATCGCTTCCGGTTCGACATCGGGCAGGCGGGAATGGTCCAGGCGCAGCGTCAGCCGGTTGAACAGCCGGAGAAAGGCCTGATACTGGCCTTCGGCAAGGGCAACCTCGCGCGCCTCCTCGGCGGTGCGCGCCGTGGCATCGACAATCACCTCATCGACCGTAAAAACGTCTGCCGATGCCGCGCAGGCCTCGCTTGCGGAAATGGCAAGGCCAAACACCACAAAAAAGGCAGCCGCACGGCCCCATATTGAACAACGGGCCATTGCAAACTGTCGGCGATCCAGTATCTTCAACGTCACAGGGCGTGCTCGATTTCGCTTCCTCTTACTCTTTACTATCACGGGCGTTAGGACCATTAACAGCCGTACATACAAGGAAGCGGGAGTCGACATCGAGGCTGGTGCTGCGCTTGTCGAAGCAATCAAGCCCCTTGCGCGCAGCACAACCCGCAAGGGGGTGCTTGGCGGGTTGGGCGGATTTGGCGGATTGTTCGATCTCGGTGCTGCCGGATTCAAAAACCCCCTCCTCGTCGCCGCCACGGATGGGGTCGGCACAAAGCTTCGCATCGCCATCGCGCAGGCCTACCACGAGACGATCGGCATTGATCTGGTCGCGATGTGCGTGAACGATATCATCGTCCAGGGGGCGGAGCCGCTTTTCTTCCTCGATTATTTTGCCACCGGCAAGCTTGACGTCAAAACCGCGAAAGGCGTGATTGCCGGCATCGCCAAGGGCTGCACTGACGCCGGATGCGCCCTTATCGGCGGTGAAACCGCCGAAATGCCCGGCATGTACGGGCAAGGCGATTATGACCTGGCCGGGTTTGCCATTGGCGCCGTTGAACGCGATCAGCTTCTTACCGGCGACCGTGTTGCCGTGGGCGATACCATCCTCGCCCTGGCGTCAAACGGCGTGCATGCAAACGGATTTTCGCTTGTCCGGCGGATTGTCGAAGAAACGACCCTTGATTTCGATGCGCCGGCACCTTTCGATGCCAGCCAAAGCCTGGGCGCGGCCCTGCTGCAACCAACCCGTATTTATGTGAAAAGCGCGCTTGGCGCGGTGCGTGCCGGAAAGGTAAAGGCGCTGGCGCATATCACCGGTGGCGGCCTGATCGAAAATATCCCACGAGTCCTTCCGGACGCGGTTGTCGCGAAAATCGATGCCACCACCTGGCCAATGCCGGCAATCTTCCGCTGGCTTTCCGCCCAGGGCCGCGTGCCCCCGATGGAAATGGCGCGCACTTTTAATTGCGGCATCGGCATGGTCGTGCTGACCGCCCCGGAAGATGCCGCCGCGGTGGAAGCGCATTTCCGATCAGCAGGCGAAACCGTTTACCGGATCGGCCATGTGGTGGCTGGCAAACAGGGGCCCGCAACGGTGCAGATAACGGGAATGGAGGCGGCATGGGCCGGGCAAGGGTCGGCGTCCTAATATCCGGACGCGGCAGCAATCTCCAGGCATTGATCGCGGCCTGCGAAGCGCCGGACTACCCCGCCGAAATCGCGCTGGTCATCGCCAACGTCGCCGACGCAAAGGGGCTGGAACACGCAAAACGCGCCGGAATTTCCTTCTGCGTGATTTCGCACAAGGATTTTCCGGACCGGGCAGGCTTCGACGCGGCGCTGGACAGCGCCCTGCGCCAGGCCAACATTGGAATTATCTGCCTTGCCGGGTTCATGCGGCTGCTTGGGGAAAAATTTACCACCGCCTGGCGGGACCGCGTTCTCAACATTCACCCGTCCCTTCTTCCCGCCTTCCCCGGCCTGAACACCCATCGCAAAGTCATCGAAGCGGGCGTGAAGATCAGCGGCTGCACCGTTCACCTCGTCCGCCCCGAACTCGATGCCGGCCCCATCCTCATCCAGGCCGCCGTCCCCGTCGCCCAGGACGATACCCCCGAAACCCTTGCCGCACGGGTGCTTACGATGGAGCACCGCTGCTACCCCATGGCGCTTCGCCTGCTTGCCACCAACGGGGTCCGCGTCGAGGAAAACAGGACGCGCCTTGCAGCAACGCCCGCCACGCCCGCCGCCGGCTTCCTCAATCCGGAAACACAAGGCTAGAGACCGCCCAATTCCAGTCCCCATGAAGCGGTTCCCTTGCCCCGCGATCTAGGCTATATCTGCGTTTACAGGCCGTACGGCACACAACAAAAAGTGGAGAGTTCATATGTCGAACGATTTCGATCTTCAGTCGCATAGCGACATGTGGAACGGTTTTATGAAACTGACCGTGGTGACCAGCGTCGCGATCGCCGTTACCCTGCTTCTAATGGCCTATTTCCTGGTGTAATTGCAGGCATCTAGCCAACAACTTCCTCTTCCTTAAAGAAAAAAGCGATTTCGATCCCGGCGTTCTCGACCGAGTCCGAGCCGTGGACGGAATTTGCCTCGATCGATTCGGCAAATTCCTTGCGCAGGGTTCCCGGTGCCGCCTCCGTCGGATTCGTCGCACCCATGACTTCGCGATTCTTCGCGACGGCGTTTTCCCCTTCAAGGGCCTGAACGACGACCGGACCCGACGTCATAAACGCGCAAAGGTCGTTGAAAAACGGCCGGTCCTTGTGCACGCCATAAAAGGCCTCGGCGTCCTTGCGCGTAAGCCGCAGGCGTCTCTGGGCAATGATGCGAAGCCCCGCCCCTTCGAGCATTGCGTTGATTTTCCCCGTCAGATTGCGGCGGGTGGCATCTGGTTTGATAATCGAAAGTGTGCGTTCAATCGCCATTAGGTGTCTTGCCCTTCCTTTTTTTCCCAACCACCGTTGGGCTTCTGTTGCCAATAGCTAAGCGTGTGCCCTTCTGCCTGATAGCTGCGCCAGCGATCGCGCGCCGTCGTAACGGCCACCGCATCGTCACCGTCAAAAAGCTCAAGACAGCGCTCGTAATCCTGGACCCTTTTAGAAACCATCCCGTCCGTAAGCACAAGAATGCTGGCGCCGTTCGGATTCTCGTCCTCCACCGTCAGCCACACCGGCTGACTGGCAGCACAGCCATCCCGGCGACTGCCATGGGGCAGAAAGGAGGATGGCGACAACGTCCAGAGCGCGGCATTCAACGCCTCGACGCGTTCTTCAGAGCCCGCTAGCACGACGGCACGCGCGCGGCCCCCAAGAACTTTTGTAAGAAGCTTCTCCAGCGCCTGTTCCAGCGTGCTTTGCTGCAATTGATAAAAATTGATTGCCGTCATTTAGAAACGGCTACCCCGCTTCATAATTGTCGGCAATAAACCGGTGGAGCAACCGCACCCCAAACGCCGTCCCCCCCTTCGGGACGGTCGGTTTTGACCTGTTGGCCCAGGTGACGCCGGCAATGTCGATATGGGCCCATGGGACGCCCTCCTGAACAAACCGTTTCAGGAACTGGGCCGCCGTGATGCTGCCCGCGCCACGGCCAGAACCGACGTTTTTCATGTCGGCAATGTCGGAGTCAATGTCCTTGTCATAGACCTTGTCGAGGGGCAATCGCCACAGGCGTTCCCCTTCCGCCTCTCCGGCCTTTGTCAGTTTCGTGGCAAGTTTCGTATCGTTTGCAAGCAGACCCGCATATTCCATGCCCAGGGCCACGATAATCGCGCCGGTCAGCGTCGCCAAATCGATGATGGCTTGCGGCTTGAACCGTTCCTGGCAGTACCAAAGCGCGTCCGCCAGAACCAACCGGCCCTCCGCGTCCGTGTTAATCACCTCAATCGTCTGGCCGGACATCGATGTCACAACGTCGCCCGGACGTTGCGCGGTCCCGGACGGCATGTTCTCGGTCAGCCCGATGACACCCACCACATTGACGCGCGCCTTGCGGGCCGCCAGGGCGCGGATAACACCCAGTACAACGGCAGATCCGCCCATGTCCCACTTCATGTCCTCCATATGAGCCGACGGCTTGATAGAGATACCGCCGCTGTCGAAGGTCACGCCCTTACCGACAAGGGCCAGCGGGCGCTTGTCCTTCGCACGCTTTGCGCCCAACCAGCGCAGCGTGACGAGCCTGGGTTTCCGAACGCTTCCCTGGGCCACCCCAAGCAACGCCCCCATCCCCAGTCTGGCCATGTCCTTTTCATCAAGAACCTCGACCTCGACCCCAAGACGGCGAAGCTTCATCGCTTCTTTCGCCAGGGCTTCCGGGAACAGGACGTTCGCAGGCTCGGAAACAAGGTCACGCGTAAGAAAAACGCCGTCGCTAATTTTTTCCAGCGGCGCGTAGCAATTTTTTGCCTTGGCCACCCCCTTCACCTGGATGGAAAGCCGCTTCAACGTTGGCGGATTATGGGCATCCCGGGTCTTCTCCGTACGGTATTTATCAAAACGATAGCTGGAAAGCCGCGCGCCATAGGCAAGATTCGCGGCGATTACCTCAGGCTTTACCCGGCACCCAACCAACGCCTCGACAACAAGCGTCCCACGGGCTTCCCTGGCCGCGTTCAAATAGCCAAAGATTTTCCCGCCAATGTCCTGAAAATCCTTCACCGACAGGCGCTTCGCCTCACCCAGCCCAACAAGAACGATCTGACCGACCGGCCCCTTCGCAGGTGCAGGGAATTGGAGAAACTGTTTTCGCTTGCCCTCGAAATGGCCGACACGAATGGCGTGGGCAATGGCCCCTTCCATCGCATCATCAAGGGCGACGGCGGCTGGGCTCAGGCGATTGCCCGCAGGCACGCCGAGGACGATTGTGGCGGTTTTTGTCAGACTTGGTTCGGTAAAATCGATTTTCATGGGCAGCCCCCTCCCGGTTCCTTGGTCAAGGGTTTTTAAACCCATCTGGCCCTACTCTACCAATCCGAGAGACAAAGAAAAGCGGGACCTTGACCCATGCCGGTTGCCTTGCAAATCGGGCCCCCTTCCATCTGCGCCCAAAAAACAGTAAAGAAGGCCTGTCCGGTCATGGCGCGCGGGTCTATCATTCGGCTGGAAATATGAGAAAAATTGCCTTTCTTTACATCTTTCGCCAACTTGCCTGGGCGACGGTGCTTGTCTGCGCCGGGCTGACCTGCGTGATCTGGCTGACCCAGTCGCTTCGTTTCGTGGATTTGATCGTCAACCGTGGGCTCGAATTAACGGCCTTTGTTTCGCTTACCCTGCACCTGCTGCCGACTTACCTTGTCATCGTTATTCCGATCGCGTTCTTTGCGGCGGTGCTGTTTACCTACAACAAACTGACCATGGACAGCGAACTGGTCATCCTCAGGGCAGCGGGCCTGCCGCCCCGGACCATGGCGGCACCCGGGATTGCCCTCGCCCTTCTGCTCACGGTCGTCTGTTACAGCATCACGCTGTATTTTCTGCCCTCGTCCTACCGGGAATTCAAAGACCTTCAGTTTCTGTTTCGCCACAACTATTCAGCCGTTCTGCTGAAAGAGGGCGTTTTTAATTCGCTTGGCGACAAGCTGACCGTCTATGTGCGGGAACGCGCCGGAGAAGGCGATCTTTACGGCATCCTGATGCACGACAGCCGAAACGCGAAGCAGTCCGTGACGATCATGGCCGAACATGGAAAATTCGTGCGGACGGACAGTGGCCCCAAGGTCATCCTGATAAATGGCAACCGCCAGGAAATCGATGAAAAAACAAGCCGCCTGCAACTCCTCTATTTTGACCGCTACACTGTGGATTTGGGAAACATCGACAAAACCCCTGAATATCGCTGGCGAGAACCACGCGAACGATACCTGCCTGGCCTCTTCTTCCCGGCAGATACTGCGGACGACCGGAACAACAAGGGAAAGCTGATCTCTGAGGGCCATCAACGGCTAACCTCCCCGCTCTACAACCTTGCCTTCCTGTTCATCGCGCTTGCCGCGCTTTTTTCAGGCGATTTTAACCGGCGCGGACAGACCGGCCGCATCCTGGCCGCCGTCGCGATAGGCGTTGCCATTCAGCTTCTGGGCATTGGCATCAACAATATGGCGTCAAAAACCCCGGCAACGATCCCGTTGATGTACGCCGTCCCCTTCCTCACCGTTGCAATCGGCTATCGTGTGCTGACCACAGGGCGTCTCCTTCGGCGACGCATTCCAGCGGCGGCACAGAAAATCGAGACCGGATAGGAAACACCGTGCACATCTCAACAATCCTGTCTCGCTATATCGGTCGCCAGTTTCTGCTTGGCTTTCTCAGCATGCTGGGCTTTCTAGTCACGCTCGTTCTGCTTATCGACATCATCGAATTGCTCCGGCGATCGGCCGGACGCCTTGCCGTAACCATGGGCGACGTTCTGCAAATGTCGCTTCTGAAACTACCGGAAACGGTGCAGACCATTACACCCTTCGCCATTCTGTTCGGCGGCATGCTCGTCTTTTGGCGTCTGGCGCGCCATCACGAACTGATCGTCATCCGCGGCGCCGGCATTTCCGCCTGGCAATTTTTGTTTCCGGTTTTGATCGTCGCCGTTGGCATTGGCGTTTTTAAAATCACGGTTTTTAATCCACTGGCCTCCACCATGTTTACCCGGTACGAGGCGCTGGAAGACAAACTGCTGCGCGGAAAATCAAGCCTGCTCGCTCTTTCTTCCTCCGGCCTTTGGCTGCGTCAGGCGGACAAAACCGGCCAGTCTGTTATCCACGCGCAACACATGTCCCAAAGCGACATGTCTTTTCAGGACGTCACCTTTTTTCTTTTCGATGGATCCGATCACTTTACCGGTCGGGTCGATGCCGGTTCCGCRCATCTGGAAAAAGGCTATTGGCAACTGGAARACGCCCGAATATCCGAACCGGAYCGACCGACAACYTTTGCGAAAAGCCAYCGRATMAAAACGGACCTCACCCTTGAAAAAATTCAGGACAGTTTTTCCCCGCCTGAGACCCTTTCCTTCTGGGAACTCCCGGTCTTCATTGACACACTGGAGAAGGCCGGCTTTTCCGCGCGTCGCCACCGATTGTACTGGCACTCTCTGCTGGCCGAACCCCTTCTGTTCTGCGCCATGGTGCTCATCGCGGCAACTTTCATGCTGCGACGAAACCGCACGACAAACACCGCCGCCCTGATTGCCCTCACCGCCATGGTCGGATTCCTTCTTTTCTTCCTCTCGGACGTCATCCACGCATTGGGGCTTTCAGAAAAACTGCCCATTGTGCTGGCCGCATGGACGCCGGCTGGCGTAGCAACGCTGCTTGGCCTCGCCATGCTTCTTCACCTGGAGGATGGCTGACAACATGCGTTGGCTTGGGCAAACCGGATGGATGACCTGTTGCCTTCTCGGCCTTTTTCTGGCGTCGCCCAGCCATGGCGCGGAACCGGCACCTGTTGCTGCACATAACAAGGAAGCACCCATCCTTCTTCGTGCCGACGAAATACGCCGCGACAAGGAACGCGACACCATCTTCGCCCGCGGGCATGTGGAAATCACGCAAGGCCCACGCCTTCTTCTCGCCGACACGGTGACCTATAACCAGCGGGCCGATCTCGTCACCGCGTCTGGAAACGTCATCCTTATGGAGCCCACCGGCGAGGTTGCCTTTGCCGATCACATGACCCTGACCGATAACATGCGGGAAGGCATTGTCCGCCGCCTTCGCGTCCTTCTTGAAGACGATTCAAAACTCGCTGCCGTTTCCGGCATACGCAAAAACGGCGTTTTCGCGGAATTCCACAAGGCGGTGTTTTCGCCTTGCAACCTTTGCAAAAAAGACCCCACGCGCGCACCCTTGTGGCAATTAAGAGCCTGGCGGATCGTCCATGACCGTGAGGCCCACGAAATTGAATACAAGGACGCTTTTTTCGAATTCTATGGCATTCCAATTGCCTACACGCCCTATCTTTCCCATCCGGATCCAACCGTAAAGCGCCGCAGCGGTATTCTCTCGCCAACCATCGGCAGCACGACCGACCTCGGCTTTCGAACCCAGATTCCATATTATTTCAACATCGCCCCCGACAAGGACGCGACCTTCGCGCCGATTTTTACCGCCCAAGAAGGATTTGTCGCCGTCGGCGAATACCGTCAGCGATTTAAAAACGGGGAATTCCAAATTGCCGGCAGCCTCACCGAAGCCGACGAACGGCTAAACGGGCTTGCCACATCCGGCGGCAAGGAAATCCGCGGCCATGTGAAAGGCCGCGCCAGGTTCGATCTCGATCCAACCTGGCGAACCGGCCTCGATGTTTTTCGGTCCACGGACGACACCTATCTTCGGCGATATGATTTCGAAAACGAAAATACGCTGACAAGCCACGCCTTTCTCGAAGGCTTTCGTGGCCGCAACTACGCAACGGTGAATGGCTATCTTTTCCAGGGCCTCCGTCAAACGGATGATTCCGATACCACGCCCCTGATCCTGCCGATGATCGACTACAACTACATCGGCGAGCCGGACCGGAACGGTGCGCGCTGGAGCCTGGACGCCAATCTGCTTTCCCTCTCCCGCACGGAAGGGCCGGACAGCCATCGCCTGTCGTTCAAACCCGGCTGGCAATTCCCCTATCAGGCACCGGAAGGCTATGTGACAACGGTTTCAGCTTCGCTGCAGATGGATGGCTATCTTGCCAATGACAGCACCGCCAGCGGGGCCGACCCCAACGTCAAGCGGGACGGCTTCACGGGCCGCGCCTTTCCCCAGGTCATGGTCGATTGGCGCTATCCTTTTGTGCGCCAGGAAGGACGGGTCCACCAATTGATCGAACCGGTCGTTTCAATTGCCATCGCCCCCAATGGAGGAAATCCCTCAAAGATATCGAACGAGGACAGTCAGAATTTTGAGTTCGACACGACGAATTTGATGGCCGCAAGCCGCTTTACCGGGCTGGATCGGGTCGAAGGAGGGCAGCGGCTGAATTATGGCCTGAAGATGGGGCTTCTCGGTGCCGGTGGCGGCAATGCGAGCATCTTCTTCGGCCAAAGCTATCGCCTTCGTAAAAACAGCCCCTTTGCCGATGGCTCCGGCCTCGAAGACACTTTCTCCGACTATGTCGGCGAAGTTGAAATAACACCCGCAGAAAATCTAAGCATGCTCTACCGCACCCGGCTGGACACGGACAGTTTTTCCGCCGAACAAAGCGAGTTCGAGTTCGGCATCGGCCCCGCCGCCATTCACCTGGACGTCAATTACTTCTTTATCCGGGGGTCCGCCACAAACCCGGAGTTTGGCGATCGCGAGGAGCTCACCACGTCCCTACGTTCCCAAATCACCAAAAACTGGTCGTTTCGGGCCTCGAACCGCCGGGATTTCGAAAACGATAATACGATTAATTGGGGCCTTGGCCTCGGTTATGTCGACGAATGCCTCGATCTGCAGTTCAGTTTTATCCGCAGTTTTACCCAGGATCGAGACATCAAACCGGCCAATACCTTTCTCCTCCGCATCGTTCTCAAACATCTTGGAGAGGTCGGCATCTAATCCCTATAATGCCCAAAGTGGCCTTTTCCATTTGCCTGCTTGCCGAAGGCAAGGATTGATCGGCAACAGGTTCATCGCTAAAGAATACGTCATGGGATGGGCATGTGCCCCAAAGGAATGTTACGGAAATTTCAAATTTGATGAGAACTTTTTTCTTAGCTGCTTTCTCAGCTGCGCTGCTGTTTACGCCGATATTCCCGTCTGCCCAGGCAGAAGAAACACAGCGAATTGCCGCCGTCGTCAACGAGGATGCGATCTCGGAGTTCGACCTCAATTCCCGCATGCGTTTAATCGCGTATACGGCCAATCTTCGCGACTCGACGGAAGCACTCCGCCGGATGCTTCCGGATATTCTGCGAGCCCTGATTGACGAACAGCTAAAGCTTCAAGAGGCCGAGCGTCTCGAAATTACAGTTGCCGATGAGGAACTGGAATCAGCAAAGCGCCGCATCGAGAGCCGAAACGGCATGCCCGAAGGTGGGCTTAAGGAAACCCTGGACCGAGAAGGCATTGCGGCCTCGACGATCACTACGCAAATCCGGTCCTCCCTCGCCTGGGAAAAGATTATCCGCAACCGGCTCTATCCAAAAGTCATCGTCAGCGACGATGAAGTCGAGGAGAAGGTCGCCCGGCTGCAGCAATTTGCAGACGCGCCGGAATATCTCGTCTCGGAGATTTTCCTGGCCGTCGATGACACAACCCAGGAAACGGCCGTCCGTGAGACGGTCCAGCGCGTCGCGAACGAAGCCCGCGCCAGCAATAATTTTGCCCGCTTCGCCCGACAATTCTCACAAGGTGTGACGGCGCTTTCCGGCGGCGAGCTCGGCTGGATCCGGCAAGGACAGCTGGGGAACGAACTGAACCAGGCTATCCAGGAAATGAAGCTTGACGCCGTTTCCGAGCCAATCCGCACGGAAGATGGCTATTATTTGCTGTGGCTCCAGGACCGGCGCAAAGTTGGCGAGACAAGCGCAAGAGACACCATCGGGCTAAGTCAGCTTCTGTTTCCCCTCTCGCCCAAGGCCGACCCGAATGAAATCACCACCCAGATTTCCAAGGCAGAAAACGAACGGACGAAGCTGAGCGGGTGCCTTGCGATGAACCGGGCCGCCGAATTATCGGGGGCACCGATGTCTGGCAGTCTTGGCACCATCAAATTAAAAGACCTGGCCGCAAAATTGCGGAATGCCGTGCAAACGCTGCCCATTGGCGTGCCCAGCAAACCTGTCCACACCGAGGCTGGCATTCACCTTCTTATGGTGTGCGACCGCCCGAACGCGACCACCCCCATTGATGACCGCCAGCAGGTTCGACTGAATATCATGCTGGAAAAACTGGACCTTCTCTCACGCAGATACCTCCGCGACCTTCGTCGCACGGCCTTCGTAGACATTCGCTTATGACACCCCCCTTCGACCGCCTGCCGCTGGCGCTCACGATGGGCGAACCAGCTGGCATCGGCGGCGAAATCGCCCTGAAGGCCTGGGCGAAATACCATGACCGCCTGCCACCCTTTTTTATTTTCGACGACGCCGACCGCCTGCGGCAAATTGCCGCCAGCCTCGGCCTCGACATCGCGATCATACCAATCGCCACGCCCGCCGAAACAAACCAGGCCTTTGCAAAAGGGCTGCCCGTCCTCGCCCAGGCGCTTGCAAAGCCCCCCCAACCCGGAAAACCGGAAACGGAGAACGTCCCCGCCATCCTCAACGCCATTCGCCGGGCGGTGGAATATGCGGGCAGTGGCGACGTCAGCGCCATCGTGACCAACCCGATCCATAAACAGAGCTTCGCAGCGGCGGGCGTCCCTTATCCAGGCCACACCGAACTTCTCGCCCATCTTGCTGGCGACGCGTCGAAACCCGCCATGCTGCTGGTCGCCGAAGGGCTGCGGGTGGCACCGGTGACCATTCACGAACCGCTCCGCACCGTTGCTACCAGCCTCACGACAGAGCGCATCGTCACCTGCGGCAAGATCGTGGCGGAAGGGCTTCGTCAGGACTTTGCCATCATGCGCCCGCGCCTTGCCATGGCCGCCCTCAATCCCCATGGCGGTGAAAATGGCGTTCTTGGCCGGGAAGAAGACACGATCATCGCCCCCGCCGTTGCCGCCCTTTTGGCGCTTGGGATCACGGTGCGGGGGCCTCTCCCCGCCGACAGCCTGTTCCACGCAGAGGCGCGAAAAACCCACGACGCCGTCCTTTGCATGTACCACGACCAGGCGCTGATCCCGCTTAAAACGATCGATTTCACGGGCGGGGTCAATGTCACGCTTGGCCTGCCCTTCGTTCGCACGTCGCCAGATCACGGCACCGCCTTCGACATCGCCGGCCAGGGCATCGCGGACGAAAGCAGCCTCGTCGCAGCCCTTCACCTTGCCCGCGACATCGCCGAACGCCGGCACCAGGCAGGCGCGACCCCGTGAGCAGCACACAAGGTCCGGCGCGCCCGCCCCTGCGCGACATCATCCGTGAATTCGACCTTGGCGCCAAACGACGCTTCGGCCAGCATTTTCTGCTCGATGCGAATTTAACGCGCAAAATCGCGAACGCGGCCGGCGATCTCGGCAAGGGCTCGGTGATCGAAATCGGCCCCGGCCCCGGCGGCTTAACGCGCGCGCTTCTCGACGCGCACGCCAAGCGCGTCATCGCAGTCGAGCTGGACCCGCGTTGCGTCGCCGCCCTTGAGGGCCTGGTTGCCGAAAGCCAGGGACGCCTTACAATCATAGAGGGCGACGCGCTGACCGTTGCACTTGCAGAAATCGCCCCCCCACCCCGGCGCATCGTTGCCAACCTCCCGTACAACGTCGCAACGCCTCTGCTTTTACAATGGCTTGCCGCTGCGGAGCATTTCGAGGAAATGGTCCTCATGTTCCAGAAAGAAGTCGCCGACCGGCTTTGCGCAAAGCCGGGTTCAAAAGCCTATGGGCGACTTTCCATCGTCGCCCAATGGCGCATGGAAATCACGCCGCTTTTTGACATCGGCCCGAAAGCCTTCGTCCCGCCACCGAAGGTGTCTTCAACCGTCCTGCGATTGCGCACACGTGCCAAACCCATCGCCGCCGCCGATGGCGCCATTGATATCGTGACGCTGGGCCGCGTAACCAGAGCGGCCTTCGGACAACGGCGAAAAATGCTGCGTAGCAGCCTGAAGACCTTAGGGGTCGAGATCGGTGCCGCCCTACTTGAAGAAACAGGTATTTCCCCAACGGTGCGGGCCGAAGAACTTCGCGTCGAGGATTTCTGCGCCCTTGCGCGCGCCCTTGCCAGGCGTGATGCCTAGCCGCCAAGCCGCTGGCGGACAAATTCCAAAAGCCCCGTCCGGCGTTTCCGGCGAAGCCGTTCCGCCTGCAGGATCGAAAGAATGGCCGCAATGGCCTTTTCAAGGTCGTCGTTGACGACGACGTAATCAAATTCGTCCCAGTGGCGGATTTCCCCCTGCGCCTTCGCCATCCTTTTCCGGACCACGTCTTCGCTGTCCTGGGCACGCGTATGAAGCCGGTTGGCAAGCTCGTCGGTCGAAGGTGGAAGAATAAAAACGCTGACAAGATCGCCATCGGCCATCTGCTTCAGCTTGCGATTCCCCTGCCAGTCAATGTCGAACAGAAGATCCCGACCCGCATCCAGGCTTGCCTCCACTTCGGCTTTCGGCGTGCCATACAAATTGCCGAAAACCTCCGCATGTTCAAGAAAACCATCCTTCGCGACCATTGCAGCGAAGGCCGCGTCGTCCACGAAATGATAGTCCTTGCCATCCGTCTCACCGGACCGTTTCGGCCGCGTCGTATGGGAAACGGACATGGAAAGCATTGAATCGCGCGCCAGCAATGCGCGCGCGATGGTTGTTTTCCCGGCACCGGAAGGCGACGACAGCACAAGCATCACCCCACGACGCGATATCTCCAGCTTTGACATGTCGGCTACATATCCGTAATTCCACGCCCCGGCAAGGAATTCGTGCACCACCGGCACATTCTGCACATCTGCGGCAATCGCTTGAAATACTGCAAATTTTCCGGTTGCAGGCTTCGCCGTGAAGACGCATGCTTGCCCCAAGAAACGGCCCTTGGCATCAAAGAGGCCGGCAGGGCTGATTCGCCAAATTGTTAGAAAATCGCCGTTCAGGAGAGGACTTCTTATGGAAATTACCGCTGTTATCGCGCGCGAAGCCAACAAGCCTTTCACGGTTGAAAAAATTCAGCTGGATGAGAACATCCGGGACGACGAAGTCCTCGTACGAGTCGTCGCCGCCGGCCTCTGCCACACGGATATTGTTTGCCGCGATCAATATTACCCGGTGCCGCTGCCCTTCGTTCCCGGCCATGAGGGCGCCGGAATCGTCGAGAAGGTCGGAAAAAATGTCACGAAAGTCGTTCCCGGCGATCACGTCGTCCTGACCTTCAATTCTTGCGGCAACTGTCCAAGCTGCCTGGAAGGCGAGCCTGGCTATTGCCACGAACTCTTTGGTTACAATTTCGGCGGCGCACGCCCAGGTGACGGGTCCGGCACGATGTCCAAGGGCGACGAACATATCCACGGCTGTTTTTTCAGCCAGTCCTCTTTCGGCGACCATGCAATCGCAACCGAACGCAACGTCGTGAAGGTTCGTAAAGATGCACCGCTGGAACTGCTTGGCCCCCTTGGCTGCGGTATCCAGACGGGCGCCGGCGGCGTCATGAATTCGCTGCATCCGCGCGCGGGTTCCAGCATCGCCGTCTTCGGCGCCGGCGGCGTTGGCCTAAGCGCGATCATGGCCGCCGTTGTCGTAGGCTGCACGACCATCATCGCCATCGACGTGAAACCGGCCCGCCTGAAACTTGCCAAAGAACTGGGGGCGACCCATGTCATCGATGCGTCCAGCTGCAATCCGGTCGAGGAAATTCAGAAGATCACAGGCGGCGGCGCCAATTATACCCTTGAGACAACGGCCTTGCCGGCGGTGCTGCGCCAGGCCGTCGACTCCCTGACCCTTCGCGGCGTCTGCGGCCTGATCGGGGCGGCGCCACTTGGTACGGAAGCAGCTCTCGATATGAACAGCATCATGTTCGGTCGCACCATTCGCGGCATCATCGAAGGTGACAGCGTGCCCGACATCTTCATCCCAAGAATGGTCGATCTTTTCATGCAGGGCCGTTTTCCAATCGACAAGCTGATGAAGAAATACAAGCTTGCCGACATTAACGAAGCCGTGTCGGATTCAGAAAAAGGAACGGCGATCAAACCAATCCTTGTCATGTCCTAGAAAAATCACCCGTTCTTTACGAAAACGCGGTCATGAAGGGCACCCTTCATGGCCGTTTTTCTTTGCGAAGACGCCGAAAACGGCGGACGTTCCTTTGGTGCTCYTTCARAGAGCGGGCAAAGASGTGGCCACCGCKRCCATCGGCGACGAAATAAAGCTCGTCGGTCACAAGRGGCCGCAACACRGCRGCAATCGCAGCGCGRCCGGGRTTGGCGATCGGTCCGGGCGGAATGCCRCGCATCCGATACGTGTTATAGGGATCGTCGATYTTCAGATCGGCCCGTGTTAATGGCCGGCCCAGGCTTCCCCTGCCACGTGACAACGCGTAGACGACGGTTGGATCCGATTGCAGACGCATGCCGCGTTTTAACCGGTTCAGAAAAACGGCGGCGACGCGCGGGCGCTCTTCGGCCAACGCCGTCTCTTTCTCAATCAGCGAGGCCAAAACAAGCGCGTCATGGGGCGAGGCAAGCGGCAAACCMTCCGCCCGCTTGTCCCATAATCCGCCAAGCGTTTTCGTCATGGCGCGGCGCATGCGYRCAATCAGGGATTGCTTCGTCTCCCCCCAGGAATARGCATAGGTTTCCGGCAAAAGCGCCCCTTCCGGCGGCACAGGCCCATCCGCGATCTCGCCTTCCAAGCCCGCCGCACTATCAAGAAGCGCCAGCACATGGGCCGTCGTCAGCCCCTCCGCCACCGTGAACTTGCGCAGAACCGTCGTCCCGTCCCTTAGAATTTCCATCACTTCGGCAGGCGAAGCAAAGGGCGGGAACGCATATTCGCCCGCCCGAAGCCCCCGGTCATTGCCACTTAGCCGGACAACAACATGAAAGAAAGGTCCGCTCTCAAGCACCCCGGCCACTTCCAGCCGCCGCGCGATCGCGCCAACCCCTTCGCCGCGGGGAATGATCAGCGTGACCGCTTCGCCATAGGGGCCGGGTTTCTGGAAACGATCGACGCCATAGGCGACAACGCCGCCCAGTGCCATCATCAGAATAAGAAAAACAAGCCCTAGCCGGAGCATGTTGCGCGCCACTGGCTCCGGCTCTGCTTAGGGTGCCGCTACAAAGACAAGCGATGCATTCGTTCCGCCAAAGCCGAACGAATTCGAAAGCACGGCACGTACCTTGCGCTCCTTTGCCTGGTTCGGAACAAGATCCATGTCGCAGCCTTCCGACGGATTGTCCAGATTCAGGGTCGGCGGCAGCACGCCGTCGCGCATCGCCAGCATCGAGAAGATTGCCTCCGTGCTTCCTGCGGCCCCAAGCAGGTGGCCGATGGCCGATTTCGTCGAAGACATGGAAACCTTGTCGGCGACACCGGCAAACAGCCGCTTGACCGCTCCATGTTCGATGGCATCGCCCAGCGGCGTCGAGGTGCCATGGGCATTGATATAATCGACATCTTCAGGCGTCATCTTGGCATTGCGAAGTGCGTTGCGCATGGCGCGATAGGCGCCGTTGCCGTCCGCGGCCGGTGCCGTCACATGGTGCGCATCGCCGGACATGCCGTACCCCTTGAATTCCGCATAAATCTTCGCCCCACGCTTTTTCGCGTGTTCGTATTCCTCCAGCACGACAATGCCCGCGCCCTCGCCGATAACAAAACCATCCCGATCCCGGTCCCAGGGGCGGGACGCTTTTTCCGGCGTGTCGTTGAAATCAGACGACAGCGCCCGCGCCGCCGCGAACCCTGCCATAGCAAGGCGACACACGGCCCCCTCGGTGCCACCGGCCACCATGACGTCCGCGTCGCCCCACTGAATAAGCCGGGCCGCATCCCCAATGGCATGGGCGCCGGTCGAGCACGCGGTGACAACGGAATGGTTCGGTCCGGTAAAACCATAGCGGATGGAAACATGCCCCGACACGAGGTTGATCAGGGAAGCGGGAATAAAGAAGGGACTGACCCGCCTCGCCCCTTTTTCGTAAAGAAGGATGGACGTGTCGTAAATTCCCGGAAGCCCACCAATGCCCGAACCGATCAAGACGCCCGTGCGCTCGCGATCCTCATCGCCTTCCGGCTTCCAGCCGGCATCCTCGACCGCCTGAACGGCCGCCGTAATTCCGTAGAGGATGAATTGATCAATCCTGCGCTGCTCTTTCGGAGCGAGCCAGTCATCGGGGTTAAATTCGCCGGGTTTGGTTCCACGCGGAATCTGGCCTGCAATTTTCGAGGAAATATCCGAAACGTCGAACGACTCGACCTTCCGAATGCCGCTTTCGCCTCGAACAAGACGCTCCCACGTTGCCTCCACCCCGCAAGCAAGCGGGGTAAGCAATCCCATCCCTGTGACGACAACCCGCCTCATGCCAAGTGGCTCTTCCATTCCAACTCCGCCGCATGCAACAAACGGCCAGAACGCGACAAACGACTCAGGGGCCAGACAACCCGCAAAAATTCTAAGTTTTTAAGAATCCGTCTTCTCAATAAAGTCAACCGCATCCTTGATGGTTGCAATCTTCTCGGCCGCGTCGTCTGGAATCTCAATGCCGAATTCCTCTTCAAACGCCATGACCAACTCGACCGTGTCGAGGCTGTCCGCGCCAAGATCATCAATAAAATTTGCGTTGCTGACAACCTTCGCCTCATCGATGCCAAGATGTTCAATGACAATCTTCTTCACGCGTTCCGCAACGTCACTCATATCGACTTTTCCTTCGAAAGGGTTGTTCGGGTTTGGATGTTGAAACGCCGTTCGTGCTTTTCTACTACACCGGCGTGATGGCTTGTCACCGCCAGAGAATGCATCGTTCGTAACATACTTTCCCAGCCTTTGCCAACACCCGGACTGCGCCCGATCCGGGCTATATCATGGCCATCCCGCCATTGATGTGCAAGGTTTGCCCGGTTACGTATCCGGCTTCCTCGGCGGCCAGAAACACAACTCCCGCCGCAACGTCTTTGGGGCTTCCGAAGCGGCCGTTTGGGATACGCTCAAGCAGCTGTTCTTTCTGTGCGTCTGAAAGCCCCTCGGTCATGGCCGTTACGATAAAGCCAGGCGCTACGCAATTGACGGTGACCCCACGGGACGCAACCTCCGCCGCCAGCGATTTTGACATGCCAATAAGGCCCGCCTTCGAAGCCGCATAATTCGCCTGGCCGGGATTGCCGGTCACGCCAACAACCGACGTCACATTGACGATCCGCCCCCAGCGCGCCTTCATCATGCCCCGCAGACAGGCACGCGAAAGCCGGAAAGCCGCCGTAAGGTTCACGTCGAGAACCTTTTGCCAATCGTCATCCTTCATCCGCACCGCCAAGCCGTCGCGCGTAAGCCCGGCATTGTTTACAAGGATATCGACCTGCCCCATCCGTTCGACCGCTGCGGCGACAAGCGCATCTGGCGCCTCCGGGTCCGAAAGATCGGCCGGGATCGGATAGGCACGATCGCCAAAATCTGTCGCAAGGGCCTCCAAAACCGTCTCGCGGGTGCCGGTCAAGGTGACGGTCGCGCCGGCACCATGAAGCGCGCGCGCAACGGCGTCGCCGATCCCGCCCGAAGCCCCTGTAACAAGTGCGCATTTTCCGCCAAGATCAAACATGCTTTTCTCCTTTAACTAGCTTGCCAGAAAGGCTTCGACACCCGCCGGCGTGCCGACCGCCGTGGCGGTCAATTCGCGGTCAATGCGCCGGGCGAGGCCGCTCAGCACCTTCCCCGCCCCCAACTCAACAAGGTCGGTGACCCCCATCGCCTTCATTTCAAGAACGGACTCACGCCAGCGTACCCTTCCTGTCACTTGGGCAATCAAAAGCCCCCGGATGGTCTCCGGGTCGCTAACGGGCTTGGCCAGCACATTTGCAATCAGCGGCACCACCGGCGGCGCAAGGGCAACATCGGCCAGCGCTTCGCGCATCGCTTCGGCGGCAGGCTGCATCAAGGAACAATGAAACGGCGCGCTAACGGGCAGCAGCACGGTTTTTTTTGCGCCCCCCTCGGCGGCAAGAACCATGGCGCGGTCAATTGCAGCCTTGCTGCCACTGACGACGGCCTGGCCAGGCGCGTTATCGTTCGCCGCCGCGCATACGCTGCCGGTTTCCCTGGCCGCCTGCTCGGCAATTGCTTCGGCAGCCGTAATATCAAGCCCAAGCAAGGCCGCCATCGCGCCCTCACCAACGGGGACGGCCCGTTGCATCGCCTCTCCGCGAGCCTTCAACAGCCGCGCCGTCACGCCAAGGTCCAGCGCACCCGCCGCCGCCAGCGCCGAATATTCACCAAGCGAGTGGCCGGCCACGCAGGCTGCTGCCTGACCAAGGTCCAGCCCGCCTTCTTTCTCCAATACGCGAAAAACGGCGAGGCTTACCGCCATCAGGGCCGGCTGTGCGTTTTCCGTCAGGATCAGCTTTTCTTCCGGCCCTTCGAACATCAGGCGGCTTAAATGCTGGTCAAGGGCGTCGTCCACCTCTTCCAGGGTCTCGCGGGCGATGGCAAAGGCATCGGCAAGCTCGCGCCCCATGCCGACGGCCTGGGACCCCTGCCCCGGAAAAACGAACGCCTTTGCCATAAATCCCCCTATCACTGCTCAAAAGGCCAGTGATAGCGCCTTCCCCCCTCCTGTCAAGCAGGCTTGCGGGGCCTAGGCTTTCGTGTATAGTGCGGCGCTTTCCAACTCCTTGTCGGCGAGGTTGCCGACTAGGCTCGGGCGGCTGGAAAGATATCAGCGCCGGGCCACAAACAGCCAGAAGGAGTCTGACGGCCAATGTCTCTTTACGAACACGTCTTTATCGCGCGCCAGGACATTTCCACGACGCAAGTCGAGGATTTGACGAGCAACTTTGCCGCCATTATCAGCGAGCATGGCGGCACGGTTGCAAAAACCGAAACCTGGGGCCTGCGCACGCTTGCCTATCGGATCAAAAAGAACCGCAAGGGCCATTACGTACTCTTTAATCTGGACGCGCCAGCAGCCGCCATCCGCGAACTTGAGCGAAACCAGCGTCTGAGTGAAGACGTCCTTCGCTTCATGACGATCCGCGTCGATGAATTGGAAGAAGGCCCGTCTGCGATGATGAGCGCCCGTTCCGACCGGGACGACCGCCCGAGAGAGCGCCGACCGTTCAGCCAGGACAAGCCGCCCACGCCCCCGACGGAAGCGGCCCAGGCACCGTCGAAAGACGAACCCAAAGAACAGGCACCGTCGAAAGACGCGTCCAAGGAACAGGTGTCGTCGGAAGACGCGCCAGAAGAAAAAGGCGAGGGGAAGGAGTAAACAATGGCATTCGATGCAGAATCAAAAGAAACACGCCGTCCGTTCTTTCGCCGCAGAAAAAGCTGTCCGTTTTCCGGAAAGGACGCGTTGAAGATCAACTATAAAGACGTGAAGCTTTTGCAACGCTTCGTTTCCGAACGCGGAAAGATCGTGCCAAGCCGGATTACGTCAGTATCTGCAAAGAAACAGCGGGAACTGGCACGGGCAATCAAGCGGGCGCGGAATTTGGCGCTTCTGCCATTTCTGATCAAATAGGGCAACGGCGGCACACGCCGTCGAAAACGATGTCGAAGCTTATTCCTCTCGCCATTTGCGCAGGCCTCCTTTCGGCACTGCTTTATGTGTCCATTGTGACGGGTCGGCAGGAGGCGTTTTTCCTGACCTTCTTCACGCAATTGCCGCTCCTTCTGGTCGGGTTTGGCATAGGCTATCCGGCTGTCAAGATCGCGGCTGCCGCCGGCGTCGGTGCCGTCGTCCTGCTGGGCGGCATCTATTACGGCGTCGCCTTCCTGTTGCTGAATGTGGGCCCCGCCGTGCTGCTTGTCCGCCAGACCTTGCTCAAGCGAACCCATGGCGAAGGCCGGGTTGAGTGGTACCCACTTGGGCACCTCGTTGGCTGGGTCACCGGCATCGCCGTTTTCATGTTTCTTGCCCTTTTTGCCATGCTGGCCGGCAGCGAACATGGCGTTGAAGCGACGGTCAGTCTCTTTCTTTCAGAGGCCCTGGCCGTGTTCTCGGAAAGCGCCACCCCCGCCGTCACCAACACCCTCGAATGGATTGCCCCATTCTTCCCGGCCTTCATCATTGGCAGCTGGCTTTTGCTGCTCGTCCTGAACGGCGCACTGGCGCAAGGGTTGCTGACGCGTTTCAGGCAAAACATCCGCCCCTCTCCCGACTTTGCGAAGATGGCATTGCCGGGCTGGCTGACCTACGCAATCGCCGGCACCACCCTTGTCTTCTTCGTGGCTGGGCCGGGGACACTGGAATTCTTCAGCCGCAACCTCGTGCTTATTTTGTGCATTCCTTTTTTTCTTCTTGGCCTTGCGGTTATTCACACGTTCGCAAAAACAGCCGCCAAGCCAAGTTGGGTGTTGGTCCCGTTTTATTCGCTACTTATATTGTTCGGTGGTTTTGCCGCGATGGTGGTAACCGGCTTTGGGTTTGTTGAACAAACCGTCGGAATTCGCCGCCGCATTGCACGCTATCAGGAAGGTTAATCATGCAAGTTATTCTGTTGGAACGGATTCAGAAACTTGGCCAAATGGGCGAACTGGTCAATGTCAAACCAGGCTATGCTAGGAACTTCCTGCTGCCGCAAAAGAAAGCCCTGCGCGCGACGAAGGAAAACTTGGAGCAATTCGAGTCCCGCAGACAGCACCTTGAGGCGGAAAACCTCAAACAGCGCGAAGAAGCCGAAGCGGTCGCATCGAAGATGGGTGGCCTGCATGTCCTGCTTCTTCGCCAGGCGAGTGAATCGGACCACCTGTATGGCTCCGTAAGCATCCGCGACATCACCACGGCCATCATGGATGCCGGCGTCGCCATTCAGCGAAAACAGGTTCTTCTCGACCACCCGCTGAAGACGCTTGGCCTGCACACAGCACGCATCGCCCTGCACCCTGAAGTCATCGTGGACGTAACAATCAACGTGTCCCGTTCAGAAGAAGAGGCCCGGCTGCGGGAAGAAGGCCAGGCGGCGAAAGCAGCCGAACCGGCCACGGCAGCACAGGCAGCGGAAGACGTGTTCGAGGAAAGCGTCCTTGATGAATTGGCCGCCGAGGAAACCGCCGAGGCTGCTCCTTCCGGGGAAGAAAAACCGGCGGAATAACGCGACCCGCCGACACTGGCACAGCGGCCAGGGGTTCATTCCCTTGCCCGCTGAATGGGGAAAGGGTTTTGTCCCCGTCTTCCACCTAATTCACAGGCAATCGGTTTCCGCTGACGCCTGCTTTGTTGCTATGGTGGGCGCATGGAAGCATCCGGCTCTGATACAAAAGTTACGCCCTTAAGGGAAAGCCACGAGTTTGCAAAGCTTCGCATCCCGCCACGCAATCTCGAAGTCGAACAGGCACTGCTTGGCGCCATTCTCCTCGAAAACAAGGCCTATCTAAGGGTTTCGGATTTTCTCCAGCCGGAGCATTTTGCCAACCCCGTTCACGGCCGGATTTTCTCGGCAATCAGCCTGCTGATTGAACGCGGCCAATTGGCCGATCCGATGACCTTGAAAGCTTATTTCGAACAGGACGCCGCCCTTGAAAACATCGGCGGCACCACCTATCTGGCCCAATTGGCCAGCGCCGCCGTCACCACGTTTAACGCGGGTGATTATGGCCGGACGGTCCACGATCTTTACCTGCGCCGCGAATTAATCGAGATCGGCGAAGGGATGGCCGAAGATGCCCATCACCCCGACATCGAGGTCACGGCGGTTCAACAGATCGAACAGACCGAGCAGCAGCTCTACGAGCTGGCGACAATCGGTCAGATTGGCGGCGGCTTCCGCCCCTTCGAGGCATCCCTTCGCGATGCGATCACGATGGCCGAGGCCGCCTATAAGCGCGAAGGCAATCTTAACGGCATCTCCACTGGTTTTGTTGACCTCGACAAGCAACTCGGCGGACTCCAGGCGTCCGATTTAATCGTGCTGGCTGGCCGGCCCTCAATGGGGAAAACGGCGCTGGCCACCAACATCGCCTTTCACGCCGCCAAGGCGCGGGCGCAAGACCGCCGCGAAAAGCCCCTCGACGGTGGCGTCGTCGGCTTCTTCTCCCTTGAAATGTCGGCGGAACAACTGGCCATTCGTATCCTCGCGGAAGAGTCCAAAGTGCCGTCGGAAAAGATCCGGCGCGGTGAGCTGAGCCATGGCGAATTCGAAAAGGTGGCCCTGGCCGCCCAGGAACTGGCCAGCGTCCCCTTTTACATCGACGACACACCGGCGCTGACGATCGGTGCCCTGCGCACGCGCGCGCGCCGTCTGAAACGCCAGCATGGCCTTTCCTTCATCATCGTCGATTACCTGCAACTCCTGAACGCATCGGGATCTCGCTATGACAACCGCGTTCTGGAAATTTCAGAAATCACCCGCGGTCTCAAGACCCTTGCCAAAGAGTTGAGCGTGCCGGTGATAGCCCTTTCCCAGCTCAGCCGTGCCGTCGAACAACGCGACGACAAGCGCCCACAGCTTTCAGACCTTCGCGAATCGGGAACCATCGAGCAGGACGCGGACGTGGTGCTTTTTATCTACCGCGAAGAATATTACCTCTCACGCCAGCAGCCGCCGGAGGCAACGGAGAAACATATCGAGTGGCAGGCAAAGATGGATCAGGTCCACAACATCGCTGAAATCATTATTTCCAAGCAGCGCCACGGCCCGACAGGAAAACTGAGCCTGTTCTTCGACGGACGCTTTACGAAATTCGCCGATCTGGACAAGAACGAACGGCTTCCGGATGCCCCCTTCTGACCACACCGGCACGCGTCTTACGGTCGATCTCGGCGCCCTTGCAACAAATTACCGGCAGCTTTGCCAGCAACTAGCGGGCGTTGAGCTTCACGCCGTCGTCAAGGCGGACGCGTACGGCCTTGGCATGGCGCGGGTGGCCCCTTTCCTGGCCTCGCTCGGTTGCCAGCATTTCTTCGTTGCCAATTTGGACGAGGGCGTGGCCCTGCGCGCACTTCTGCCGGACGTTGCGATCGGCGTCTTCGACGGCCTGCTGACAGGCGAGGAAACGGCCTATGCGGCCCACCGGCTCACCCCTTTTCTAAACGATTTCAGCCAGGTTGAGCGCATGGCCGCCAAGGCGGCTGGGCAAATCGCGGGCTTGCAGATCGACACCGGCATGGCGCGGCTTGGGCTATCCGAAGACGACGTGGACCGCCTGGCCTCGAACCCACGCCTCCTTGGCAGCCTGCAACTTCGCGCTATTTTTTCACACCTTGCCTGCGCCGACACACCGACGCACCCAAAAAATGTGGAACAGCTTTCCCGTTTTCGCGCGCTAGTCAAAAAGCTGCCCGCCGCGCGCTTAAGCCTTGCCAATTCAAGCGGCATCTTCTTAGGAACGGAATATCACTTCGATTTTGCCCGAACGGGCGCTGCAATTTACGGCCTGAACCCACAGCCGTCTCAGCCGAATCCAATGGCACAAGTGCTTACGTTACAAGGAAAAATCCTACAGGTGCGTGACATTGACAGCCCCCAGACCGTTGGCTATGGTGCGGTCTATCATGTCAAGGAACCCAGTCGCATTGCCACGGTGTCGGTAGGCTATGCCGACGGATATCTACGTACGCTTGGGAACCGTGGCAGTTGTTTTGTAGACGGCAGACAGGTGCCGGTTGTTGGGCGCATCTCGATGGATCTGATCACGATCGACGTTACAGGAATTCCTTCTAAGCAAATTTCACCGGGTGCATTTGTGGAACTCATCGGACCGCATCATTCCATCGACGCTCTTGCGGCCGAAGCCGGCACAATCGGCTATGAGCTTCTGACCACGCTTGGGCGCCGCAGCCAGCGCACCTATATCGGCGGAGCCTGAACATGGCAGCCATCAACGCAGTGGCCCTGCTCGGCCGAACCTTCCTGACCTTTCTCGAAGCGACGGGCCGGATCGCCTTTTTCATCTGGAACGCCTTCTCACGCGCCTGGCGCCCACCCTTTTATTTCCGCTCCATCGGGCGGCAGATGATCGATATCGGCTATTATTCACTGCCCATCGTTGGCCTGACGGCCATCTTTGCCGGCATGGTGCTGGCGCTCCAAAGCAACGTTGGGCTTGCCCGTTTCGACGCAGAAAGCCAGATACCAGAGATCGTCGCCTTTTCAATCACCCGGGAATTGGGCCCCGTGCTGGCCGGCCTCATGGTGGCAGGACGGATCGGGGCATCGATGGCAGCCGAAATCGGCACCATGCGGGTCACGGAACAAATCGACGCCCTGGTCACCCTGGCGACGGACCCCTTTCGCTACCTTGTCTTTCCCCGGCTGCTTGCCGGCATCCTGACGCTTCCCCTGCTCGTCCTCGTCGCCGATATCATCGGCATCTTCGGGGGGTTTGTAGTCAGCGTTCAGAGCTTCGGCTTCAATCCGGTGAATTTCATCAGCAAGGTCTGGGAATATCTGGTCTGGGATGACGTTTTTGTCGGCATGGTAAAAGCCTCCGCCTTCGGCTTCATCGTCACGTTGATGGGCTGTTATCACGGGTTCAATTCTCGTGGCGGTGCCGAAGGCGTCGGTCGGGCGACAACGAATGCCGTCGTCTCCGCCTCCATTTTGATCCTCGTCTCCGATTACTTCCTCTCTGTATTGATGTTTGGCACAGGATGACCAGTCAGCCAAAAATACGGATTCGCAATCTGCACAAGGCCTTTGGATCAAACAAGGTCCTGAGAGGCCTGGACCTCGACATTGAGACGGGTGAGTCTGTCGTTGTCATCGGCGGCTCTGGCAGCGGCAAATCCGTCTTGCTGAAATGCATCCTCGGCCTTGTCACACCGGATCAAGGCAGCATCCAGATCGATGGCGTCGAAGTCGTCCATATCAGTGAGACCGCACGCGAAGAAATTCTCAAGCAATTCGGCATGCTGTTCCAGGGCGGTGCCCTCTTTGACAGCCTCAATGTCTGGGAAAACGTCGCCTTTGGCCTTATTCAGGCCCATGGCGTCCCACGCAAGAAAGCGAAGCAGATCGCGCTGGAAAAACTTGCCACCGTCGGGCTTGAAACGCGCGTGGCGGAACTTTCACCGGCCGAACTTTCCGGTGGCATGCGCAAGCGCGTGGGCCTTGCCCGCGCCATCGCCACCAACCCGAACGTGATCTTTTTCGATGAACCGACGACCGGGCTGGACCCGATCATGGGAAGCATCATTGACCGGCTGATCGTCCACAGCGTCAAAGAACTTCAGGTGACGGCGCTATCCATCACCCACGACATGGCCAGTGCCCGGCGCATCGCGGATCGCGTGACCATGCTCTACGAGGGCAAGCTCATCTGGGATGGCCCCGTCACCGAAATCGACAACAGCAACAACCCCTATGTCGACCAATTCATCCACGGGAATGCCGAAGGGCCCATCCAAATGCAGGTGCGCAAGCCCTAACCCTTCTGCCACGCCCTCCAACCAGGAAACCCTGGAACATTGGCCCGAAACACGGCGCATTATGTCTGCCAGGCCTGCGGTGCCAGTTGTTCGAAATGGAACGGGCGCTGCGATTCCTGTGGCGCGTGGAACACCCTCATCGAAGAAGCACCGCGGGAACAGGCCCCAGGCGGCCTGGGCAAAGGCGGCGTACGAGGCGTACGCAACTCACGCATTGATTTCGTCGGCATGAAAGGCAGCGACCGACCGGTCCCACGCCTGAAAACAAATCTCGAAGAATTTGATCGCGTGTGCGGCAGCGGCCTGGTGGCCGGTTCCGCCCTCCTCGTCGGTGGCGATCCCGGCATCGGCAAATCGACCCTTCTTCTTCAAGTGGCCGCCGCCGTCGCAGATGAGGCCCGCGTCGCCTACATTTCCGGCGAAGAATCGATTGACCAGCTGCGCCTTCGCGCGGCCCGGCTGGGGCTGGTTAACGCCCAGGTCAGCCTTGCCGCCGCAACCAGTCTGCGCGACATCCTGTCCAGCCTCGATGTCGCCGGAGGCCCGAATTTGGTGGTCATCGATTCGATCCAGACCATGTATGTGGACAGCCTCGATTCAGCCCCCGGCACCGTCGCCCAGGTGCGCGCCAGCGCCCAGGAACTTATCCGTCTTGCCAAACGCCGCAAGATAACCATCCTCCTGGTCGGCCATGTCACGAAGGAAGGCATGATTGCCGGCCCCCGCGTCCTTGAACATATGGTCGATACCGTCCTTTATTTCGAGGGCGAACGCGGCCATCAATTCCGCATCCTGCGCGCCGTAAAAAACCGCTTTGGCCCCACGAACGAAATCGGCGTCTTCGAAATGACGGATGCTGGCCTGATGCAGGTGTCGAACCCGTCGGCCCTTTTTCTTTCCGAACGCCCGGGCAATGTCAGCGGTGCCGTCGTTTTCGCCGGCATGGAAGGCACGCGCCCCATGCTGGTCGAAATTCAGGCCCTTGTTGCGCCCTCCTCTTTCGGCACGCCCAGACGGGCCGTCGTCGGCTGGGATGGCGGCCGGCTGGCCATGATTTTAGCCGTGCTTGAGACGCGCTGTGGGCTGACCCTTGGCACGCAGGACGTGTATTTAAACGTCGCTGGCGGCTTGCGGATCGCCGAACCCGCCGCCGATTTGGCCGTTGCTGCGGCATTGGTATCGGCCTTCCGCGACATTCCGTTTCCCCAGAATGCGGTGACCTTTGGCGAGATCGGGCTGTCTGGCGAAATCCGTGCGGTAAGCCAGAGCGACGCCAGACTGAAGGAGGCCGCGAAGCTTGGCTTCGCCGAAGCCTTCCTGCCCCAAAGCCGCAAAGCGGCAAAAAAGGGCGGTAGAAAAAGTCCGCTTTCCCTGGAAGAAATTCACCACCTGACCGAACTTTCGCCGTTGCTTCACCGCAAGGCGAAGACGACGACACAGCCAGAAACACAGCCGTCCTAAGCGGAGAAACAGCGGAAAAAATGGACAATTTCCCCCTGAACACAGCCGATCTACTCATCCTGGGCGTGGTTCTGCTTTCCACCCTCTTCGCCTTAAGCCGCGGCTTTGTGCGCGAACTGCTCTCGCTTGCCGCCTGGGCCGGCGCGACCTTTGTCACAATTTACGGCTTCAGCACAGCACGGCCCTTTGCTTACGAGATTCTTGCCATACCGATCCTGGCCGATATCATCCTTGCGGTCGTGCTGTTCATCGCCTCCCTTCTCACCTTCTCGCTGATCGGACGCGCCATCGCCGCCCGCGTAAAGGAAAGCAAGCTCAAGCCACTGGATCGTGGCCTTGGCCTTTTCTTCGGCCTGATACGGGGCGGGCTTCTCGTCTCGCTGTTTTATCTGATGTTTGCCTGGATGATGCCGTCACGCGACCAGCCGGGCTGGGCCCAGGATTCCAAGCTCATGCCGCTCGTGGCCCTTGGCGCCTCCCTCCTTTCCGAGCTTGTTCCCGACGACGAGGAAAAGGAACGCATTGAGGTCCTCCGTGGTGCCCGGGAACAGACTCTGGACGTTATTTCCATCGGCCGTCTTTTTCAGCGATTTACAGACCCGAAATCGGCTGCCGCCGATGGAAAATCCGGCTATAACAAGGAAGAGCGTGGCGCCATGGAACGACTGATCGAACGCCATCAATAGACTGGTAAACGGACCTGAAATGCAGAAAACAAACCCTTTCGATGAGGACCATCTCCACGAAGAGTGCGGAGTCTTTGGCATCTATGGTCATATGGACGCCGCCGCACATACGGCCCTTGGCCTGCACGCGCTGCAGCACCGTGGCCAGGAGGCGGCCGGCATCGTTAGCTTTGACGGTCACCATTTCCACAACCATCGCGCGCTGGGCCTGGTCAGCGATAATTTTGGCGCCGGGGCCGCTTCCATTGAGAGCCTGACCGGGGCCGCCGCCATCGGTCACAACCGCTATTCGACGACCGGGGAAACCGTGTTACGAAACGTTCAGCCGCTCTTCGCCGATTTGGAATCGGGCGGATTTGCCATTGCCCACAACGGCAATCTTACGAACGCGCGTACACTTCGCCGCCAGCTTGTCCGCCGTGGCTGTCTTTTCCAGTCAACGATGGATACGGAAGTGATCGTCCATCTCATCGCCATCAGCCTTTATTCTACCGTCGTTGACCGGCTGATTGATGCCTTGAAACAGGTCGATGGGGCCTATTCCATCGTTGCCCTGACGAATGACACGCTGATCGGCGTGCGCGATGCCTATGGCGTACGCCCATTAGTCATCGGCAAGCTGGACGGTGCCTATATTCTGGCGTCGGAAAGCTGCGCCCTCGACATCATCGGTGCCAAACTTGTCCGCAACGTCGAAGCCGGAGAAATCGTCATCATCAACGAGGACGGGCTTCACAGCATCAAGCCGTTCACCAAGCAACGCCGTCGCTTTTGCATTTTCGAATTTATCTATTTTGCCAGACCGGACAGCATCGTCGAAGGAACGGATGTCTACGCGATACGCAAGCGCATCGGTGCCGAACTTGCCCGTGAAAGCCATGTCGATGCGGATATTATCATTCCGGTCCCAGATTCAGGTGTGCCCGCCGCCATCGGCTATGCGGCCGAGGCGGGCATTCCGTTTGAGCTTGGGATTACCCGCAACCATTACGTCGGGCGGACCTTCATCGAACCCAGGGATCAAATCCGCCACCTTGGCGTGCGCCTGAAGCACAACGCGAATGCCCGCCTGATCGATGGCAAACGGGTTGTCCTGATTGATGACAGCATCGTCCGTGGCACAACGTCGATGAAGATCGTCGAAATGGTGCGCCAAGCGGGCGCGCGCGAAGTGCATATGCGCATAGCAAGCCCGCCGACGGTCAACTCCTGCTTTTATGGCGTCGACACGCCGGAACGCAAAGAACTCATCGCCGCACAACACAGCCTGGAAGAAATGGCAACGCAGATTAAAGTGGACAGCCTTTCTTATCTTTCCATCGACGGCCTTTACCGGGCGATGGGCGAACAGGGGCGCGATGCGGACGCACCGCAATATTGCGATGCCTGTTTCTCAGGCGACTATCCGATTTCGCTGACCGATCAGGATGGCGGGGACGCGTCCATGCAGCTTTCGCTCCTTGCCGAACTCGGCTAAGGGCCCATGACACCGGCATCATCGACAGCATCGGCCTTACCACGTCTTGAAGGCCGCATTGCGCTGATCACTGGCGCGTCGCGCGGCATTGGGGCGGCCATCGCCGTCGCTTTTGCACGCGAAGGCGCCCACGTCATCCTGGTCGCACGCAATACGGTCGACCTCGAAAAAGTTGACGACACAATCCAGAAAAATGGTGGCACGGCAACCCTGGTGCCCCTTGACCTGACGGAATTTGCCGCAATTGACCAGATGGCAGGGGCGCTGGCTAAACGGTTTGGCCACCTTGACGTTTTAATCGGCAATGCCGCCACCCTCGGCGTTCTGTCACCAATGGCGCATATCGACCCAGCGGTGTGGGAGGAAACCTTCGCTCTGAACGTCACCGCCAATTGGCGTCTGATCCGCGCCTTCGACCCGCTGCTTCGGGCCTCCGACGCAGGCCGTGCCATCTTTGTGACCTCCGGCGTCGGCAGCAACGCCATCTCCTATTACGGCGCCTATGCGGCAAGCAAAGCTGCCCTTAACATGATGGTTCAGACTTACGCGGCTGAAGTGCGCAAAACAAAGCTTACGGTTAATCTTGTCGACCCCGGCATTGTCCGCACCGACATGCGCGCCAAGGCCTTTCCCGGCGAAGACCCAGCCACGCTTGCCGCGCCGGATGCGGTGACGGAAACCTTTGTCACCCTGGCGCAAAAATCGTCACGCAGCCATGGCGAGACTCTTCATATTTAAGAATCGTACGGGTTTTTTCCCTTGCGCAGGCGAAAGCGCACCGGCGTTCCCCCGAAACCAAAGGTTTCGCGAAGATCGTTCACAAGATAGCGGATATACGACTCCGGTAATTTTTCCGGGCGAGAGACAAACAACGCAAAGGTCGGCGGCCGTGATTTGATCTGGGTGAGATAACGCAGCCGCAGCGGCCTTCCCCTTACAGCGGGCGGCGAATGTCGTTCAACCACCTGCTCAAGCCACTGGTTAAGTTTTGCCGTCGACACCCGCCGGTTCCAGATTTCATAGGCCTTGAGTATCGTCGGCATTAATTTATCCAGATTTTCGCCGGTCTTTGCGGAAAGCATGACAGTGGGAAGGCCTCGAACCTGTGGAAGCGAACGCTCCATCCGCTCCAGAAGCCTTGTCTTTGCGGCCTTTGGGTTGCGCACACGGTCCCATTTGTTGACGACGATGACCAGCGCGCGGCCCTCCTCAATCACCAGATCTGCAATCGTAAGATCCTGTTTTTCCATCATGTTTTCCGCGTCCAGCACAAGCATGGCAACGTGAGCGCGATAAATCGCCTTTTTTGTCGATCCGACGGAAAGCTGCTCAAGCTTTTCCTCAACCCGCGCCTGGCGGCGAAAGCCCGCCGTATCCACAAGAGAGAAAGTCCGGCCATCATGCTCCCAGGTGACCGGGATGGCATCACGCGTGACACCCGCTTCGGGTCCGGTCAGCAGGCGCTCCTCACCAATCAGACGATTGGCCAGCGTCGATTTACCGACATTCGGCCGTCCCACGATCGCAACCGAAAGGACGTCCGTCTTTTCCAATTCCTGTCCCGCAAGGTCGTCCTTGTCCGGCTCGATAAAGGGAAGCATCGCCTCGTAAAGATCCGCCATACCCACATTGTGTTCGGCAGAAATTGCGATCGGCTCCCCAAAGCCGAGCTGAAAGGCACCGTAATAGCCAATATCGCCCGCTTTTCCCTCGCATTTGTTTGCAACCAAAAGAACCGGCGTGCTGCGTTTTCGTAGCCACTTGGCAAAATGTTCATCGATCGGCGTCAGGCCTTCACGCGCATCGATCAAAAAAAGTGCAACGTCCACATGATCGAGCACACCCTCTGTCTGGGCGCGCATCTTCATTTCCAGTTCTTTTCGGGTTCCCTCATCGAAGCCGGCGGTATCGATGACGCGGTAACGCAGCGTGCCAAGCTCCGCGCTGCCCTCATGCCAGTCGCGCGTGACCCCGGGCGTGTCATGGGTCAGCGCCAAATGCGAGCGCACCAGCCGATTGAACAACGTTGATTTACCGACATTTGGCCGGCCAACAATAGCGACCGTCTTCACAGGCTTTCCTTCATCGGATTTATCGGAACGCGACGAGATCAGCGTCGTCGGTTAGAAAATAGATTGAACCCTGCGCCACAACCGGCGAAATCGTTACGCCATCGTCGAGCGTGATTTTTCCGGTGACCTTTCCCTGATAGGGAGAAACGGTCAACACCGTGCCGTGGGAACCGGCAACAAGAAGACGATCCCCGGCCAACACCGGCCCACTCCACACGACCGGGTCTTCTTTCTCGACCGGGTCGAGGTAACTTGGAAGCTGAAGAACCCAGACAATGTCGCCTTTTTCACGAGAGAGGCAGAGCAATTCGTTGTTTGTCGTCAACAGATAGATGTATGCCCCCGCCACCCATGGCGTCTGAATGCCGCCGATTTCCTTCTCCCAGATCTTTGCCCCCGACTTCATGTCCAGCGCCACGATCCGACCGCTATGACTCACCGCAAAAACCCAGTCGCGATCGATGACCGGATTGCCGCGAATATCAGCAAGCGAAGAAATCACGTCGCTTCGCCGCGAAGAAGCGAGCGCGTAGGACCACACAATTCTTCCATTGTTGGCCAAAATTCCAAAAATCTCGCCTGACGTGTAGGGCACGACAACCATGCTGCCCGAAATAGCGGGGCTGGCGCCGCCAAGAATGCCGGCCGATTCTTCAAACCCTTTATGCTTCCACAAAAGCTCGCCGTTTCGAACGTCGAGGACAAAGAGCTGGTTGTTAAAGGTCGTGACGAAAATGCGACCGTCGCTAATGGTAGGTGCCGCACGCATCGGCGACGGCATCGTACGCCGCCAGACGACTTCTCCCGTGACCGCGTTCAACGCGATCATATCCAGAAAGCCCGTGCTAACAAAAAGATGTCCATACGCATAGGCAATGCCACCGCTAAAGACGGCACCGTCTTCGTCTTCCGGCGTTATGTTCGTACGCCACACGCGGTCGCCGGTTTCAACCTCGAATGCGGAAACCCGTCCCTCCACGTCCACGGCATAAATATGTTTTCCGGAAACAACGGGTTGAGAAACCAGCCGGCTTTCTGAATCCGCACCACTGCCAATGCTTGAGGACCAGACTTCTTTCGGCGCATCGCCGATCGCCAGATGGTGCATGGCGTGATTGGGATATCCCCCCGCCTGGGGCCAGGCCGCGTTCACCTGCGGGCGCGGCAAGCGAATGGTGACCGCTTCAACATTCGGCTTCAATTTCTGTTCCAGAAGAAGAATAGGAATTCGCTCGCCGGGAATTCTCTGTTCCTCCGGCTCAAAGAAGGACTTTGAGCACCCCGCCAAGGCGACCGTTCCAAGGAAAAGAAACGTAAGAGCCGCAACAGACCTCACAGGTTTTCCCCAAGCGCTGTCACCATTTCCCCGGCCCGCTGGCGCAGACTTTTCGGCGCCGTGACATCCTCTGCAAGGCTTGCATAAATCTCACGTGCCTTGGTGCGTTCCCCCGTGCGAATGGCGACAAGCGCTGTAATCTCAAGAGCGGAATGCCGCCAGGGGCTATCCATTGCCCTTAATGGCGCAAGCTCCGCGACAAGTTTTTCGGGATCCGCCCGATCAATCCGGCGCAGCGCACCCATAATATGTGCCAGGTCGCGGAACGCCACCGGCACATCGGCGTCCTCGGCAATCTCGCGGTAGAGAAGAATGGCGCCTTCGGTATCCCTTTTCGCGGAAACAAGCGCCGCCTCATGCAAGCGGGCCAGAATGGCATAGCCTCCGTTGCTCTCCTGGCCAAGGGTGGCGAACGCCGCCCGCGCAATACCCTCATTTCCATGCTGCAGCAGGTTCGCCGCCGCATGGTACCGCGCACCGGCCTCCAGGGCCTGCTGTCGGCTGTATTCAGCCCAGCCCACATTTCCCGCCACGCCGACCACCAGAGCAATCACGCCACCGACCAAAAACCGCCCATATTTCTGCCACAGAGCGAGGAAGCGATCCCGTCGCATTTCCTCATTGATTTCACGGAAAAGATTGTCGGTCACGAATGCTCCCCTGGGCCCCATGGCTGGCCGGTCAGTCGATCGGTCGCGTAACATAAACCCCGGCGGGAACGAAGGCAAACCCACGAAAAGCACGGCAATCCCGGTCGACCTGCTTTGGGATAAACGCGACGTCGCGGCCTAGCCATTTTCCCGCCATTTGATGGAACAGCCCAGGCTTGCCACCTGCTCGGAAGGCCCCTTTCCGGTCCGGGCAATGGCCGCCATTGCCTCGAAAAGCTCCCGCCTTTGGCCCACATGGGCTTCTGCGTCAAGACGTCCCGCGTCAAGACGTCCCCGGTATTGGAGTTCAAGCGCCTGGTTGAACCCAAAAAAATCCGGTGTGCAAATGGCCCCATAGGCCCGGGCCGTGGCCTGGGTTTCATCGATCAGATAGGGAAAGGGAAAGGCATGCGCCTCGGCAAAGCGTGCCATGTTCTCCAACGAGTCCTCCGGATAGGCAACCCAGTCGTTGGGCATGATGGCGACCGCACCGACACCGTGACTTTTCAACGCGCCCACATCGCGCACAACCCGCGAGATGACCGCTTTTACGTAGGGACAATGGTTGCAGATAAACATGACGATAGTCGCCTTCGCGCCGGCGATATCCGAAAGACGGGTGACCTTGCCATCGATGCCGGGGAGATGGAAATCGACCGCTTTCGTGCCAAATTCACAAATTGGCGTTTGCATAAGCGCCATAAAAACCTCCCAAAGCAATCCACCCCACTAGTCTGAACATATCAAAAAGACAGCGGTCGATCCCATCTTGCCCTTTGCGAGCAGGGAAGGCCTTGCGAGCGAGTCGCAATTTCCTGGGGAGAACGCTGTGGGCATCCCCTTCTTTTCCAAGGACCGATGCCCTCTGCCGGGGCACGGCTTCCAAGGGAACAGCAGGCCCCATAGCGGCCCCGGCCTGCCCGGCCTATGTGTCGCCTATTTCTACCCATACCCCGGGATAGCCTGCCATCCCGGCTGTTCCGCGTTTTATTAATGGCGGTCAATGTTTTATTAAGAGCGATCTGAAAACATGGACGACCGTAAGAATCGTTTTCAAGGACATAACGCCTTCGTGCTAAAAACGGTGCCTACGTGCTAGAATGGTTAAGCTAGGGTGCCGTAAGAGCGCCGGAATACGGGAGAAGCGTTGGATGGACTACAATCGCTACTTTAAGGAAGCCATCGCCGGCCTGAAGACGGAAGGGCGTTATCGGGTTTTTGCCGACCTTGAGCGCCATCCGGGTTCCTTCCCGCGCGCCTTCAAACGTCTGGAAAATGGCGAAGCGAAAGAAGTCACCGTTTGGTGCAGCAACGACTACCTTGGCATGGGTCAGAACACCAAAGTGCGCGAGGCCATGCATGGCGCCCTGAAAACACACGGCGCCGGCGCCGGCGGCACGCGGAATATCTCCGGCACAAACCACTACCATGTGTTGCTTGAGCAGGAACTTGCGGACCTTCATGGAAAGGAAGCCGCCCTTCTATTTACCTCCGGCTACATCTCGAACGAGGCCGCGCTGAGCACGATTGCCCGGCTGCTTCCCGATTGCGTCATCTTTTCCGACGCCCTCAACCATGCATCAATGATTCAAGGCATTCGCAGCAGTGGCGCCCCTAGGAAAATATTTCGCCACAACGACGTAGCGCATCTTGAAACGCTGCTTCGCGAAACGGCTCCGTCACGGCCAAAACTGATTGCCTTTGAATCCGTTTATTCCATGGACGCCGACATTGCCCCCATCCGCGACATCTGCGACCTTGCCGAAAAATATGGTGCCATGACCTATCTGGATGAGGTCCATGCCGTTGGCATGTACGGACCGCGCGGTGGGGGTATTGCCGAACGCGAAGGCATCATGGACCGGATCACGATCCTCGAAGGAACCCTGGCGAAGGCGTATGGCGTCATGGGTGGCTACATTGCGGCTTCGACACCGCTTGTCGATGCCGTCCGCAGCTTCGCGCCCGGCTTCATCTTTACAACAGCGCTGCCCCCGGTGATTACGGCTGGCGCGCTCGCAAGCGTGCGCCACCTGAAAGCCAGCAATCTGGAACGCGAACAGCACCAGGAACGCGCCGCAACCTGCAAACGCCTGCTGCTGAAATCAGGGCTGCCCATCCTGCCATCGGAAAGCCATATCGTGCCACTGATCGTCGGCAATGCACGGCTTTGCAAACAGGCAAGTGACCTGCTGCTGGAACATCACGACATTTATATCCAGCCCATCAATTACCCCACCGTGCCAAGGGGTACGGAACGACTCCGCATTACACCATCGCCGCTGCACACAGACGCGATGATGGCCCATTTGGTTGAAGCCCTGCTGGATGTCTGGAGCCGGCTGGAACTGCGTCGCGCCGCTTAAACGCGCAAGCAGACGCAATCCTCAGTCCCGCTATTCCGCCGCGCCGCTATTCCGCCGCGCCAATGGCCTTTAACAACGCCAATTCATTCCAATAGCTTTTAATGCTAACGGTCCCGTCCTTGCGGGCGCGAATCACGTCAATGCCGCTTAGTACGATGGCTTTGTTCGTCGGGGCCTTGCCGGCAAACGCACCGGTATGGGTGGCCTTCCACGTCCATTCCCAATAGACGGCCTTTTTCGTGTACTTCACATGGTTGTAAGAAAATTTGGTATCCGGAAAGGCCTTGAACAGAAGGGCCGCATATTCACGAAGTTCCTTGCCCTTGATCCCTTCCGGCGGCAGGGACGCGTCCCAGTAAAAGCCTTTGCCCACGGCTTCGACAATCAAATCCAGATTGCCGGTGTTCCAGCCGATGGACCAGCTTTCCATGGCCGTTTTCGCGGCTTTTGCCGGACCGCCGGACGTTGGCGCACCGGCGGCCAATGCCGAGCCGTTTGCACCAACGGTGCTGAGAAGCAAGGCGGCAAAGAAAACAGCGAGAATAGGCCGAAAAAGGCTTGGCCCCACAAGACTTAGAACACGGCGTTTGATCATCTTTTATCCTCAGAGCATTTGCGTATGGCGGATATCTACACCTTCGATTTTGGCAAAACGTCTGCCGGAAGTAAAGCCTTTCGGGCCGCGTGGCCACGAAGGCGGCTCTCAACCTCGCCCTTTCGGCAACCCTAACAAAATCTGTAAAAATCTTCCCGGCGCCCGGCGGCGAGACGGATAGGAAGACCGGGATTCATCCACTCCGTCGGGATCTTCGTGAATAATAATTTCGGCCTCTGGAAAGGCCTCGGCCAGATTCTTTTCCACCTCGTCGGCAACGTCATGGGCATGCCGCAGGGTCATCTTGCCATCCAGTTCGAGATGAAGCTGGATGAAGGTGGTAATCCCGGATTTTCGCGTCCGCAGGTCGTGAAGATTTTTTACCTCCAAATGGGTACGCACGATCTTACGAATGCGCTCACGATCTTCCTCCGGAAGCTCGTGATCCATCAACGGATCAAGCGAAAGAACAGCAATCTTGCCGGCGGTTCGCAAGAGGTAAAGGGCAATCAACCCACCAAACAGAGGGTCCAGAATGCCCCAGCCAAAATACGATCCCAGGACCAGCGACAGAATCACGCTGGCGTTAATCAGGACATCGCCGGTGTAGTGAAGGGAATCGGCGTCGATAGCAACGCTTCCTGTCTTCCGCACGACACGGCGCTGAAAATGCACCAGGGCGAACGTGACAACAATGGCAAACAGCATAACAGCAATGCCAATTTCGCCATGTTCAACCGCACGCGGATGCACCAGCCGATGGGAAGCCTCGATCAACAGGAACACCGCCGCACCGACCACGAAGGCGGCCTGGCCAAGGCCCGCCAAATGTTCGGCCTTGCCATGGCCAAAACGATGTTCGTAATCGGCGGGCTGCAAGGCATGCCTTACGGCAAGCAGGTTCACGAGAGAAGCCCCGACATCGAGCATGGAATCGACAAGGGAAGAAAGCAGACTGACCGAATCCGTCAGCCACCAGGCGACCATCTTGACAAAGACAAGAAGCACCGCGACCGCAACGGCCGCAACTGTCGCGCGGCGCATGAGGCGCGCGTTTTCTTCAAAGATCGTCGCGGATTTCTCTAAAATCTCGGCCAATGTTTTTCCTATGGATCAGGGAAAAAGCCGTTCTGTCTGCCATCTGTCCCCGTCCCGACAATACACCAACCGATCGTGCAGGCGGAACGCGGACTGGCTCCAAAACTCGATTTTTCTGGGAACGACACGATACCCTGACCAGAACGCCGGACGGGGCACCGCGCCTATTGCGAACTTCGCCGTAAACTCGGCAACGCGCTTCTCAAGCGCAAAACGGCCTTCCAGGGGCCGCGATTGCTGCGATGCCCACGCACCGATTTGGCTCACACGGTCACGCGACGCAAAATAGGCATCCGCCTCGGACGCAGCCACGGGCTGAACGGCACCGGTGACGCGCACCTGACGGTCAAGAGACTTCCAGTAAAAGCAAAGGGCGACATTCGGATTTTGCTGCAAATCTTTGGCCTTCGCGCTTTCCAGATTCGTATAAAAAACGAACCCTCTCGCGTCCACGGCCTTCAACAGCACCATCCGGCTCGACGGTGTGCCGTCGGCACCGACCGTGGCCAGTGCCATGGCATCCGGATTCTTCGCCTCCGCCTCGCACGCCTTGGCAAACCAACGCTCAAAAAGCACGATCGGATTTTTTTCGGGGGTTTCAAACATGAACAGCCTTCATGATGCACGCGTCGCGCAGGTTAAAGGGCCATTGGCCCCCTGCCGTCAAGAGCCCTTGGGTCCTCTCGCCAGTCCCCGATGGTGGCGGCAACCAGCCCGCCCACCAGCACGGCAAGCCACGACCCGTACATCCAGACGAGAAAGATCGGGATCGCGGCAAGGGCACCATAAATCGCCTCATAGGTCGGGAAAGCCGTCAGATAGAGGCCAAACGCCCTTTTTCCGACCTCGAACAGAAAGGCTGCGACGGCGCCACCGATCAAGGCGTCCCGCCAATGCACCTCACGATTTGGAATAACCATGTAGAGAAGGGCGATGGCCGCCGTTTCAAAAAGAAATGGCAGAAATCGCAGAAAAGTACGAATTTCTTCCGCGCGCGCACTGCCAAACCATTCCGTCGCCGCAAAAAGATAGCCGGAAACGGAAAGCCCCGCACCGACGAGAACCGGACCCAGCGTCATCACAGCCCAATAGGCAAGCAGGCGCGGCACCCGTTTTCTCGGTCGCGTCACACGCCAGATCTGGTTGAACGTCTTCTCGATGGTCGAGAGCAGCAGGATGCCCGTGGCAAAAAGAGCCAGAAACCCTACCATCGTTAATTCACGTGCATTTTCGGCAAAAACCGACAATTGATCCCGGATGGAATCTTCCATATGCGGCGCAAAATTTTGAAACAGCATGGCACCCGCTTCCTCCCGGACGGCATCTAGGCCCGGCACAATGGCAAAGGCCGAAACCCCGATCGCCAGCATCGGCACCATGGCAAGAAGCGATGTATAGCTGAGCGCGGCGGCGGCCTGCCCGCAGCGATATTCTGAAAACCGGTGGGTCAGAAACGCAACAAAGGGCCGGACCTTCTTTATCACCCTGGTGAAATATCCCATCCCCTCAACATAGGCCGCTTCCAACGGTCAGGAAAGCCATCGCGCGCCCTCGGCCCCGCTTGGAGCCCTCGGGACTTTCGTGTAAGATGCCCCCCTAACGGACCAACCATCCCAAAGGCTTCTCCAAGCCGGCACGAAGAACCAGGAAAAAGGGAAGAGAAGCGGAATGAGCAACAATATGCAGGTGATGGCTGGAAAAAAAGGGATTGTCCTCGGCGTCGCGAACGACCGCTCCCTCGCCTGGGGCATCGCCAAAGCCGCTGCCGACGCTGGCGCAGAACTGGCCTTTACCTATCAGGGTGACGCGTTGGCGCGCCGCGTCATGCCGCTTGCAAAATCCATTGGCTCTGATCTTGTGATGCCCTGCAATGTGACGGACGATGCAAGCATCGATGCCGTCTTCAAAACCATCAAGGAACGCTGGGGAAAGCTGGACTTTCTCGTCCATGGGATCGCCTATTCGGACAAGGAACAGCTAAAAGGGCGTTACATCGATACGACCCAGGACAATTTTGCCATGACCATGGCGATTTCCTGTTACTCGTTCACGGCCCTTTGCCAGCGCGCCGTCCCGCTGATGTCCGACGGCGGCAGCCTGTTGACCCTGACCTACACCGGTGCCCAGCGCGTCATCCCTCATTACAACGTGATGGGTGTTGCCAAGGCGGCACTTGAGGCAAGCACGCGCTACCTCGCCGTCGATCTTGGCCCGCAGAACATCCGCGTCAATGCCATTTCCGCAGGCCCCATCAAAACCCTGGCCGCGTCCGGCATCGGCGATTTCCGCTACATTTTAAAGTGGAACCAATACAATTCGCCGCTTCGCCGCAACGTCACGATTGAGGATGTCGGCGGGGCCGCCCTCTACCTTCTGAGCGACCTTTCCTCCGGCGTCACCGGCGAAGTGCATCACGTGGATGGCGGCTACAACATCGTTGGGATGAAGGCGGAAGACGCGCCGGACATCGCGACCGTCTAGGACAGACCAATGGCCGGAAACAGCTTTGGAACCCTGTTTCGCTTCACAACCTGGGGCGAAAGCCATGGGCCGGCCATTGGCGGCGTCGTCGATGGCGTGCCCCCCGGCCTTGCTTTAAACGAAGCCGACATTCAGGTCTGGCTTGACCAGCGCCGGCCGGGAAGCTCCCGCTTCACAACCCAGCGCCGCGAAGCGGATCTGGTGAAGATTCTTTCGGGAACCTTCGAGGGAAAGACGACCGGCACGCCGATCAGCCTTGTGATCGAGAACACCGACACCCGCTCAAAAGATTACAGCGCGATCAAGGACGTTTTTCGTCCGGGACATGCCGACTACACCTATTTCAAAAAATACGGCCTCCGCGATCACCGGGGCGGCGGACGCGCCTCGGCGCGGGAAACGGCGGTCCGGGTCGCCGCCGGTGCCATCGCCCGCAAGATCCTGGGGGCTTCAGTTTTAATCCGTGGTGCCCTCGTGCAGATCGGTCCCCACAAGGTGGACCCGGCGCGTTGGGACTGGGACGCCGTCGCGGACAATCCCTTCTTCTGCCCCGATCCGGTCATGGCAAAAGAATGGGAAAACTATCTCGACACCATCCGCAAATCCGGCAATTCCGTCGGCGCCGTGGTCCATGTCGAAGCGCTGGGCGTCCCGGCCGGGCTTGGGGAACCGGCTTACGACAAGCTGGACGCAGACCTGGCCAAGGCGCTGATGAGCATCAACGCCGCCAAGGGCGTGGAAATCGGCGCCGGATTCAACGCGGCAACGCTTTTGGGCGATGAAAACGCCGACGAAATGCGCATGGAAAAGGGCGAAGTCACCTTCCTGTCAAACCAGGCCGGCGGCATTTTGGGCGGCATCTCGACGGGACAGCCGATCGTTGCGCGCTTTGCCGTCAAACCGACAAGCTCCATCGCCATCTCCAGAAAATCCGTGGACCGTTTTGGCAAGGACATCGATGTGATGACGAAGGGCCGGCACGATCCCTGCGTCGGCATTCGCGCCGTGCCCATCGGCGAAGCGATGATGGCCAATGTGCTGGCCGACCACTTGCTCCGTCACAAGGCGCAATGCGGATAAGCTTTTTCGCTTAAACGGCGAAGCGCGCGGCAATCAAAAATTCCTTGTTGCCTTCCGGGCCAAGAAGCGGGCTTTCCATCAAGCCGGTCACCGTCCATCCGGGTAGCGCCCCAAGCCATGACGAAATCCGCTCGCAAACCTCGTCATGCAAGGCCGGATCGCGCACGACCCCTTTCTTGCCGACCTTCCCCTTGCCAACCTCGAATTGCGGCTTGATAAGGGCGACCAGCACCGCGCCGGGTGCCGCCAGTTGCAGAGGCTGGGGAAGGAGCGTTTCAAGGCCGATAAAACTGGCATCGCAAACAATCAGATCGACCGCCTCGGCAATGTCTTCCTTGCTCAGAAAGCGCGCGTTGATCCGTTCTAGAACGACGACCCTGGGGTCGTTTCGTAAGCCCCAGTCAAGCTGGCCGTGGCCAACGTCTACCGCATAAATCCGACATGCGCCGCCATGGCGCAGCACGTCCGTAAAGCCGCCATGGGACGCGCCAATATCAAGCGCCGTCTTCCCCGCCGGATCAATTTTAAACTGCGCCAGCGCCGCCGCCAATTTCACGCCACCACGGGAAACCCATGGATGATCGGGGCCACGGACTTCGATGGGCGTTGCTGGGGCCAGCGGCATGCCCGGCTTGTCGAGGCGACGTTCGCCACTGTAGACACGCCCGGCGAGGACAAACGCCTGCGCGCGGCTGCGATTTTCAGCAAGCCCGGAAGCAACCAGCAATTGGTCGAGGCGAAGCTTCGCCGCCTTCTTCGTCATGGGATCAGGCGCGGGCGGAAACGGAGTTATGGCCAAGGGCAGCAAGCGCGGTGTCCACAATATGTCGGGCATCAAGACCGGCAAGCTCATATTGTTTGACCGGCGCTTCGTGATCAAGGAAGACATCGGGCAATACCATCGGACGTATCTTCAGGCCCGCGTCCAACAGACCCGCGCGCGCAAGCGAATGGAGAACCTGGGTGCTGAAACCACCAATTGATCCTTCCTCGATCGTAATCAGAACCTCGTGTTCCAACGCCAACCGGCGCACAAGGTCCTCGTCAAGAGGTTTTGCAAAGCGGGCATCCGCCACCGTCGTGGACAGGCCCTTCGCGGTCAACTCGTCAGCAGCCAGCAGCGCTTCCTGCAGGCGTCCGCCAAAGGAAAGTATCGCCACCTTCGTTCCCTCTCGAAGCACACGCCCCCGGCCAATTTCAAGCGGCACGCCGCAGACCGGCATGGGAACGCCTGCCCCCTCGCCGCGCGGAAAGCGGAAGGCAGAAGGCCCGTCGTCGATGGCCGCCGCCGTTGCCACCATATGGACCAGTTCCGCCTCGTCCCCTGCCGCCATCACGATGAAATTTGGCAGACAGCTTAAATAGGCAATGTCGAAGGACCCGGCATGGGTGGCGCCATCGGCACCGACAAGGCCGGCGCGATCAATGGCGAAACGAACCGGAAGTTTCTGGATCGCCACATCGTGCACCACCTGGTCATACGCACGCTGAAGAAACGTGGAGTAGATCGCGGCAAAAGGTTTGTAGCCTTCCGTCGCCATGCCGGCGCAAAACGTCACCGCATGCTGTTCCGCAATGCCGACATCAAAAAAGCGATCCGGGAAATGTTTTTCAAAAAGGTCAAGCCCGGTCCCGGACGGCATGGCACCGGTAACGGCGACGATCTTGCTGTCCTTCTCCGCCTCGCTTACCAGGGCCTTGGCAAAGGTTTTCGTATAGTTCGGTGCCTTGGGTTTGGATTTCTTCTGGGTGCCGGTCACAACGTCGAATTTGCTTACCCCATGATATTTATCGGCCGAGGCTTCTGCCGGCGCGTAGCCGTGCCCCTTCTTGGTCACAACGTGAATAAGCACCGGGCCTGGCTCGGCATCGTCGCGGACATTTTTAAGAACCGGCAGAAGATGGTCAAGATTGTGCCCGTCAATTGGCCCAACGTAATAGAAACCAAGCTCTTCAAAGAGGGTGCCGCCGGTGACAAGGCCGCGCGCGAATTCTTCGGCGCGCCGCGCCGTAACCTCGATCGGGCGGGGGAATTTCTTGGCCACCATGCCGACCAGGTGACGGATGGAACGATAGGGCTTCGAAGAAATCAGCTTCGAAAGATAGGCACTCATCGCGCCGACCGGTGGCGCAATCGACATGTCGTTGTCGTTCAGGATGACGATCAGGCGCGCGTCCATCGAACCGGCGTTGTTCATCGCCTCATAGGCCATGCCGGCACTCATGGCGCCATCGCCGATGACAGCAATCGCATGGCCCTTGCGCCCATCAAGATCGCGGGCAACCGCCATGCCGAGCGCGGATGAAATGGATGTTGAACTGTGGGCGGCGCCGAAGGGGTCGTACTCGCTTTCGGAACGTTTCGTAAATCCGGAAAGACCACCGCCCTGACGCAGGGTGCGAATCCGATCGCGCCGACCGGTGAGAATTTTGTGGGGATAGCATTGATGGCCAACGTCCCACACCAACCGGTCGTCCGGCGTGTTGAAGACATGGTGGATGGCCACGGTCAGCTCAACCACGCCAAGCCCCGCCCCCAAATGGCCACCGGTGGTGGAAACCGCGTCAATCGTTTCAAGACGCAATTCGTCCGCCAATTGACGAAGCTGTTTTTCCTGCAGCTTGCGAACATCCGCCGGGTAAAGAATGGTGTCGAGAAGTGGTGTCCGGCTACCCGGATTCGATTCAGTTTTCTCCGACAATGTTTCTACTTTCTCCATCAATTTTCCGATGTCTTGTCTCAGGGGGCCGCAATCAATGCTGTCGCATGACGACAAAATGGGCAGCCCGTGCCAATAGTTCCGCTTTTTCACCGAAAAGATCAAGGTGTGCAATGGCTTGATCGGCTAAAATCTTTGCCTGCTCGCGAGCGCGCTCGACCCCGAGAATGGAAACAAAGGTTGCTTTTCCAGCGTCCTGGTCCTTCTGAACGGCCTTTCCTGTCCTTGCCACATCGCCCTCAATGTCCAAAAGATCGTCCTGAATTTGAAAAGCAAGCCCAAGATCGTGGGCATAGGCGTGCAGGGCGTGCCGCTCAACGTCGCGTGCTTCGCCCAAAACCGCTCCCGACTCGCAGGAAAAGGCGATTAAGGCCCCCGTCTTCATCTGTTGCAACCGGGTGATGGTGCCGATGTCCATCGCCATGTTCTCGGCTTGCAGATCCATCATCTGACCGCCAACCATGCCGGGCGCACCGGCGGCAATCGCCAGCAAATGGATAAGATCGCAACGCACACGCGCCCTTGGATGCGTCTCCAACTCGGCAAGAACCTCGAAGGCCAGGGTTTGCAAGGCGTCTCCGGCCAGGATCGCCGTCGCTTCGTCATAGTGGACGTGGACTGTCGGTTTCCCACGGCGAAGCGCGTCATCGTCCATCGCCGGGAGATCATCGTGAACAAGCGAATAGCAGTGGACGAGTTCGACCGCCGCCGCCACACGAAGCGCGCACGACCGTGGCACGTCAAAAAGTTCGGCGCTGGTGACCGCCAGAAAAGGACGAAAGCGTTTGCCGCCATTTAGCACGGCATAGCGCATCGCCTCGTAAACGCGCCTTTCCGGCCCGCTGCTGGTCGGAAGCAGGCGCTCAAGCAACACCACCACCGAAGCGGCCATTTCCGCCATAACCGCTTCCAGGGAACGCGTGTCCGGATCAGTCAACGTCCGCGTCTTTCAGACCTGTGGGACCATCGGGCCCAAGCTGTATTTGGCTCACCTTCGCCTGGGCTTCCCGAAGCTTGGCTTCGCAATGCCGCTTCAGCGCCGCGCCACGCTCGTAAGAGCCAATCGCTTCATCCAGCTTCCCTTTGCCGGATTCAAGCCTTTCGACAATTTCCTCAAGGGCCGCCAACGCCTGCTCGAAGCTCATCGCTGGGATGTCCGTGGAAATTTCCTGTTTTATCGTCGCCTGCTTTGCCATCTGCTTTGCCGTGAGATCCATCCGTTTAAAGGAAATTTCAAGGTAGTCCAGGCGGTTCCCCAAAGGCAAGAGAGGCCGCCAGAACCAATTTAATTGCAAAAAAGCATTTAAAACTGCACAGAAACCGGTTAATCTTCGGGCCTTATCGGTGCCCCCCGCCAAGGCCAAAACTCACCACCTCTAGAGTCAGGAAATCGGACGTGTCTGTGGCTTTCTTTTTTTCCCTACCCATCGGCACGGCCCCGTTGCGGGCGTCGCGCACGAACCGAAACCAATKGGACAAAASCAARACRARCKKYCTGKCCGCRCTGCRAKGGGSWGGYCTCCTTCTTTTYCTTGGMTTGGSAARYRCCGSCGYCTCGGCSCAGGAAMGMCCCCCCGCCCCCGTCGYCGTCGACRAGGTGCGCACCGAAMAAATGGCGCAGACCATGCCGGTCATTGGCCGCCTCGTTGCGCTGCGCGCCGGCGACGTCGCAACCCGGATCGACGGTCGCGTCGACCGCTTTCGCGTCGAGGTCGGTGATCGCGTCAAAAAGGGCGACGTGCTGGCCCACCTCGATAGCGACCGGTTGCAGCGTGAACATGCGCGCCGCGTGGCGTCCATAGCCGAAAGCCGGGCCTCGATGGAAAGCGAGAAGGCCTCCCTTGCCATCGACAAACAAGAACTGCGCCGGCTTGAATCCTTGCGCCAATCGGCCATTTTTCCGAAAGCGCGTTACGAGGACAAACAAAAAGAAGTGCTGCGCGCACACACCCGGGTAAGCCGGGCCGAGGCGATTTTGGAAAACACGACCGCCCTGTTCCAGCTTGCCGAACTTGACCTTGCCGACGCAAAAATTCTTGCCCCCTATGACGGGGTCGTCACCACTCGCCATACGGAAGTCGGCGCCTATGTAAAGAAGGGCGATGCCGTCGTCGCAATGGTGAACGATAAAAAYCTGGAGATCGAAGCGGACGTCCCGGCCCAACGCCTGTCCGGCATCAAAYCGGGCATCGTCGTGAAAATCGAACTCGATAAACAAAAAAGTTAYTTTGCAGTCGTCCGCGCCATCGTGCCGGAAGAAAATCCACTGACGCGCACGCGCCGTGTCCGCTTCGTTCCAACATTCGATGCSAAAGCGGGGRAYCTGGCCGCTAACCAGAGCGTCACCATCCAGATTCCCATTGGCGCCGCGCGCCAGGTGGTTACCGTTCACAAGGACGCCGTCATCAAACGCGGCGGCGCGTCCCTTGTCTTCGTGGCCGCCGATGGCGCGGTCCAAATCCGTCCCGTTGCCCTTGGAGAGGCCATCGGCACACGCTTTCAGGTCTTAAGCGGACTAAAACCCGGCGAGCTTGTCGTAACGCGCGGCAATGAGCGGCTCTTCCCGGGTCAGAAAGTCCGCTACCAAGAGACGCCTTGAAGATGGATCTGATCCGTCTTTCCCTGGACCGCCCGACCGCTGTTATCGCGGCGGTGTTGATGATTCTGCTGTTCGGCTTTGTCGCCTTGCAGCTTATTCCCATTCAACTGATTCCAGACCTTCGCAAGCCGATCATCACCATCACCACGCAATGGCCGGGCGCCGCCCCCGCCGAAGTTGAACGTGAAATCATCATTCAGCAGGAAGAAAAACTGAAGGGCCTCGAAGGACTCGAGGAAATGGTCAGCAAGTCCAAGGATGGCATCGGTGAAATCACCTTGGAATTTCACGTCAACCGCAACATGGACCAGGCCCTCCTTCTGGTTGCGAACCGGCTGGACCGGATCGAATCCTATCCGGAAGAAGTGGACAAACCCAGTCTGAAAACCTCCTCGGCCGAAGACAGCCCGATTGCCTGGTTCATTCTCAGCCACCTTCCCGGCAACACAACGCCAATCGCAAGCTATGGCAACTTCGTCGAGGACTTTATCCAGGACCGGCTGGAACGCGTACCCGGCGTCTCCCGCAGCAATGTCTTTGGCGGCAGCGAACGGGAACTTCAGATTATCGTCGATCCGGAAAAAATGGCCCGCTACGGGTTAACGGTACCGGAAATTACCGACAGGCTTCGCCGCGAGAACGCCTCGATTTCGGCCGGGGATATCGATGAAGGCAAACGACGTTACGTCGTTCGCACGGAAGGCGAACTCGTCACGATCCCGCGCATCCGGTCGATCGTTCTGCGCACGCAAACCGACCTGATCTCACAAAGACTGGGCCGAGTGACGATTGGCGACATTGGTGACGTAACCTTCTCGCATCGCAAACCCGTCGCCTATATCCGCCACATGGGAAAACCAGCCATCGCAATCAACGCCATTCGCGAGAAGGGCGCCAATGTTATTGAAACGATGGAACAAATCCGCGCAGTTGTCACCGAACTGAAGCAGGACGTGCTACCAACGCAGCGGCTTTCCCTGACCCAGGTCTATGACGAAACCGTCTATATCAATTCGGCCATCAATCTTGTCACCCAGAATATTTATATCGGCGGCGTCTTTGCCATCATCATCCTGATGCTGTTCCTGCGTTCCGCCATGGCGACGCTGATTATCGCACTGGCCATTCCGGTTTCTGTCATTGGCGCCTTTGTCGCCATGGCGGCAATGGGGCGAACGATCAACGTCGTCTCCCTGGCCGGGATCGCCTTTGCCATCGGCATGGTTGTCGACGCGGCGATTGTCGTGCTGGAAAATATTTTTCGACTCCGGCAAAGCGGCATGAACGCGCGAGATGCCGCCTATCGTGGCGCAAAACAGGTGTGGGGTGCCATTTTTGTTTCCGCACTGACCACCGTTCTTGTCTTCATGCCCATTCTCATCATGGACCTTGAGATCGGGCAGCTTTTCCGCGATATCGCCGTCGCCATTTCCGTTGCCGTCCTGCTTTCGCTGCTGGTCGCCATCACCCTCATTCCAGCCCTCGCAAACTGGCTGCTAAAGGAAATTCCGGACGTCAAAAGCCGGCGCATCCCGCCCCTGGACCGCTTCGCACGACGCTTCGTCACCATCTTCGTCAAGGCCGCCCGGCGCGTCCTGGACCGAAAAGGCCGCGCCCTGGCTGTCATCAGTGGAATTTGCGGCATTGCGTTGACCACCACTTTCCTGCTGCTGCCAAAGCTTGAATATCTACCGGAGGGCAACCGCAATCTTATCTTCGGCATTATGCTGCCACCGCCCGGCTACAATCTCGACACGATGATAAAAATCGCCGCGCGCATTGAAGAACAGATGAAACCCCTTTGGAGCCATTCCCTATGGGAGGACACGGCCTCCGAAAAAGCGCCTGCGGCAGGTGAGAACGCGCCTGCGGCAGGTGAGAACGCGCCTGCGGCAGGTGAGAACGCGCCGACGACGACTGCGATGCCCGAAGCATTCGGCGACGTTCCAAAAATCCGCGATTTCTTTTTCGTCGCCATGCCATCGCAGACTTTCCTGGCCGCCATCAGCGATGAACCAAGCCGCGTGCGTGAATTGATGCCCGTGCTGCAACGCCCAATGCTTCAGGAACCGGGAACCTTTGGGCTGGTGACACAGCCTTCGCTTTTCGGGCGCGGCATCAGCGGCGGGCGATCGATTAATCTCGACATTTCCGGACCAGACCTCGACCAGATTCTCGCCGTTGCCAACCAGGCGACCGGCCTCATCATGCAGGCCCTGCCGATAAGCGAAGGGAACCAGTTCCGCCCCATCCCCGGCCTGGAACAGGGCGCGCCGGAAGTGCGGCTCTATCCAGACCCGGTGCGCCTGGCCGATAGCGGCCTGACGACGCGCGATCTGGGCATGACAATCGATGCCTTCAACGATGGCCTGCGCGTTGCCGAGGTCACCATCGAAGGCCGCCGCGTCGATCTCATGCTGAAGGGACCGGAAAACATTGTTTCGCAAACCCAGGGCATTCGCAATCTGCCGGTCGTCACCGCGTCCGGCATGATCCTGCCGGCAAGCTCGCTGGCCAATATCGAAATCACGACCGGTCCGACGGAAATTCGTCACCTTGAACGCAATCGCACGGTGACCCTGGAAATACGTCCAACGCCCCACCTGCCCCTCGAAGCCGCGCTGGATGTTCTGCAAAAAGACGTCATCGATACCTTGCAGGCCCAGGGCATTCCAAAAGGCATCAAGCTTGGCCTTTCCGGCACGGCCGACAAATTGACGCAGACCTGGAAGGCGATGTCCTGGAATCTCCTGCTTGCGGTGGCCATTGTCTATCTGGTGATGGCCGTCCTTTTCGAAAGTTTCATCTACCCGCTGTTGATTATCTTTTCGGTCCCGCTGGCAACGGCGGGCGGTGTGCTTGGGCTCGCCTTTCTCAATCTTTTTACCTATCAGGCCCTCGACATGCTGACGCTGCTTGGCTTCGTCATTCTGATCGGGATTGTCGTCAACAATGCGATCCTCCTTGTGCACCAAACGCTGCATCATCAGCGCCAGGACGGCATGCGCGCCCGCCACGCCATCCTGCGCGCCACCCAGAACCGCATTCGCCCCATCTTCATGTCAACGCTGACATCGGTTTTCGGAATGCTGCCGCTGGTGCTCTTTCCTGGCGCCGGCTCCGAGCTTTACCGTGGGCTTGGCTCGGTCGTCGTCGGTGGCCTGGCACTTTCAGCCGTGCTGACTCTGGCGATTATTCCGCCATTGCTGGCCCTTGCCGCGCGGGACGAAAAGCCGACCGCCTCAGCCTGACCGGCTTGCTTTTCAAGGCCTTTGCCCTTGAAAAGACTTGGCATGCGCGAATTTTTCCCTTAGAAAGCGCATCAAATCTGCTTAACAAATAAACGAATGCACCATTGTGCATAAAATTTAGGCATACCCCGAGGAAGGATAAGAAGCAGCATCCATTGGATGCTTTTCAAGAAAAAGGCTAACACCTTAATTTTATTGATTTTTTTGAAAATAGATGATTTGGGCTGGATGGCACAACTCTTGCGACAAAGATAAAGCAAATGCAAACGCGCCGGTCGCGCTATGCCATACCGTCTGGAAGGAAAAAATATGTATAGAAAACACCTAATCGCACTCACCGCCTTCTGCATGGCAGCCACCTCGGGTGCCGCCATCGCACAGGAAGACGCGGCAATGGCCGAAGAAACGAAGGCATACAGCCTGTCCGCCAACGTTGCCCTGACCTCGGATTACATGTTCCGCGGCCTGTCCCAAGTGGATGGCGAGCCGACCGTTCAAGGCGGCATCGACTTTGGCTATGACCTGGACGGCCCGGCCGATATTTACCTCGGCATCTGGGGTTCCGGCGTGGACTTCACGGACGCGACAGAAGAATTCGACATTTATGGCGGCCTGACCGGCGAGATCGAAGGCATCTCCTGGGATGCGGGTTTCATCTGGTACCTCTATCCCGGTGCCGACAGCGCCCTCAACTATGACTTCGTGGAAGCCGCCTTCAGCCTTGGCTACGACTTTGGGCCCTACGCGGTTTCCGCAGGCCTCAACTATTCGCCGGAATATTTCGGTGACAGCGGCGATGCCTTTTACTGGGCCGGTGGCGTTGATGTGCCCCTGCCGGAAGGTTTTGGCCTTGGTGTCCACGTCGGCTATCAGAGCATCGACAAAAATGCCAATTTCGGTCAGCCAGATTATCTGGACTGGAGCGTGACGGTCTCGAAGGAATTTGAGGGCCTGGACTTCAGCCTTGCCTACATCGACACAGACATTTCCGAAGGCGCCTGTGGTGACGTCTGCGACACGAAGGTCGTCGGAACGATCTCCAAATCCTTCTAAGTCCCAAAGACCAGGGGGGCACCCCCCCAGGCTGTGGGCCGTAAATAGCAAAACCCCGTCACCCAATCCGGTGGCGGGGTTTTTTGCGCGCCTGTTTCAGCCTTTAAAAACCGACAAACTTCGTAAACTCGGGAACCGGAGCACGTTCCGTCTGCAACTGGTTTTCAGGTGCCGTTTCATCGATGTAGCCAAGGGACATCCCGCAAATGACGGCCTCGTCCTCGGGAATGTTCAAATGCTTGCGAAGGATGTTGTGATAGGAGGCCCATGCCGCCTGCGGACAGCTCTGAATGCCTTTTACCAGCGCCATCAGCATGATGTTCTCGATAAACATGCCGTAATCAAGCCAGCTGCCGATTTCGAGGCGCTTGTCGATCGTAAAGAACAGGCCGACGGGCGCTCCAAAAAATTCATAATTGCGTCCCTGCTGCGCCCGCATACCCGTTTTGTTTTCTTTCTCCAGCCCCAGAATGCCATATAGGTCGATTCCGATCTTTTTGCGCCGCGACAGATAGGGTTCCGGCCAGTCGTCCGGATAATATTTATGTTCCGGCACATGCCGTTCATTTTCCGTATCGCGGCAATGGAGGGTTTCCCGGGTCAGCGCCTCTTTCTTTTCGCCGCTGACCACATAGACTTTCCAGGGCTGCATATTCGTCCCGCTTGGTGCCCGTGCCGAAAGGTCCAGAATCTCGGCGATTGTTTCTTTTGCAATCGGCGTTGGAAGAAACGCGCGCACCGACCGCCTGGTCAAAATTGCTTCAATCACATCCATCTTCAAAATTCCCCGTCTTATTCAGGCCACCTAAACCGTACCCGCCAAAAGCCGGGGGCCAACCGCCCCATCGGTTCTGGCTTCCAGGACTAGCGAATTTTGCGTTTATGGAGCGTGCAGGAAAAGGACGCAAGGGTGATGGCCCGTTTGCCTTCATTCCCTTAAAGTAGCCGGACAAACGCAACCGATGCGCCATGGCAGCAAGGCTCCGTGGCAGCGAGGCGCCATGAACGTTTTTTTCTTCGTCGTCGTCCTCATCTCTTTTCTGGTCGCCGCCTGGCGGGAAGTGGGCTGGACGTCCGCTGTGCCGGATGCCCTTTCCCCAATGGCCACCCTGGCCGCCGGCATGATCGAAAAAGCGGCGGACGCGGTCACCCTCTCAATCGGCCTCGTCGGCGTCATGGCGCTTTTCCTTGGGCTGATGAAAGTCGCCGAGGAAGGCGGCTTGCTGGCCATCATCGCGCGCACGGTGCGGCCCCTGATGGTGCATCTTTTTCCCGATGTGCCCGCCAACCACCCGGCAATGGGGGCGATGATCCTGAACATGTCGGCGAACGCGCTGGGCCTTGGCAATGCCGCCACCCCCTTTGGCATTCGCGCCATGCAGGAACTGGACAAGCTCAACCCCCACAAGGGCACGGCGACAAACGCCATGGCACTTTTTCTTGCCATCAACACGTCCAGCGTGACGCTTCTGCCAACCGGCGTGATTGCGCTTCGCGCCGCCGCAGGCTCGACCGACCCGGCCGGTATCCTGCCGACAACCCTGGTGGCGACCATCTGTTCGACGACAATTGCCATCCTGGCGGCAAAGCTCTACCAGCGCTTTTCCGCAATCCCGGCACCGACGGCCCTGCAAGACCCGGCACCTGAGGCAACGCCTGCGGCAACGCCCGAAGTACTGCCGGAAATGGCGGACGACTCCTATCCCGGATGGGTCTCTGCCCTTGTGCTGGTCGGCATCGCCGGACTTGTGCCCCTGACCATTATCTGGGGCAAGGCGATCTCACCCTGGATTATCCCGGGGCTGATGGTGCTGCTGCTTGGTTTTGGCTTCCTACGCGGCGTGCGTATTTACGAAGCCTTCGTCGATGGCGCGCGGGATGGGTTCAAGGTCGCCGTGCGCATCATCCCCTATCTCGTCGCCATCCTGGTCGCCGTCGGCATGTTGCAGGCCAGCGGCACGATGGCGCTGCTGGTCGACGCCGCCGGCCCCATCACTGCGGCCTTCGGCCTGCCCCCCGAGGCTCTGCCGATGGCAGTGCTGCGCCCGCTTTCCGGATCCGGTGCTTATGGTATCCTAGCGGCGATCATTCAGGACCCGGCCATCGGGCCGGACAGCTACACAGGCTATCTGGTCAGCACCTTCCAGGGCTCGACGGAAACAACCTTCTATGTGCTGGCCGTCTATTTCGGCGCCGTCCAGATACGCCGCGTGCGCCACGCCCTGGCGGCAGCGCTGACAGCCGATATCGCCGGCATCGCCGCTGCCATTGCCATCTGCCTGCTACTTTTCGGATAATCAAGCAAACGACACAGAAAGGAAAAAATCATGTTGCAGACAATCGGGCAAATTCTACCCACAAGCGCTGCGCGTTTCGGCGACAAGACGGCGCTGATCTTCGAGGGCCGATCGTTCAGCTACAACGAACTGGAACAGCTCTCGAACCGGCTTGCAAACGGCTTGCGCGACCTTGGCATCGGCGCGCGCGACTGCGTTTCGATCTATGGCCCGAATTGCTGGGAATGGCTGGTCGCCTACCACGCCATCGCCAAGATCGGCGCCGTGCTGAACCCCATCAACGTCATGCTGACTCCAGAAGAAGTCGTCTTTGTCGTCAATGACTGCAAGGCACGCGCGTTGATCGCGTCCGCCGACAAGGGCGAAGCCGTCCTAGACAAAAAAGGTGCGACACCCCTCGACAATGTCATCCTGTTCGGCGGCAAGGGAAAGGCCCCCGCCGGCACGCTTTGTTTCGAGGACATGATCGCCCAGGGCAAGCCGGATTTCGAGCCCGTCCTCGTCGCCCCGGAGGCACTTTCAACCATCGGCTACACGTCTGGCACCACCGGCCATCCAAAGGGTGCCATGCAAAGCCACCGTTCCGTGCTGATGAACTTGGCCCTGACCGCAAACATGCACGTCAAGACGGCGGCCGATACGGTGGTAACGGCCCTTCCCTGCCCGCATGTTTACGGAAACATCGTTGTCAACGGCGCATTTTTTACCGGCATGACGGTGGTTCTGCTGTCGCGCTTCGATGAAAAAGAAACCCTCGATGCGATTCAGACCCACAAGGCCACCCTGTTTGAGGGCGTGCCGACGATGTACATGTACATGCTGAACAGCCCCGAACTGGCAAAGCACGATGTTTCTTCCCTCACGCGCTGCACGGTCGGCGGCCAGACGATGCCGGTCGCAAAAATGGAAGAAGTCGAGGAACACTTCGGCTGTCCGCTGCTTGAACTCTGGGGCATGACCGAACTTGCCGGGGCGGCCACCACAAATACTTTCTATGGCGAAAACCGCCACGGTTCGATCGGGCTGCCGCTGCCGGGCACCCAAGTCCGCATCGCCGACGTCGAAGACGCCACCAAAAGCCTTGGCCCGGGCGAGGTAGGCGAACTAATGGTCAAGGGGCCGCTCGTCATGCTGGGCTATTATGGGAATGCGCAAGCGACGAAAGACGCCATCGAACCGGACGGTTGGATGCACACCGGCGACGTCGGCAAGATGGATGAAGGCGGCTATCTCTATATCGTCGATCGCCGCAAGGATATGATCCTGACGGGCGGGTTTAACATCTACCCAGCCGAACTCGAACGTGTGATCGCCGCCCACCCCGCCGTCGCCATGGTCGCCGTCGGCGGCCAACCGGACGCGACGAAAGGCGAAATCGCAAAGGCCTATATCGTGCTGCGTGACGGCGTGCAGGCCGATGCCGACGCGATCCGTGCCTATTGCCGCGAGCACATGGCCGCCTACAAGGTGCCAAAACGCGTGCAATTCGTCGATGATTTTCCAAAAACAAGCACCGGCAAGATCATGCGGCGCAAGCTAAAGACCCTCGACCCGCCCGAGGAACGGGAAAGCACCAGCTAGCGAGGCTACCCGCTAACGGGATGAATTCGCCGGACCCACCGGAATTTTCAAGTAAGAAACGCCGTTCGCTTCCTTTGGCGGAAAGTCGCCCGCGCGCATATTGATCTGAATTGCAGGAATCATCAGCCTTGGTGCCGCCAGCGTCTTGTCGCGCGTCTGCCGAAGTTTCACGAAAGCATCCTTCGAGACGCCTTCGCGAATATGGATGTTCTTCTTGCGTTGCTCTGCCAGGGACGTCTCCCAGACAAAATCCTTCCGTCCGGGCGCACCGTAATCGTGGCACAGGAACAGGCGCGTCTCCGGCGGCAGCTCCGTATAAAGACGATGGATTGAATCGTAAAGCGCGCCGGCGTCCCCGCCTGGAAAATCCGTTCGCGCAGTTCCGTAATCCGTCATGAACAGCGTGTCGCCAACAAACGCGGCATCGCCAACGACGTAGGTGATGCAGGCCAGCGTATGGCCCGGCGTGGCAAGGAYRCRGSCTTCCATTTCACCAATCTGAAAAAYCTCGCCATCCTTGAACAGRYGGTCGAATTGCGAGCCGTCCGYCTTGAATTCKGCCTCGGCRTTGTAAAARCCCTTRAAGAAAGCCTGCACTTTCACCGTGCCTTCGCCGATGCCTATCGGGGCGTTTAACTGCTCTTGGAGATAGGCGCTGGCCGTCAGGTGATCGGCGTGGACATGCGTCTCCAATATCCACGCCACCTTCAGGTTCTTTTCGCGGACAAAGGCAAGAATTTTGTCAGCCGAAAGAGTTGAATATTTCCCGAAATCCGGATCGTAATCCAGAACCGGATCGAGGATCGCGGCCCCGCCGGTTTGTGGGTCCGAAATAACGTAAGAGACCGTATAGGTCGCGTCATCGAAGAAGCCCTTGATGTCCGCTTTCATGGCGATCCCCTCTCCGTTTTGTTAGCATTCCCTAAATTAGCAAGGTTGAATATAAAGAAGCCAGAAGTCGCCGCCAACGATATGCTACGGGGCTACTGGGCTACGGACCCTTGGGTCGAAAAGGAGGCAAATCGTGCCGCAAACGAAAGATGAACGCATCAAGGAAATTGACGCTGCAACGATAAAAGCATGGCTTGAAAAAGGCGAAGCAGTGCTGGTTGACGTCCGTGAGGCAGGGGAACATGCGCAAGCCTGCATTCCCGGCGCCGTTCTTCACCCCCTTTCCAGCTTCAATCCCTTTCAACTGCCAAGCCATGAAGAAAAAACACTGGTTCTTCATTGCGCTGCCGGCGTGCGTTCCCTGCAGGCGGCCGAGCTTTGCCTCGCGGCCGGCTTTGAGAAAATCACCCATGTGAAGGGTGGTATCAAAGCCTGGCAGGAAGCCGGTTTCGAAACCGAAAAAGGCTCAAAAACGTAAATAGGACGGCAAGATGCGGGATATCGCGATCCTCCTTCCGATATGGCTACCCCTTTGCCTGCTTTTGCTGGCTCTGGCGTTGCCTTTGCAGCAACGGTTTTTTTCCCAGCCTCCGGCGGCAACGTCCCATGTGACCGCCTTTCCGGTCGCCAGCCTTGGCCTTTTGCTGGCCATCCTTGCCGTCCTCGCTGTGACCTTCAGCCTATGGGCGAGCGGACGCAGCCACCCCAATCTCATCGGCGGGTCGCTTCCATGGAACGATGCCGCGAGCTATTTTCGCGGGGCAAATGCCCTGCTGGACAGCGGCGAGCTTACATCCTGGAGCCAACGCCGCCCGATCTACACGTCGCTTCTCGCCGGCTTTCTTTCCCTTAGCGGACGAGATTTGCAGCTTGCCCTTCTTTTACAAGGCGCGCTTGTGGGTGCGGTGGCCTTTTTTACGGCCCGCGTCGCCACACGCCAGATGGGCGTCGTCGCGGGCCTGCTTGTTTTCGCCCTGCTCTTTTCCTTTGCCCACGAGCATGCACCAATCACGATGACCGAGAACGCGGGCTTTCTTTTCGGTGCTCTTGGAATTGCCTTTCTCTGGATGGCCATTGAAAAAAAGCATGCCGGCTGGTTTGCGGCGGCGGGCCTGCTGTTGATGACAGGCCTGATGGCGCGGGCAGGCGCCTTTCTGGTGATCCCGTTTCTTTTCCTTGCGATCGGCTTTGCCTTTCGACACCAGCGCCGAACGGCCATCACCTGCGCGCTTGGATTTCTCGTCGGCATTCTCCTCGCGATCCTCCTGAACCAGGCAATTTATTGGTATGCCGGTAGCAACGAAACCATGCCCTTTTCGAATTTCAGCTATACCCTCTATGGCCTTGCCGTGGGCGGCAAAGGCTGGCAACAGATCTACACCGACTACCCAGCCATTTTTCAGAGCGGTGAAGGCATTGTATCCCAGAAAATTTATATGCTTACCTTCGAACATATGGTTGAAAACCCCCTCGATTTCGTCATCGGCTATGCAAAAGGCTTGCCGCACATGGCCCAGGTTCTTTTCGGTTTTGTGCCTTATTCCCTGCCCGTGCCGAAGCCATTTGCCATATTTTTTATCCTCCTCTGGCTAACCGGCCTATGGACTGCTTTTCGCAATCGCCAGAAACCCCACGCGCTTTTCCTGCTTGCCGCAACGGCAGGTGCCGTTCTATCGGCACCCTTCCTTGCCGATGTCGATAGCCGTATCTATGCCGCAACGATCCCTTTTGATGCGTTTCTTGTCTGCCTTGGCTTCTCGACAATCGCCGCGTGGCAGATGCGAAATCAAAAAAGAACGCCCCCGATACCAGCAGCAACGCCCGGCCTTTCCGCCCAGTTGATCGGCATGGCGGGCATCTTGCTGGCACTCACCCTTGCCGGCACCTTCCTGTTTCCAAAGCTGAAGGCCGAAGCCCTGCCGGGCCTGACATGCGGCAAGGCGGAAATACCGATCGTGCTTCGCCTGGGCAGCGAATCTCCCCTTGTTGCCCTGCGCGCCAATCCCCCCCTAACCTTTTTTCCACCACAGCCACGCCATCAGGATTTCACAGCCCTGCTTCGTCGCGAGGTCCACCTTTGGGAAAAGCTGAAGCAATTGCCACCAGAAACCATCCTCATTGAAGGCTACGAAAAACAGCGGAAAGGCCATAGCGGCTCCGCCTGGATCGCCTGGCAGACAGAAGACCTGCCGCCACGGGGCAGCCTTGTCGGCTTCTGCCTGAAACCAGGGCCGCATCCACTGCTTGGCCCGACCTTTCGTGAACCGGCAAGCGTCCGGGTGCTGGAGTAAAAACGAAAGCCGTCCCTACGCCAGCGAAAAGCCACACGGGATTTCCCCCGGACAGTCGGATGGTCTAAAATTACCGGATGAGGCAAAATCGGCGCATTGGGCCTGGTGTCTTTCTTCTCTGCTACGCATTCTTGCTTGCAACTTCCGTCGCCACCGCCGAGGAAGATCGCGGCACTTACAACCTTCTGATCGAAAACGACCGCTTCGTAAACACGGACCGGCATTACACGCACGGCACGCGCCTTTCCTGGCTTTCGCCCGCTAATGACGTTCCGGAATGGTCGCGGAAAATCGCCGGACACCTGCCCCTTTTTGCCACATCCGGCACGTTGCGCATCGGCTATGGGCTGGGACAAAGTATCTTTACACCCGAAGACACGAACGCCCGATCGCTTATCCCGGGGGATCGCCCCTATGCGGGCTGGCTTTATGCCTCGCTCTCCCTCGTCTCCGATACGGGTCAACGGCTGGACAGCATCGAACTTGACCTCGGCATGGTAGGGCCGGCGTCCCTGGGACGGCACGTTCAAAACAGCTTCCACGAGTTGATCGGCGTCAGCCGTTCGAATGGCTGGGACAATCAACTCGGCAACGAACCCGGCGTCGTCCTCTATTTCGAGCGCAAGTGGCGGAAACTGAAAGAATTTTCCGCCCACGGCCTGGGCATCGACCTAACACCCCATGTTGGGGGAAGCGTCGGCAACGTGTTTACCTATTTGGCCAGCGGCTTCGCGATCCGCCTTGGCGAAAACCTGCCAAGCGATTATGGCCCGCCCCGCATTCGCCCTTCCCTGCCCGGCACCGGCTTCTTCGTGCCCCAGGATGGGTTCGGCTGGTATCTTTTTGCTGGTGCCGAAACCCGCCTGATCGCGCGCAACATCTTTCTTGATGGCAACAGCTTTTCCAACAGCCACGACGTTTCCAAGAAAACCCTGGTCGGCGATTTCCAGATCGGGGTGGCGCTTACCTTTCGCAGGGCTCGCATTACCTTCAGCCAAATCTTCCGCACGCGTGAGTTTCACGGCCAGTCCCAGGCGGACCGGTTCGGCGCCATCAGCCTTTCGGTGACGTTTTAAAATGTGTCGATGCCACTACTATTTCTGTTTCCACGCGCTAAATATAAGGTGCATGCCTTAGCAATCCCGTATTCTCATAGAAGGTGGTACAATTATCTAAATCTGCCCCAACACAACAGGCCCCGTCTCGTTAAGACATTTTTTGGAGGAAAGAACGCATGGAACTTCCGTTGCAGATTACCTTTCGAAACATGGACCCATCGGAATCGGTGGAAACAAACGTCCGGGAAAAAGCCATAAAGCTCGAACGTTTATCCGATCGCATTACAAGCTGCCGCGTCGTCATCGAAGCGCCGCATCGCCACCATCAAAAGGGCAAGCTCTACAATGTGCGAATCGATATCTCCATTCCCGGCAAGGAACTTGTCGTCAATCATAATGGGCCAAAAAATCATGCGCATGAGGACGTTTATGTCGCAATCCGGGACGCCTTCAGCGCAGCGGTCCGGCAATTGGAGGACCATGTGCAAAAAAACAACCCGAAAAAACAGAAATCGCACACCGCTTCTTGAACCTCGCCGCAATCTAGCGGAAACCGCCTGCGCTTAAGCGTCAGGTGGTGGCGTCAAAATTCGCTGCTCGTTTGGAAGGCCTATCTTGCCAAAATGGCTCAGAAGCTTGTCTGAAGGCTGAAGAAAAACCGCATGCTGTTGTCGCCCTCGGTGAAGACACGTCGCGTCAGCGGTAGCGCAACCTCGAAATTCGCCGTCATGGTTTCATAAATCCATGTCCGGACCCCGGCCCCAGCCGAACTCAGCGAACGCTGGCGCCCATCATTGTCCCAAACCGCCCCAAGGTCATAGAAGCCATAGAGCTGATATCTCTTCACAATATTCCACGCAACGGAGCGGCCATATTGAAGCTCCAAGATGCCCCCCACGCCATCAACCCCGGTCAATTCGGATGGATCATAGGCGCGGCCAAAACGGGTGCCGCCGAGGCGGAATTCTTCGGCTGAGAGAAGGGCATGGGCGGATTTCTGGCCAGCGACGAAGAGGCTCAAGCCCCATCTGTTCGTGATTTTTTGATAACGGTACATGTCCGCCGTTATCTTCGTAAAATCACTGCGTCCGCGAAACCGCGAAAGATTAAGCGCGCCTTCTTTCGATTCGTCAAAGATTTTAAGCCCCTGGCTAAACTCCAGACCGATTTGGTTCGTGCCCCCGTGTTCGCTCCCGAGAAGCGTGTCGCCAAAGTAATAGCGCCCGCCAAGTCGAAGCACCCGAAGATGATCGTCAAAGGTCTCAACGCCCAGCTGTTCCTCGTCAGCGTTCAGATAGTCAAACCGCCCATGAATATAGAGGCTTTCCGCCCGCGAACGGATCAAGGGATGCTGCACTTCGATGCTTAGGCGCGTGCCGGTGCTTTCCAGGCCAAAGATTTCAAGATCGGCACCAGAATCAACAAAACTTTGCGACCCCGAAAGAATGACCTTCGTCCCTTGGGAACCAATCGACTGTTCATGGCGGATCGCGAAATAAAGAAGCTCCTCCGGCGTATCCGGAATCGTATAAAAGGTAAGCTGCGTCCGTTCGAGCAAACCAAAAATCGAGTTGAGATCCACGGTGACGTAGCCCTGCAATCGCCCGACATCTGGCGTGCCTCGATTGTCAAGACCGGCATAGCCCTCCACCGGGTTGTGGTGAAGGGTTAGGTGGAGTTCGTAGGTTCCCGCTTCCTCATCCAGCGGGCGTAAGGCGGAACGCATCCACAACCCCGGCAGATCGTTCAGAAGAAGGATTGTACGTTCAAGCGCCGAAAGGGTCGTGGGGCGAACGTCTGTCAGGTTCGCCGCATGGCGCGCAAGCAAGGCCTCGCCGCCCGGCGCGTCTCCATCAAAGACAACGCGCTCGACATAGCCTTCGATAATACGGACGCGCAGGACACCTTCATCCAGACTTTGGGGAGGGGCCACCGCCCGGGAAAGCACATAGCCCGCCTTGTGATATTTTTCCGTAATCGCCGCAAGAAGGGCTTCGACATCGCCAAGCGAAATCGCGCGCGCCAGGCTGTCCGCGTACAGTTCCGCAAATTCCGAGGGCTCAAACACGGTTGCGCCTGTAACTTCAATTTTTTCAAGAACAAAGGTGTCCACCCCCTCCGCAGGCGCAGGTGCCACCACGATCTCCGGCGTTTCGATCGCATCGATTTCAGTCGGCAGCCGTTTGGGCAGAACCAGCCGTTTTTCGATCTGGCCCACCTCGGAGGAAGGCCGGCTCTGCTGTGCCAGCGCCCCGACAGGCGCAATCAGCACTGCCAAAATGCAAAAAGCGATCAGGCAGCGAGAAAAAAATGATTTTTCTCTGTTAACGAAACATCGCCCATTTTTCCCGGCTTGGTTAACACGCGTTCGCTCCTTGCAGACTTTTCAATGAATTCCAGTCACTAGATATTAACTAGAATTAAAAAAACATTAATAGAAACATTTTTAAATAAATTAGCGAAAAAACACAAATAAATCCGAAACGAAACCTATTGAAACTTTCTCTTAATTCGACGGTTATTGGAGCCAGTGTAAAAGAGATGGAAGTTTAGAGGAATAGGACGATGCAAAATCCGGGACAAAATTCAGGCAAAAAATTCGCGCGCTTCGCCTTCTTGGCGGCCTTCGTATTTGCCGGTTTTGGTGCCATGTCGGGAATTGCTGCCGCTGGCGATCAAAACACCGAAAATCGTGAAGGCGCCCCCACCACCCAGGCGGAGAATATCGCCGGCTTGGCAGGAAGCAATTGGCAAGGACATCTCAAATCCTCCGCGAACGCGGCTCTCGAGAAGGCCGGGCAGATCACGCTCGCCTCCCTGAATGCGCGCCGTGATCCGAACGCGTCGCAGCCAAAAGCCTGGTCGATCACAAATTACATCGGCGATGTCCGGGTTCGAATCGCCACCGGCGCGACCTGGAAACCGCTGGCGAAAACAACAACCCGCATCGCCCCCGGCATGCAGGTGAAAACCGGCGCCAATGGCCGGTTTGTCCTGAAACAGGGCAAGGACGTGATCACCGTTTCGTCGAACAGTGAAATCGAAATTCCGACGAAGGGAAGCGACAGCATTTTCCAATCCCTTGGCAAGGTGCTGTTCGACATGGATCGGCGGCCGGAACGGCGTTTTTCCGTCGGCACCCCTTATCTCGCAGCCGTCATCAAAGGCACCATCTTTACGGTAAATGTCGACGCGCTGGGTAGTTCCGTCGACGTGCACGAAGGGGCCGTACAGGTCGCCTCGTTGAAAGGCGGCAATATCACGATCATTCGTCCCGGCCAAAGGGCGACTGTCGATTCAAAAGGCCGTGGCCAGATTACCGTTGGAAAAGGCAAAGGCAAAATTCATCGAATTAAATCGACGCTCGGGGCCAAACGGATTGACGCTGCTTTCGTAACCGCGGGACTCGTTGCCAATTGGAACCCGAAGGGCGGCTCCGGAAATAGCCGCTCCAGCAAAGGCAGCAAAGGGAAAGGCAACAACGTCAATAGTGGCAAGAACGGCCTCAGCAATAACAATGCCGGCGGCGGCAATCCCGGCGGTGGCAATCCCGGCGGCGGCAATCCCAGTGGTGGAAACGCTGGTGGTGGAAATGCCGGTGGTGGAAATGCCGGTGGTGGAAATGCCGGTGGTGGAAACGCTGGTGGTGGAAACGGAAACGGAAATGGCAAAGGATAAACTTTACGCTGTTGCCTCGTCAGGCAACCCATCTTCCCTTAAGAGCCGGAGGGGGCCTTCATCGCCAAACCCCCTCCGGATTTTTTTCCTGACATCCATGCGTACGCACTTGCAAAAGTGAGAACACAGATGAAACGACGCCTGCCACATCTTCTGGTCTTTGCCCTGGTGGCCCTCGTCTATCTCATAGGCGCCCTCGCGCCGGTTGAAAATGCCCTCATGGACCTTCGGTTTCGCATGCTCCCCAAAGAAGCGAGCGGCGAGCTCATCGTCGTCGAAATCGATGCCAAAAGTCTGGCTACGCTCGACACCTGGCCATGGCCGCGAAGCTATTATGCCACGGTCATTGATCGCCTGTTCAAAGCCGGCGCAAGCACAATCGCCCTCGATATCGATTTAAGCTCCAGCGCAGACCCGGCGGGGGATAAGGCGCTTGCAGCCGCCCTGGAACGGGCAAAGGATCGCGTCATCCTGCCGGTCTTCGAACAGCCCGCCTCACAAGGCATTTTAGAAGCCGACCTTCTTCAAACGATGCCGCTTGAAATCTTTCGGCGGCATGCCCGATTGGGCTCCGTAAACATGTTCCCCGATTCCGATAGCCGTGTTCGTACCCATTCGAGCGTCGAGCCGTGGAACGATTCGTTCCTCGCAACCATGCCGGCACTTCTGGCAGGCGCAGCGCTATCGCCCACCGGCCTGTACTACCTGGATTACGGCATCCGGCCGGCGACCTTGCCCCGTCTTCACTTTGCCGATGTGCTCAAAGGAAATTTCGACCCGAAAGCCGTCGCCGGCAAGAAAATCATTATCGGCACGACCTCCATCCAACTGGGTGACCTCATCCCGACCCCGGTTTACCGGACCCTGCCGGGTCCCATCGTTCAGGCGATCGCCTTCGAATCGATTGTCCAGGGCCGGGCCCTTTACCACAGCACACCGCTGCTTGCCCTTGGCCTGACCTTGCTGCTGGTGCTCCTGCTGGGCCCGAAACTGGCGAAGTGGTCCTGGCGCCAAGGGTTGGGTGTTGTCGTCGGGTCAAGTTGCGGGATCTTCCTGATTTCCCTAATCGTACAGGGAAATTTTCCCTTTAGCCTGGACACGACGCCGCTCATTTTGGGAACGATAGCTTCCTACCTCGTGAGTTTCTTCCGGGAATTCGACAAGCAGGCATTCCGTCTTTTCGAACAACGCATGACGATCCTGCAACGCAACGCCATGATGAAATGCGTCGTCGAAGACAGTTTTGACGGCATCGTGATTGTCGATAAGGAAGGACGCATCGAGATGCTCAATTCCTGTGCGGCAAAGTTGATCGGCTGCAAAGCCGATGCGATGCAGAAGCAACAGATTTATTCGGTCATTCCAGAGCTGAAAGCGATCGATATCACGGGCGGAAAAACAAATCTCCAGGGAGCGATTTTAAGCATCGACCATCTCTCCGGACCTTACGAACTGACCCTTCGCCGCAAGGATGACACCCAGGTCGAAGTCGAAGTCGTCGTTAGCAAATCAAACCTGAGAGTCAATTCATCACTTTTCGGACGTCCGTGCGAAACCCGTGCAGTTTACGTCTACACCTTCCGGGACATTAGCGAACGCAAGAAAACACAAGAGGCTCAGCAACAGGCGATGGAGGAAGCCCTTTCCGCCAACCGCGCAAAATCCGAATTCCTGGCGAATATGAGCCACGAATTGCGCACGCCATTAAACGCCATCATCGGATTTTCAGAAATTCTCAAGAACGAGATGTTCGGCCCCCACGAGGTTTCCCAGTACAAGGAATATTCCGACGACATTTACCGCAGCGGCGAACATCTGTTGGACCTGATCAACGACATCCTGGATGTCTCAAAAATTGAATCAAACCAATTCGAGCTTCGCGAGCAGGCATGCTCGCTTCTCCCGATCCTGAACAGTTCTCTGAAGATCGTCGGTCGCCGTGAGGAATCAGACAAACTGACCATCGAAAAAGTCATTGCACCGGACTTCCCGGAACTGATGATCGATATGCGCGTTTTCCGGCAAATTCTCATCAACCTGCTGGGCAATGCCGTTAAATTTACGGAGCCCGGCGGAACGATTACCGCCGAGGCAAAACTGGACGCGAACGGTGCGCCGGTCATTCGCATCATCGACACCGGAATCGGCATTCCGGAAGAAGCAATCCCCCATCTGACAGAAGCGTTCTATCAGGCGGATGGGGCGCTCGACCGCAACCATGAGGGAACAGGACTTGGCCTGCACCTTGTCAAAAAGTTCATCGGGATGCTTGGCGGAACGATCGACATTCAAAGCCGCCTTGGCAACGGCACGACCGTGACGATAACGCTGCCGAAGGAGCGGGCCATCAAAGGCGAAAACGTCGTGGCCCTGCCAGAGAAACGACGGAAAAGCGCCTAAGCCACGACCGGACCCGTCCTGGAACCAGGCCGTGCATGCATCAAGATGGGCTTTTCAGGCCCCTGCCAATTGGCCTAGAATTTCAGTGAAAGTCCACATTTCCAGAGGAAGGAAAGGCCATGAACCGTATCGCACGCGTCATGATCGTTACACTCGCCCTTATGCTTGGAGGCTTGCTCGAAATATCAACAGCCCAGGCCGAACCGTTGGGACCGAAGGCGACCGTCGAGAAACATCTCACGGCGTTGCAGGATTATCTCTTTGAAGAGGCCTTCGATTACATCTCAAAGGATTTTATAGACGGCAAAACCAGGCAGGAATGGGCCGACACCACCCGCGAGCTTTATTCCAGCGCCAGCGTCAAGGTCATCAAATTCACCCTTTACCCTGCAAAAATCAAAGGGGACAAAGCCATCGTTCCGAACATTCTGAACGCCCGGGACATCTTCAACAAGGACAGCAGCATCGAGCATGAGCTTTACCACCTTGTCAAAGAAGACGGCGTCTGGAAGGTGGACCGTCAACAGCTTCTCTTCGATGACAGCGAGATGCGTATCTGGTTCCCAAGCCTGAAAAATTAGTCGGGGCCGGAACAAAAGACGGCGGAATAAGAAAAGCCTCTACTCAACAGGCAGGCAGGACGCACAGCGGTCCTTGATTGAATCAAGGTTCAGCTTCGCCGGGTCAATCGCAAGGTTGAAGCGCAACCGATTGTCGGTGATAAAGACCGTCGCGTGATTGCGCCGAAAATCGATGATCGTCTGCCATGTCGGCCAGACAATGGCCCGTTCCGGGTCACCCTTCACAGGAAAGGCGCGATACCCCAACACGCTTGCCTTCCAGAACGTCCCACTTCGGGCATAGAACTCGCCGAGATAGGGAATCCAGCTTTTCGCGTCGATGTAGAGGATTTTTCGCCCATACGGGTGAAGCGCCGGCGGCGTCGCTTCAATGACAAAGACCTCGCGCGGTTCCCATTCATCGACCGGGTTCCAGTGAGGCGGATTTTCAAGATCGGTGCCGGGAAACTTTTCGCGAGCCGTCTTCCCGTCCGGGTTCCAGAAGGGATGCACGCTGTTCGCAACAACCAGAACTTTTTTCTTCGCAAGAATTTTAAAATTCGCATACCAGGTTGGGTAGGCATTGAACAAAAACACGTCATCGCCGACAAAATCCGTCATGCCGAGCTGATCCATCCAGTAGCCGCCCTTCCAGCGGACGACTTTTTTTGCCTCATGGGAATAGGTGGTGAGGAATTCATCCTCACCCGTGTCGTAACGGATAAGAACGGCCCCGCTGCCGGGCGCGCCGGTCCCAGGAACATCATCCGGCCCATTGGCAAGGATGAGGCTTTTCTCAAAAAGTCGCCCGCTCCCCAACACCGGCGCATCTTTACCGGTCAGGCGTCCTTTCAGGAAGACCCGGAAAATCTTTTGCCGGCTTAGCGTCTCAAATCCCCGTTCGCCATGAATGCGCGCCGTCGCCACCATCGGAAAAAACTGGGAATCGCCGCGTGGCCGTCCATAGGTCAGGTTCCACATCACCTTCCAGGCGGCCTTGGCATCGCCGCGTTCCACATCTGGGAACGGCACACCCGCCTGCCAGCCGAAAACCAGGCCACTTTCCGGGTCGATGGCAAGACGCCCGCGCGCGCGCGCCGTCGCCGCCATCAATCGCACGTCTCTGGGATGGGCTTTGCTATGGGCGAGCTTGATACGAAGGCCTTTCTCGCGGATCTGCCATTGGAAACGTTCGGGCAGAAGGCTCGAAATAGCCGTCCCCTCGAAGCGGTCTTCAAGATGTTTTTCCAGATTGGCCGCATCTAAAACCATGCCCGCCGCCAGGTCTGCGGCCGCCGCTGGCCAGGAAAGAACCGCCAGCAGGCTGATCGCTGCCACCATCCGGTTCATGCGCCCGCCGCCGTTCCCCAATAATTGAAGCTGACCGGCTTCCACCCGGGAATGTACATGCGGTCCAGATGCGTCATATGGAACCCGCCCTCGGCAATCAGTTCCGGAATTTTCCGGGTCAGGTGGCACCCCCCGGCAAGCCGTTTCCAATAGGGCTCAACACGGGCTTGTGTGCGCCGCACATTTTCATCGGGCGCCAGGCCATGCTCGCTAAAGACCAGGGCACCGCCGGGCTTCAGAACGCGCCGCATTTCCCGCAACGCTTTGACCGGATCGGGGATCGTGCACAGCGTATAGGTCATGACAACCGTATCGACGCTTGCGTTTTCCAGGGGAATGTCTTCCCCGGAAAGACCGATGAACTCAACCGGGAAAGGCATCGCACGCGCAGCTTTCTCGGCGATGCGGCGCATTTCGGCAGAGGGATCAAGCCCGATGACCCGCGCAACCTTCCGTGGGTCGTAAAACGGCAGGTTCAGGCCGCTGCCGATCCCGATTTCAAGCACGCGCCCATGGGCCAGCGGCACAACCTTCTTCCGCTGATAGCGAATGGGCTTCACCCCGCAGGCAAAATGAATGCCCCACGGCAGAATGTATTTCGCATAAAAGCCCATGATCCGCCCCCTTCTTGCACCCGTACCCAAGCCTAACGAAAAGCGCCCCCTCCTTGGAAGCCTAAACCCGTTTCCGGACTGGCACGCACGCGCCCATCCGCTATCATGGCCCCACACATTTAATAGAGGGGGCTTCCATGGGACGGGGATTGAAAATCGCGGGCGGCGTTTTCGCTACATTGGCCATTTTAACCATTGTCGTCATTTACATCGGTGGGTCGATCGATTCCATCGTCGAAAGCGGCATCGAAAAATATGGTTCGGAGATTTTAAAAGCCCGCGTGCGGGTGGACTCGGTTGAAATATCACCACAAAACGGCAAAGGCACCTTGCGCGGTGTGTTTATTGGCAATCCCGATGGGTTCGAGACGGAAAGCGCCTTCGAACTCGGCGAGGTCACGATCACGCTTGACCTCGGCACGGTCACAGGGAACCCGATCGTCATCAAAGAAATCCGCGTGATCGCTCCCCAGCTGACCTATGAGGTGAATGAAAACGGCAACAATCTGGAAGCCCTTCAGAAAAACATCGCCGCCTATACCGGTGGCGGCACATCCAAGGACACCGCAGCGGCCAAAGGCGGCTCGGACGAGGAAGATGCGCGAAAACTCATCATTGAAAAACTGACGATACAGAACGGCACCATCGGTGTCCGCGCGTCCAGCCTCCAGAGCGGAACGACCGAGGTGCCCCTGCCCAATCTGGAATTCAAGAACATCGGCAAGGAAAAAGACGGCGCGACGCCAGGCGACGTCGCGGCAAAACTTCTTGAAGCCGTGACCCAACAAGTCGTTGTGGCCACCGCCGGTCTCGGCCTCAAAGCGGTCCAGGATGCGGCCGAGGAAAGCCTGAAAGGCGTTGGCGACATCCTTGAAGGCGGTGCCGAGGGCATCGGCGATGCGCTCGAAAGTCTCTTTTAACGATTGGCATGGGCAAAACACGGGAAAAAAAGACGCAAATACTTGGCACCGTCGAAGAAATGGCGGCCCGTTGGGGCGTAAAGGAACGGCTTGCCCAGGCCCTTCCTTTAGGCAAGGCCTATGTGGCCTGCCTGGCCGCCACGGTTGCAACAAGCCCGAGGTCAAAGGTGCAGGCAGGGTCCGCCAACACCGCCCTTCGAAAAATCACCTTGAATCTTGCCCTGCTTGAACCCGGTCGCGAAGCGGACCGGAACGCGACCCTGCTGCACGAATGCGCCCATATTCTTGCCGACCTCGCCCACCGCCAAAATTGCCGGCACGGCAAACGGTGGAAACAGGTGATGGAACTTTTGGGCGAAGAACCGCTGGTCAATCACGACCTTGCCTATCTTTCGCCAAAACTGCACGCCCGCGTCACCTGGGCCTGCATGGCATGCGGCCAGGAATACCATTATGTCCGCAAGCCGCGCCGACGCCCCCAGGATTGCTGTTGCCGCTATTGCGGGCCACGCCGGGGCCGCCTTCGCGTCGTCGAGGTGCCGGTGCAACTCGATCTTGGCTTTCCGGTCGCGCCCGAAATTCAGAAAAACAAAAGACAGAGAAAATCAGCCTGAATTTCAGGCCTCGTCCTCGCCCCCGATTTTCGGGTCCATCGGATAGCGCGCGTAAAAAATCGTTGCCGTCGTTTCCGTTTCCAACTCGAATTCTGTGCCGGCAGGCACCCAAAAGACGTCCCCCGGATTTGCCTCATATTCCACACCCTCCGAACGGGACCGATACTGCCCGTCCAGCACAACGATCACTTCGTCGAAATCATTCGACGAGACAATGGTCTGTTTTTCCATCGTCAGTACCCCGGCCCCGATGGTCTCGCTTTCCCGCGTCCCCACCAGACGGCGGATGCGGGTTCCCTTCAGGCCTCGCCATGCCTGCCATGTGCCTTCGCCTTTGCAAAAAAACTTCATACCCGACATGTTTGCCTCCTTAATCGCGGTAAAATGGCACCTTTTCCCGGCACGCACACACCCCCGGCTTCTTCACCGAGTTGTGACCCGTTGTTATTCGCATAACCGGATAATTGCGCCCAGATTATGGTTCAGGCATCTCTTCCGGTCTTCCTGTTTCTAGCCGGGCCAGGCTTTGCCCATCGCTGCCGGTCGATTGCCGCGACTCGTATACCCCCACCAAGGGCTTTTTGAGAGGATTTGGAATGTTGAAATTAAGCAAGGTTCTACAGGCTGGCGCATTTGTTGTTGCGCTTGGTTTTGTGGGCGGCGCAGCGTTTGCGGAGGAAGTTCCTGAGGGGACGGTCCTGAACGCGTCAAACATCACGAAGTTGATGAAAAGCGGCACGTTCAATGGCGTCCCGATCAAGGACATGCTGACGGAGCGCATGCCGGACATGATCAAGACGTATTCGATGACCTATCCGCTTGGTAAGCCGCTTGAGATGCGGTTTGACAAGGGCTGGGTTGCGGAGACGGCTCGCAACAAGGACGTGCTGAAATATGATGCGTCTGCGAAGGATGTTTACGGCAAGGACTGCAACTGCGTTGAAGAGTGGAAGGGTGGCATGCCTTTCTCGGACATCAAGCTGGATGACCCCAATGGCGGGGAGAAGTTCATCTGGAACATTTATCTTGGTGAGCCCAGCGGCAACATCACTTATTACAACAAATTCGCCTTCATCTGGATGAACAACAAAGGCGTTGAGCGTATTCAGCATTGGCAGTGGCTTCGTTGGTACAGCTCTGGCCGGTTTGACGGTCTTGCCATTCCACGTGGCAACATCCGGTACAAGACGATCATCAACTCACGCTTTCCGAAAGACGTGAAGGGAACGGGCGTTTACTTCGTCCGTTACGACCAGAACGGCAAATACGATGACACCTATGCGTACATTCGCTCGGCGCGTCGTGTCCGTCGTCTTTCTGGTGGTGCGTGGATGGACCCGATTGGTGGTTCCGACTGGCTGAACAGCGATGCGGAAAACATCAACGTGCATCCGTCCTGGTACAAATCGTACAAACTGTTGAAGCGTCAGCAGATCATCCAGGTCATTCATAGTAATGCGCTTGGTAGCTGGAAGCTGAACCAGTCGGGAACGCGGTTTGAACATTTCCCTTATTTCGCACTGGCGAATACGCCGCCATGGGATTTCTCGACCGGCATGCCGGGCATGGATCTCTATGCGCCGTATGAATCCTACGTCGTCGAGGCGATTTCTTACGAAGATCATCCTTACAGCCGGATGAAATGGTACGCACCGGTTGCTTTCCCGCGTGCCCAGTTTGTCGAGGCCTATGACCGCAAGGGTGAATGGTGGAAGTTCTCGGACTACCATCTCGGCAACATCCCGGGTGAGGATGGCGAATATGTGATGTCTTCGATGGTTGGCCATTTCTGTGACGTGCAGAACCTGCATTGCACGGGGTTCTACATGAACGAAGGCATTCGCTTTAATCCGCTTGGGGTTAAAGAGAACGACATCTCGGTTGCGCGTCTTGAGAAGGGCGGCGACTGAACCCAAACGTTTTGGGTGACGAAAAGAACGCTGGCGGGGCTTTCGGGCCCCGCCAGTTTTTTATGCGCCAAGGCCAAAAACCCCGGCAGCTTATTTGGAAGGATGCCCCTCTTCCATAGGCGTAACCACGCCTTTACCGTGATGCGCGCACAACTTATCGCCATGCTGGCCATGCATCCAGCCGCCCATATGCCCACGCATCATGCCCGTCCCATGACCAGAGACGACCATGTACCCACCGGCAAGCACCGGCAGGGCTGCCAGTACAAAAAGCCAGATGGCCAGAACCTTGCCGAATTTCTGCAAGCCCCCTTCTGCCTTTCCAGCGACGACAAGAACAAAATAACCAGCCAACATGGCCAGAGTGGCAAAGATCACTATACAAAGGAGAAACATCGGTCCCGCTCCTCTAAAGAAGAATTCCAGAGAATATTTATAACTTGATCAGGTTTATCAGAAAACTGCCGACGATGATATGCGGATGCCGGATAGCCGACGGCAGGACAACCTGCAATATTTTAACCAAAAAGCTACTTTGAAGGCGCAATTTTCTGAAGGATGTTACCCTTACACGCGTTTTTCAGCCCACCCGGCAGGACACACAACCCAGCGCATAAAATTTCACGACACCATTCGGAGATCTCGAAATGAAGACCATCGAAATTACAGAACTGTTGGGGGACGGGATTGGGCCGGAACTGGCCCAATCCATCCACCGCGTCGCCGATGCTTTGCCGACTGATTTTAACTTTCACCAGATCGACTGGTCGCTGGAAACCCGCGAACGCGATGGGGATGCCGCCATCGACCGTGCCGAAGCCTCGATGAAAGAAACCCGCCTGGCGCTCAAATATCCGACCGTCACGCGCACCCGCAGTCCGAATCAGATGATCCGGCGCCGCTGTAATTTCAGCGTCATCTATCGGCCGACAATTTCAATCAAGGGCATTGATTCAAACTTTAAGGAAAACATCAATTTGCACATCGTGCGGATCGCGACGGGCGGAACCTATGACGACCCGGGTCAGCTGGTTGGTAAAAATGCCGCCGTTTCCCTTCGCATGGTTGAACGGGAACCCTGCGAACAGGCGGCGCGTTTTGCCTTTGAACTTGCGCGCACACAAAGTGCCACCAACGGAAACAAGCCCTGCACGGTCACGTCCGCGTCCAAGCACACCATCCAGAAAGTCACCGACGGCCTGTTTGAATCCGTGGTCGCCGACATTGCACAGGAATATTCCGACGTGCCGCATAAGCTGGAATTGTTCGACGCACTTCTGGCCAAGATCATCATGAAACCGAAAGACTTTGAAGTGGTCCTGGTGCTCAACGAATATGGCGACTTTCTATCGGACATGGCCGCCGGTCTGGTGGGCAGCCTGGGCACGGGCGCCAGCGGCAATTATTCCTTCGATAAAAATCAAAAGATCGACATCGCCATGTTCGATCCGGCCGGCGGTACTGCGCCCGACATTGCAGGCAAGAATCTATGCAACCCGGCCGCGATCCTGCTGGCTTTTGCAATGTTGCTGGACCATGTCAACCGCCATGACCTTGCCCACGCGTTGCGCCTGTCCCTGCTGGGCGCAATCGAGGCCGGCGAATGCACCCGCGACCTTGGCGGTTCGCTAACGACCGACGCCTTCACTCAAATTGTCCTTGATCGCCTGCCGGGTCATCTATCCGACAACAGCGGGATGTAAGGTTTAAAGCCACCATGTTTTCTGACCAAACACACTTACGCGCCGCCAGGAATATTTTTGAACATCTGGCCGAACAGCTCGACACGCGCCTTTCCATACGGCTATGGGACGGCTCCATCGTGCCCCTTGGCCGCCACGCCGACCCGGCCCGTTGCATCGCCATTCGCGGACCGGGCGTGCTGGGCTCGCTGCTGCGGCGGCCAACGCTGGAAACCCTGCTGCGCCACTACGCCACCGGTCGCATCGATTTCGAGGGTGGCGATTTGCTCACCTTCATCACCCTGGCGCGCGAGAAGAAAATCAAGATCAAGTGGCAGCATCTGCGCAAAGGCTTCCTGCTGAAACACGCCCTGCCGCTGTTCTTTGCCTTCGAAGACAACCGCCGTCTGGCCCATGCCTATGCCGGTGACGAAACCGGCCGGCAACGGACCCACGGCGAGGAAACCGGCTTCATTCAGTTTCACTATGACATCGGCAATGATTTCTATGCCCTCTTCCTGGATGCGGAGATGCAGTATTCCTGCGCCTATTTCACAGATTGGGGCAATTCGCTGGAACAGGCCCAGACCGACAAGCTGGAAATGATCTGCCGAAAACTGCGCCTGCAACCGGGCGACCGCTTCCTCGACATCGGCTGCGGCTGGGGCGGGTTGCTGTGCCACGCGGCGACGCATCACGGCGTCACGGCCCATGGCGTCACACTTTCCCAGGCCCAGCACGATTACACAGCAGAGAAAATCCGCCGCCTCGGTCTGGAAGACCGGGTGACGGTGGAACTGCGCAATTATGAAAACCTCGACGGCGAATATGACAAGATTTCCTCAATCGGCATGGTCGAACATGTCGGCATCGCCAATTACCCGGCCTATTTCGGCAAGCTGAACCGCCTGCTTCGCGACCGGGGGCTTCTCCTGAACCACGGCATCACCCGGCGCGCCAAGCGCGGCCACCGCAAGGGGCACAAAACCCCGCCGGAAAAGAAGCTATTGCTGAAACATATTTTCCCGGGCTCGGAACTGGACCACCTCGGCCATACCCTCGAAGCCATGGAAACCGAGGGTTTTGAAATCCACGATGTGGAAGGCTGGCGCGAACATTACGCCCAGACCTGCCGGCTGTGGCACCAGCGCCTGGTCGCCAACAGCGACAAGGCCATCGCCCAGATCGGGCTGGAAAAATATCGCATGTGGATCGCCTATCTTGCTGGCGTGGCGTTCGGGTTTAACGATGGCGCGCTTCGGCTTTATCAGATCCTCGCCACCAAACAGAAAGCCAAGGGCCCGTCCGCCATGGCCCCGACACGGGCGGATTTGTATCGCTAGGTGGGCAGCGGCGGTTGCGGCTGCCATAGTGATCCCTACTCAGTGACTTTCAAAAAAACGGCGAGGTCCAAATGGGCAAGAAGAACGCGATAGACTTTGGTCCGCTAACGAACCTGATTGGGGTCTGGAAGGGGGAGGATGGCGTCGATGTGGCACCGGAACCCGATGGCACAGAAACCAATCCCTATTTTGAGACCATTACCTATTCGGCCGTTGGCGACGTGACGAATGCCGAACAGCAAAACCTTGCGGTCGTCCACTACCGTCAAATCGTTCGCCGAAAATCGGATGGCGAGGTCTTTCACGACGAGACCGGCTATTGGATGTGGGACCAGGATGCGGGCATTGTCATGCATTCTTTGGTTATTCCCCGCGCGGTCTGCGTGCTTGCAGGTGGCAAATATGCCGGGGAAAAAGACTCAGACGGCCGCACCATCATCGAAGTCGCGGCAACGGCTGACGATGCCAATTGGACAATCATCCAGTCCCCCTTCATGCAGAAGAACGCCTCCACGACCGCCTTCCGGCAAAAAATCGTCGTTGGAAATGGCCAGCTGTCCTATTTCTAAACAACGACGGTCGATATCTACGGAAAAGTTTTTGAACACACGGACCAGAACAACCTGGTCCTCGGCTGATCGCGCCGATTTCGGTCTGGCATCGGCTGTTTCACGACCCGCTATAGCGGCAAGGGCAAGGCGACGGTCGGCGGGTAGGCGGCGCGGTTTTGGTGTCTCTATAGGGAAGAAAACCAGCCCAATAGCTACGCTTGGTTGATTCTCTTGATTGCCAACTAAGCAGTTATATCAATAGATTATGGTGATATTTGTTTCCTAGATTGGTTGTGGAAATAACGCAGCGGTAGCTAGCTATTGGCACGCAACATTATTACTTTGCCTTTTTTTGCGGCTTTTCTCTTTCCTATAAAGGAAGTTTTATGAATGAGCCAAAACGCAACCATTTTATTGCGCAAATGCTGTCACGCCGGTTCACGGATGAAAATGGGAAACTATACTTTTTTGACAAGCGCTTCCCGGAAAAAGGGGTTCAACCTGTCACCCCAAAGAATATTTTTGTCGTAGGTAATCTTTACACCCAGCACTATGAGGATGGAGATAAGGACACTTCCCTTGAAAAGATGTTTGCTGACCTTGAAGGAACGGCGGACACGATAATCAGGAAAATATTGGGGGCGGCGCGAACCCGAGAATTACCTGATTTAACACCTATTGAAAAATCAAATTGGGACCGGTTTTTTTACTACCAGTGGAAGCGTGTGCCGGATATGCATAACAACGTTTTTGGCCCTGAACAATTCCAGAAACTTATTCATACTAAATTAGAAAACTTCGAAGCAACGAGGCCGCTCACTATCGACGAGCACGCTAAGCTACATTCCCAGAAAACACTAGACAGGCTTATACAGAATGCCAAGGTGCAGGCCATTGCAAGACTGGGTGAAGAGGTGTTGCAAATGTTTCAGAGCAAAGGACTCGTCACTACAATAATCCAGAAGCCGGAAAAGAGCTTCGTTATCGGAAGCAACCCAATTGTAAAGCCAACGTCTCCTAGTCGCTCGCGCACCGCTGACTCGATATGGTTTCCGATTGCTCACGACGTAGTAGTTGCACACGACTCATTTAGCGGTAAAGAAAAGTTGGTTGAGATCACAGAAGACAGCCACATTCGAGCAATCAATAAAGCGACATTTAATCAAAGCACTACCATTGCCGGACGCTCCCCCGCCTTAATCGCATCGTTAGCTAAAGCGCGATAAAAGGACTCCCCGAGCCTTGGGCAGACACGGACTTTATACGAATGAGGCCAGGAAGGAACGTAAGCGCGTTGGCGAGATGATAAAGACAGCAAGAAAGACACTGGCTAAAATAGGCTGACATTCTTGCAAGGGGAGATTTGTTATGAGGGTCGCAATTTATTCTATTGCCGTTTTGGCAGCATTATTTACGCCAGCCTACAGTTTTGCCGGGGGTGTGATGGATATAATAGAGGCTACTTATAGGCCGCTCATGCAAACCAAGGATGGGCGCATCGATGGTTGTGGCGTTCATTTCAATATTGCAGCAACAAAAGATGGGAGAGTTTTTGGAATCCAAGGGTCAGTAAATGAATTTTATTTCAAAAATAAAATACCATCTATTGTGTTCAAGCTTGTAGTCTCCGAAGCACGGCAAGGCTAGGTAGCTAGACATAACTTGACGAACGCATTTCTTCGATATCAAAATTTATCAACGACAAGTTTCTATCTTAATGAGCCATCTCCAGAAAACGATGGTTGGCTCGCAATGACTGATATGACCCGAAGTCCAAACCTATCTTCACAATTCGTTTTATCATTGGCGGATAGGCCATGGGTAGGGTTCAACATTGGTGATGGCATGTCAGATTTCACGATGCAATTGCCAGCCCCGAAAGAATTTAAGGTTTTTAAGGATTCGGCATCGTGTTCACTACAGGCGACTGAGCAAGTTCGGAAGGAGCTTGGCGAATTCGCAAACTAAGCTGCAGTGCAAACAGCGCCACTAAGTTTAAGCAGGCCAAGGGCGATAGATAATGTAAAACGCCTCTAAAGGGGCGGTTTCAACATTTTTCCGCGCCACCTTTTCCGTATAATTTCCGTACAAATGAAAAAAGCCCGCCGGTTGGTGGGCTAGCACGTTGAAATGCTTGGTATCCCCTAGGGGAGAAGAACACCAGCTTTCATGACACAATGAATACAGATGGTTAGCACCCATGCCGCTTCCATGCGGTGCGTCTACTGTAACAGTTTTATGTAACAGTCGCTAGACCAGTGACCTGAGCCTCTTAGGTTTTCTCCAAAAATAGACAAGGTTCAGCGGAGCAGGCTGGTTCTGCACCTATCTATGAATAGCCCCTAGATTGTTAGATGCCTTCTTCCCTAAATTTGAAGCAAGCAGGCCATCATGGGCAAAGTCCATTTCAGCGACGATTTCAAACGGGACGCGGTTCTTCAGATCACCGACCGGGGCTATCCGGTTAATGTGAAATGCCAACTGGCCCGCATGAGAGTTCGCAGAAATTATCCGAGGATAGATGAGGTGACCCGAAGTTTAAGCTTCATGCACAGCAAGAGCGGGTGCCTTGAATCATCGCACTCGGGTCACCCACTCCGCTCATCTTGCTTCTCTGCCTGATCCATTATGAAAACCTGGGACACTATCCCGAACGGCGTAACACCCACTTGGAACCGGCCCTATATACCTTCAGCCATAAATATTAGCGATGGCTTTATTTAAATTAAGCCTTAGGGCCGTTGCTTTTGGCATTATCCCTTCTATAGCCCAATCAAGCCGGCCCAACCGATTGATGTCATCGATAGTGGACAATGCGTTTCCTGAATCGTCTAATTCTTCGTCAATCGCCCTTCTATAATCATTCAGCGGATTAGCTACTACTTCAAATTTCTCATCCAACATAGTTAGTAGCCTGAGATCTTCTCGACAACGCGCAATTTTCCGGCGAATTTCCACAACTCCACCATCTTTTACCGCGTCGCCCCCTGTTTTTCGCCATGCAATGGTCGCCAAGTGGTCTATATCGTCAATGATCATTTTTAGGTCACGAAAAGTATCGAAAACTTCGGCCCGTTTTTGTCTACGCATGGCTAATTTATGGAAAACGTAGAATCCAACACCCGCCATTGCCGTTGGCAGAATTGCCCCCCAGATATCGCCGCCATCCGACTTGCCGCTACAGCACTTATAAACATTCTGAACACGTTCTTCTGGTTTTCTAACAGATGACCTGTGCATATCGTCTAATTCGGCCGAGCATCACGGAAAGCCTTTTTCACATCGGCTATGAGTTCGATTTCCTCGTCCGATTTGATTTTTATACGGCGCAATAAATCTTCAGCATTGAATCCTTCTCTTCGGATCAGCCCCCCAAATGCTTCATCAATGAAAGATGAACCGTAGCCGGCAGTGCCGTCTAGATCGACAATCAACAAGTCGTATTTTTCAAGCGCAGGAATCAGACAAGACGTCCTGAATTTTTCACCGCTGCACGGCCCTTGCTTAATATATCTTGTGCCCGGCGTTTTTGAAAAATCTTTGGGCACCGATATCAAATGTCTATTGCTATCCACCCGTTCACATCCAACTTAGAGTCTATCAGAATTCATTATTGCTGATGCAGTCGCCATTGTACTAACGTTCCGCCAATTGATCCATCGTGATCATCCCTAGTCTCGGCTCCAGCAGACGAATATCTATAAAGGCCACGATTGCTAAATATCTTGAGTTCGCCATCGTCGATGGTGCGAATAAAACGCTTCATCGTCTCAACACCTTTTCCTCTACCGCTATTCCCTGTTGATGTCCGTCGAAACTCAGCTGCACGTTCAATCAATTCAGAATCTGTTGGCGTCGAGCCACGAAACTTTCCGATCGATAACGCTCGTTCAATAAGGGTGGGATCAAGTGTCTTCGGGATACCTACGCCTTGATCTAACACCATGAACATAAGCTCTTTATTTGGAACATCAACGTATCCTGATATCCACGACCTATTACTTAAAAATTGATGCTCTGTTTTAATTTTATAGGCGTGCTCCGATGCATTCCCGATGGCTTCAATTATTGCACCTTGAAGCCTTTTGCTTTCCATATTTGTTAGATTGAAATCGATTTTTTCTAATAGATTGTGATGAAAAAAGGCTATTTGTTCTGCATCTACGTGGTTAAATGTGGCAAAGCCTAAATGGATTGTATTGTCCATCTCTTTTGCATTCAGAACAGAAAGGTTGTTTGGCAGCTGCATGAGCTTGTAAAAGCCCATATCACTAAGGACTTTGCGAGCCTTTTTGTCTGAAGGCCAATTTCCGTTAACGGGCACCAATCCTGCACGGCCGGGTCGCAGATTTCTACACCTATATATTTCAGCGGTCATAAGAAGTGCCGCGGCTGGACTAACTGATGCAACATTATCAAAATGCAGAAAAACTGGAAGCCGCTTGGTCAAGACAGTATTCCGCAGTTGGTTTATAAATTTGATTGTAGGTTCGTAGTTGTTTGCCAGTGAGATTTCCTTCGGCAACTCAATAGACACTCGGTTTTTCTGTGGCACCAAGCTGGCAGAAATTTGATGATGCGAGCGTAGTATCAGTTGGTTCTTTAGATTTTCATGCTCTTCAACAGTTAGCTTCCGGAGAAAGCCCTTCCGTTCTTGCTTTAGGCGAAGTCTTTCAGACTTCGCCATTTCGTCTTTCGTGAAAAATTTCATTGGGCTTCTGAGTTATCCGTATTTTAGTCAGTGGAAGATTGGCGCATTATTTTCCTACAAATATAGCCCGATGCTCCGGAAAAATAGATATTAATGGGGCTCGATATTGTCTCCTGTCATCCAGCGCCGCGCCTCCTCTGTGATCAAGAGCCAACGCCCATTTTGAATGGCTTATGGAGCTTTAGCTAGCTAAAGGATGCTGTCAGCATAATTAAACAAGCCTCATAAACGCCAGGCAACCTCGCTTTCAGGCCGCCAATTGACGCCATTCGGCCAGAGCGGCAGAACGGTTCTGCTTGAAAATATCGCGGCGGTTGAGGCAGCAGTCGTGGTTGAAATGATTGTGGATCAAGGCATGAGCGGCTGCGAACTTTTGCAGGGTCTTTTTCATAGACTTGGAATACCGGGCGTCAGACAGGTTAACTTGCAGACTGATCGCGCAGCGACTCGTAAAGCCCAACGGTGTTCAACAATACGTCCTTCAGTCCGCGCTGGACCTTATCGGAGTTTAGAGCCTGCGTGCTCATTGAATTATGTGCGTCCAGTGCACCCATGATTGCGTTCATCAGCTCGGTTTGGAGGTCCGGTGAGTTGGCGAACTGTTCTTTCGTGTTGTTTGTCGCCTGTTGCCTCAACGTATTCGACTCCAGCAACTTCCCTTTGATCACATCGTTCACATAAATCAGTTTGTCTTGGTCTGTCAGCTCGCCCTCGAAGAGGTCGTTCACCTTCTCGATGATCTCGTTGAGGAGAGCTTTCTCTTTTTCCTGAACACTGCCGCTGCCTGCTTCGGTGATCGGGTCAAGTTTGGGCGTCTTGCCATCGGACAAAGGTAAGTTTCGCTTACCGAGGTCTTTCAGGTGATGATGGGTCAAGGTGACTTTAGAGAGGTCAATACCCTCGCGCTCTCGGCCAAACTCCAGCAGCGGGATCAGGCGCTTGTAAAAGATGGCGCGTTTTTCAATATCGGTATTTCCGTAGTCAAAGATTTGCGACAGGAAAGTGTATAGCCTCAAGTAAGCGCCCATGTCCGCCTTGAACAGGATCAGCGCGTTCTGTTCGTCCTGAGCGACCGTGATGGCTGCGTCATCCCCACTTTCCCTGGCAACCTGCAAGGCTTGCTGAGCGGCCTTGTAGCGCTTCATCAGGCGGTCTTGTACTGGCTCCAGCGCAGCAACCAATTGGCTTTGCTTCGCGTTAGGGTCGAGTTCCACTTCAACAACGCGGTCGACCTCGAAGCTGTCGTAGTGCCCAGCGGCATCGAGCTTGGCACGAAGGTTAAAGACGAGGTTTGGGTCGGTCGTTGCCGAGAGTTCTGCCGTGGTGTGATACGCCTTGAAGGCCTCCAGGACCTCATCTGTATCGTTCACAAAGTCCAGCACGTAGGTCTTGTCTTTATCGGGATAGGCGCGGTTCAAGCGCGATAAGGTCTGCACGGCCTGGATGCCCGCCAACCGTTTATCGACGTACATCGCACATAACAACGGTTGGTCGAAGCCCGTCTGGAACTTGTTTGCCACAAGCAGGATTTGATACTCGCTGCCTTTGAACGCCTCGCGGATGTCGCGTCCCTTCAGGTTGGGATTCAAAATCTTGCCGTTCTCTTTGAAACCATCTGGTCCAGATTCCTTGTCATTCACCTCGCCAGAGAAGGCCACCAGCGTCCCGATCTGGTAACTCTGCTCCTTGATGTACTTCTCGATGGCCAGTTTCCAACGCACCGCTTCCAGCCGACTGCTGACGACGACCATCGCCTTGGCCTGCCCGTTCAGCATCGGGGCCACGTATTCGCGATAGTGCTCGACGACGATTTGTACTTTCTGCGCGATGTTGTACGGGTGGAGCTTCACCCAACCCATAATCTTTTTAAGTGCGGTACTGCGTTCGACCTCTTTCTCGTCGATCTCCTTGCCCCCTTGGGCCAGCTTGAACGCCAAGCTGTAAGGGGTGTAGTTCTGCAGCACGTCGAGGATGAACCCTTCCTCTATGGCCTGGCGCATGGAGTAGACGTGAAATGGCGTCGGCACATTATCCTTCGCCGGTTTGCGCGAGGGGTCGGGCCGGGTGCCGAAGATTTCAATGGTCTTGTTTTTCGGCGTCGCCGTGAACGCTACATACGTGATGCCATCATCATCGGCCCGCGCCGCCATTTCAGCCGCCAGGATATCCTCCGTACTGACCTCTCCGCCGTCGCCCAGTTCCTCAAGCTCCTCTGCGGTCAGCACCGCCTTCAGCTTCGCCGCAGCTTCGCCGGTTTGCGAGCTGTGGGCCTCGTCGGCAATCACCGCAAAGCGTTTGTTCTGAGTGGCCGAAAGTTCGTGCACGGCATTCATGGCAAAGGGGAAGGTCTGGATGGTACAGACGACGATCTTCTTGGTCCCGGATAGGGCGTCGGCCAGGGCGGCACTCTTGCTGCTTTCCTCCGACGTGATCTTTGCCACGACGCCGGTTTGCCTCTCGAAATCGAAAAGGGCGTCCTGAAGTTGGGCGTCAATGACATTGCGGTCGGAGACCACAACCACAGTGTCAAAGACCTTCTTGTTCTCGGCGTCGTGCAGTTCTGCGAGGAAGTGCGCGGACCAAGCGATGGAGTTGGTCTTGCCCGAGCCAGCCGAGTGCTGAATCAGATATTTGCCCCCCGGGCCGTCCTGCAATACGGCGGCCTGTATCTTGCGTGTTGCGTCGAGCTGGTGAAACCGGGGGAAGATGATCTTGTTGATCTTCTTCTTTTTATCCCGTTCGGCGACCATGTAGCGGCCCAGGATTTCCAGCCAGCTATCGCGTTCCCATACTTGCTCCCAAAGATATGCCGTGCGGTGGCCACCTGCCGGGTTCACTGGGTTACCTGCTGCCCCCTCGTTCCCCTGGTTGAACGGCAGGAACACCGTGGCGGGGCCAGCCAGCTTGGTCACCATGTGGACCTCGCTGTTGCTCACCGCGAAATGCACCAGCGCACCATTCGGGAAGGACAGCAGAGGCTCAGCAGCTTGCCCCTTGGGTTTTGGGTTGCGGTCGAAGCGATACTGATCGATTGCGTCATGAATGCTCTGGGTGAAGTCCGTCTTCAGTTCCACTGTCGCCATCGGCAGGCCGTTTAGGAACAGCACGAAGTCAATGCTGTTCTCGTTGTGTAGCGAATATCGCACTTGGCGAACCACCCGCAGACGATTGACGGCGTAACGTTTGAGGATATCTGGGTTGATGGCCAGCGCGGGCTTGAACTGTGCTACCAGCAATGGCTTCTGCAGGCCCAGCAATTCGATGCCGTGGCGCAACACATCCAGTGTGCCGCGCTGGTCGAGCTGATCCCGTAAACGCGTCAACAGCGTCTCACCGGCCTGCGCACCGTGGTTCTTGGTCAGGGTTTCCCAGGCCTTGGGTTGAGCTGCCTGCACCCATGCAAGCACATCCGCCGGGAACAGCGCCCGCGCCCGGTCGTAGGCCTTCGCATCGCCCTCGGCATAGAGCCAGCCGTGCTGGGCGAGATATTCACAAATCTCCGCTTCGAAGCTGATTTCTTTGTGCAGGTTCATGGCGATAGTTTGGCACCTTCGGACCCAACATTTTCCAACGAACTTTTAATTCGAAGGTGCCTCAGTTGCGGCCTGATCGTGTCAACGAGCCTGTTCATGGCATCCGTCATTCGTCCGTGGATTTCGTTCCACTGTTCCTCTGGATTACGGTATCCGCCATCAACACGCGCACGAATCTGGCACGCTCGTCTTCCTTCCAGTCGTTCCCAGCTCAATGGACCGCCAAAAGCTTTCTCAATTTCGTCTTTCTTCGCGTGAAACTGGTCGAAGATCGCAAGATTTTCGTCACGCAACTCCTTGCCCCGGTCTATGTAGACCTCGGCGCCCGATTGTTCTTTGGTGGTTGCGTAGTTGAACCCGACCCCTCGCATTCCTGATCCGAGCCCGATCCAGGCGTACTTACCCGGTGTGATGTGTTTGTGCAGTTTGGCGTTCGGGTGCTGGACCAGTTGTGACCAGAATCGATGACGGATGTCATAACGCTCGCCGCTCTCCTGCTTTCTACGGCCCACGGATTTACCTTCTTCTGACGGACCTACAATCACCGTCAGCAGAGGCGCGGGAGCCGAATCCCCGATACGGATCGCCTCGATCTTTAGTAAGTAGAAATCGGCACTGGAAGACTCGTTCAGCCATACGATTGCGGCCACATGCTCCGGGCGAGGTTCTGAGACAATCCAAATCGCGGTGCGAGCCTGCATCGCCGTCAAATAAGTAATTAGCTTGCCGAGGTGGTCGTGATTGCTCTTCTCTAGCTGGTTCTCAATGATAACGGTCGCGCCGCTTTCATCTTCCGCGACCAGATCAACACTGAAACTACTCTCTGTTTTCTTTTCTCGTTCGGCATTAACAAGCGTCAAGTCTATCGCTTCGCTCAGAATGTCGATGTTTTCTTCAAGCCACTGGGTGAAGTCATAAGCCTCATGCTTCCAGACTTCCCGAAGTGGCACACGTTCAAGCTTGGCAATCATGCGGCCTCCATATCGGCAAGCCCGCGAACATCAATCTTGCCGGTGACGGCGGCAGAAATTAGCGCGGTCCGGCGTTCTTGCAGCAGATCCACAGCGCGTTGAGCTTCGTCTATTAGCTCATCGAGCTTTGCCGTTTCGCGGTCGAGGAAGGCGGCGATGGCGGTTTGTTCTTCGCTTGGCGGTAATGCAATGAAATATCCGTACAAATCTTCCACCCTAAAAGACGCCTGCATGTGATCAGGAATCATGGCTCGCTGATACCGAAACAATGGCTGGAGGTGGTAAAAGAAAAACCGCGTAATGCATCGGCTCGACGTCGGCCAAATGATCATACAGTTTTGCGACAGACTGAACCGTCCAAAAAGTTGCTGCAGATTCATGGCCTTCGCGCCAACAGTCGTCGAAAACAAAACACCCGTATCTTCGAAGTCAAATTCAAACTGATCCCATGTACCCATGACGCCTTCGTTTTCAGTCTGGCCACTATAAACCGGATATTCACCTTCATTGGCGGCGCAATATTCCTTCGTTAGTTTTTGTCCGTTCTTACCTTTTCCTGCGCGAAATAACTGCGAGAGTTTTCGAAGTTCCCAATGCTCCGGCACGTCCCCCAGCCATTCTATACCGGAAGGCTTCATCGGGGCATCGGGGTTCAGGCCTTTGGTGACGGCGTGGGAGATGACGGTGTGGCGTTTTTCTTTCAGCAGGTCAATCAGCCGCCGCTGCTCAGCCACCAGCCCATCGATCTTTGCCGTTTCGCGGTCCAGGAAGGCAGCGATGGCGGTTTGTTCGGGGGGTGAAGGAAGTGGCACCGAAATAGCGACGAGTTCACCGGCGTTGATTGCGGGGTAACTCACGCCCTTTGAGCGGACGATGATCTGTTCGACAAAGTAACTAGCGAAAACCAAAAAACCTAAATAGTTAGGTGTAAGTTCATCTCGCGGTCGTATTACAGCAAAACCAGTCGAGACAATGAGGCTGTCTTCTGGGTCACGAACTACGGCAATTGCCTTGAGATAAGTGCGAACCGTTGAGACGATCACATCGCCATGCCTAACGCGCCGCCGTGCCCTTGAAGGAGCAGCTGAGAATGACATTGTTTCTTTCGTAGCGATTCCGTTCACCCCGTCCACGCTGGAAATATCTACATAGGTAATCTCGTTGTTCGGGTCAGTGCTTTCAACAAGCACATCGTCGTTGTGAGTGGAAATATACTTAAGTGGCACCACCTCCCATTGCCCCGGCACGTCCCCCAGCCATTCCACGCCGCTGTCCTTGTAGGCCGGGTAACGCGGAAAACTCATGCCGTCAGCCCTTTGATCATGGTCAGAATTCTGTCGGTGACGCCTTTTAGCTCGGCATCAATCTCATCAAGCGGACGCGGTGGCTTGAATACATAGAAATGCCGGTTGAAAGGTATTTCGTAACCGATTTTGCTCTTGGCGTCGTCGATCCACGCATCTGGGGCGTGGGGCAGGACCTCGCGTTCAAAATACGTCTCCACTTCCTCGCTAAGCGGCACATTTTCGGTATCACGCAGGCTGGTGTCCGGAACGGGTTTGCCTTTGCCCTTGCCTTTAAGGCCAATCACGACCTCACCTGCCTCATCGCGCTTGGGACGCTCTACAGTGATCGTGCGGTAGCCGAAGTCCTCGTTATCAAATATGCGGCTGATGGGGACGTCGTCGCGGGTAGACTCCTCGAAACCGCCGAACAGGCGGGTAATATCCTCGATATGCTCGGGGCCGAGTTCCCTGCGCTTGCTGCCGAGGCTCTTGCGCATCTTATGCCAGAAGCTGCTGGCGTCGATAAGCTGTAGCTTGCCTTTGCGGGCGGCAGGCTTGCGGTTGCTGACGATCCAGATATAGGTGCTGATGCCGGTGTTGTAAAACATGTCCTTTGGCAGGCTGATGATGGCCTCGACAAGGTCGTTCTCCAGCATGTAACGGCGTATCTCGCTCTCGCCCGATCCCGCACCACCGGTAAACAGCGGCGAGCCATTGAGCACGATGCCAAAGCGGCTGCCGCCATCGACAGCGGGCCGCATCTTTGAGACGAGATGGAGCAGGAACAGTAGCGAGCCGTCACTGATACGCGGCAGGCCGGGGCCGAAGCGGCCATCGAACCCCTTCTCCTCGGCTTCCTTGACGATTTCCTGCTTGATCTTCTTCCACTCCACGCCAAAGGGCGGATTGGACAGCATGTAGTCAAAATGCTGTCCACCCAGGCCGTCGTTGGACAAGGTGTTGCCGAATATGATGTTGGCAATGTCCTGGCCCTTGATAAGCATGTCAGCCTTGCAGATGGCGTAGGACTCTGGGTTCAACTCTTGCCCATACATAACCAGCCGGGCATCCGGATTGTGGCTGGCGAGGTGCTCCTCGGCGACGCTCAGCATGCCACCGGTGCCAGCGGTGGGATCATACAGCGAACGGACCACACCGGGCTTGGACAGCGCGTCGTCATCCTCAATGAACAGGAGATTGACCATCAGGCGAATGACCTCACGGGGCGTGAAGTGCTCGCCGGCGGTTTCGTTGGACAGCTCTGCGAACTTGCGGATCAATTCCTCAAACACAGCGCCCATCTGGGCGTTGCTGACGACGTCCGGGTGGAGGTCGATATTGGCAAACTTCTCCGTGACCAGATAGAGCAGGTTGGCCTTGTCGAGCCGGTCGATCTGGATATGAAACTCGAAGCTCTCAAAGATGTCACGCACGGCGGGCGAGAAGGCCTGCATATAGGCGCGAAGGTTCTCACCGATGTGGTCCTGATCGCCCATCAGTTTTTTCAGGTCAAGCGGTGAGGTGTTATAGAAAAGTTCACCCGCCTTACGCAGCAGGAACGGCTCTGGGTTCAACCCGGCCTTCTCGCGTTTAGCCAACTCGGTCAGGACGTCGACCTTGGTCGGCTCCAGGACGCAATCAAGACGGCGGAGCACGGTAAACGGCAGGATGACCTTGCCGTATTCCGATTGCTTGTAATCCCCGCGTAGAAGATCGGCGACAGACCAGATGAAGGCAGAAAGGTTAGGGTCGCTCATGAGTGCGAATGGTTCCTTGTTGCAGGTGTTCTTGTGAAACGACAAATGGCGACCGGATATGGCCTACACCGTGGATGGTAAAACCATAGCCTGCTGAGGTGCTGTCAGTCTAATGAAACAAGGCTCAGAAATGCGAGGCAACCCCGCTTACAGGCCGCCAAATGACGCCATTCGGTGGGCGCGGTCGAACGGTTTTGCGCCTATCTATTCAGACAAGTCCATCGCTTGTTCATGGAGCTCATTTGCTACAAGAAACCAAGAATGCGGAACTGACATATTCTCAAATTCTATATTTCGATCAGACTGATTCATTGCAAATATTGTTATGTCATTCGTTATTGATCACGATTTTCCCCGAGCCCAAACCATAGATGACCGTCTCGCCAGCTTGCAGAAGCTTCCTTCTTCATCAAAAGACAGCCAGGCACAAAGCCCTGAGCACACTCATAAAATAATCTACAACCTTGCAAACTTGAAGATTGGAACATAGTCACCACGATCAGCAGCCCTCAAAGCGACAATGTATTCGGTTCGGCGTTCGTTCATGGCCTGAAGATCATGACCACCCGACCAGTCAATGGGTTCTTTATCGAATATCTTTTGCAAAACAGCGTCGGTCATGATCCGGGCATGACGGCCATTGCCGTCGGGAAACGGATGAATGAAAACGAGTCGGTGATGGAACCGAATAGCAGCTTCCATCTCCGGATAGGTATCGTGCTCAGCCCAATAGCGCATATCATCCAGAAGTGTCCGCAGCTCAACGCTAATGGCCAGCGGATCAACACCGATATTCTTTCCGGTGCGCCTGAAAGAGCCTGCCCATTTCCAGACCTCGCCAAAGAGCTGCTCGTGAAGCTTGCGAACAAACGCTTCGCTCAAGATATCTTTTTCCCGGCTGTGTGATAACCAAACGAGGCCGTTCTGAATATTGGCCTGCTCCAATTGGTCAAGCTCTCCCCTGGTCGTCACGTGCTTGAATTTCAGACCTTCCATTTCGTCCGGATCAAGCGGCGTCGCCCCTTCTGGATAATCCATTTTCATGATCTATCCCTCCAGAAATCCGAAGGCATATCGCGCATGAGTTCTTGAGCGATGCGCTTTTCCTCTGCGTCCATTTGTTCCGGCGTCAGATTTTGTGCTTCCAGCGCCATGTGTTGGCCTGATTTTTCGACAAGCAGACACGCCTTCTTGCTGGCCTGCGCCGCTAGAAGGTCCTCAATGCTCTTATCAGGCACGATGGCGTAGACAAACCGGCACCCCATGGCCTCGGCCATGCCCTTCATGGTTTTCAACGTCACGCCGCCATCAAGCTCGGCTTTTTCGGTCTTGGATACGAGCGCTCGACTTTTACCAAGCCGCCGCGCCAGCTCTGCGGCAGACATATTCAGCGCTTTTCGTACCGTGCATATCCACCCCTCTGCGGGCATGCCGACCTGGCGCGCAGCCTGCGCTGCCCGGTCCACCTTTTCCTGATATTGCCTTGCGACGACATTCTTGAGAGACATTGTATACCTATATATTTACATTAAATGACATTTCGTCAATATATTAATTGACGACAAGATGTTTTATGTCAATATATTTATTGACGCCAATACTCTAAACGTAAGCATATCCATATACAAAAAAGTGTCGACGAGGACCTGCCTTTAATGTCCAGGCAGAGAATTTATATTGGGCTGATTACAATAAAGCCCCAGAGGCATTATTCACAAACAACTCTCCGGACCGTACGTACCGCGCAAGCATTGCGTCCGATGCATGGCCGGTCTGTTTTCGGATATCGAGGGAGCTAACCCCTGCCATCGCCGCACTGGTAGCAAGGCCCGCCCGCAGGCTATGGCCAGAATAGAGCGTTGGGTCGAAGCCAACTTGCTCGACCCTGGCCTTGATCACATTGGCGACGGCCTCACTTGATAGTCTTTGCGTTCCAACCCGCCCGTACCGGTCCACGGAACGAAAAACAGGGCCATCGGATATGCCCGCGACTTGCAACCACGCCTCCACAGACTTAACCGGGCAGAACCGACCGCGCGCAAACGGAACACCTATCTGCCGCCCCACACCAGCCTGATCCGTTTTGGATCGTTTGATGGTGACGATCATTCCCTGGCGAACGGACTGGATGTCTTCAACGTCGAGCGCAACGAGTTCGGACCGCCTGAACCCACCAGCAAAGCCGAGCAACAACAACGCCCGGTCCCGGGTGTCTTTCATGCCGTCTCCAAGAACGCTCATGATCCGGAGAAGGTCCTCGATAAGAAGGGGCGCTGAGCCGCGCTGGGGAGCCCCGTGAGTGCGTTTGATGCCCCGCATGGTGGCCTTGATCAGGTCAGAGACAGTCGGGCTTTGCAGGCCCCTTGCCCTGTGTGCCTTTGCAATTGATGCAATACGCCGGCACAAGGTTGAAACTGCCAACGCCCCCGCATGAACAGCGAGGTAATCGGCAACCATCACGTCCGTTGCAGGTATAGCGCCTCCCCATTCCAGGAAGTGATTTAAGTCGGCGCGATAGGCTCGTCGCGTATTATCAGCGATGGCCGCCCGCACATAGCCTGACGTAGCTTGTGTGCAGTTAATTGCACCGCCATCCAGGGCGGTTGTTATGGGCTCCGATAAGTGGGTGTTATCAGAGGTTAGAGGCGTCTCATTGGCTGCCTGTCGTTTGTTCGCATACATGGTCATTTCCCCATCCCGGAAACGACCATTCGCCGGGCTTCGTTGAGAATAGGCATATCTGCACGAAGCAGCGTCATGACTTCCCCGATCCTCTTGTGTCTCAGAGCCTCGCATTCAAAATCAGACATGCGGCGCAAATCGTCCCCGACTTTCCAACGGTGCCTGCTTGAAACAAGCCCACTCTCAATCCGGAACAAGACACCGCCGAGAAACTTCGTCCGACCGGTAGGGGGCAAAACGTCGTCAATCCAACGGACTGTTTCGCAATCCGTTTTGAGGAACCGGCTCATGGCCGCATTGCCTTCGCGGACATGCATGTCGAAAGCCCACCCAGGAACGTCTCCAATCATTCCCTCTTCTGGAAAATCATCCGATTTTGCATAATGAACGGATTGTTGCGATGCCTGCGCTAGCAAGACCATGAATGCCGCCAGAACACCGCTACCTTTTCTGAAACCCTCTCGGGCGATTTCCACCACGGTGTCAGGGAACCCAGCCTCACATAAATAATTAAACACCGCTTGAGGGTCGCCGCGTCGTTCCCGCAATACGGGAGAGCGGCAACGGTCAGTCCCCAGGGCATACCATGTTGCCAAAGACTTTTCGGGTATGGAGCCTGCACCCTCTACTACCTTCAATAATTCCAGCATCGGCTTGTAGGTCAATTCCAGGCGCGGTTGTTCGTAATCTGGGTGCCAGTCACAAACAACGGCAAGATCATCCGCTGCCCTGCATTTGTTTGCTTCGCACATGATGCCGATCAGATAGGAGGCAACAGCCCACTCCCCACCAATCTTGGCGCGGTATCGCTTTCCTGCCAAAGCCACTGTAACCAGCGAAACAACTTCCAAGTTACCAACGCCGATGTCTTCAAATGCAGTGACGCCAAGTCTCCGCCAAAGTCGTTCAGGTGAAATTTTAAGAAGTGTTGCAGCACTCCGAAGGGCAAAATCCACCCGACCTCTGCGGATAGCTTTTTGCATCAGGCTCATCGCTAACCACGGAGAGATTTCCAATGGATTGAAGTTGGGAATATCCGTGCCGCGCTTCAGAACTTGGTCGGCAAGCTGGGACCGATAGTGATCAAGAATATGGGTTCCGTTCATCGTCTTCTCCTCCTTGAGATTAATTTCAAGGGGAGGACTGAGATCTTAGGTCCCACCATTATCGTAGGCTTGGGAACGAAGGAGTAAAGTGATAACCGCTATAATAAAAATAGAATCAAAACGTTATTTACCCGCTTTATCAAGGCGCTCCCTACGCCTTGAGTTTAGTAAAAACGAATAGGCTTTGTGAGTTTATGAAGGGGGCCAAACGATGGACCGGCGACTCTTTTGATCCCAAGTTTGGAGACATGTGGAGGATTTAACTTTGACACCAGCATTTTTGTCACAAAGATCGCCACGTCACAGGCGGTCAACGCGGACCCGCCCCTGTCTGTTTCCCGCAAATTATATTTAAAATTACCAATTGCACTCGTGAAAAGCCTTTGATTCTAGCCATTTATTTAACATTGTGACAATCGCCGTAATGTTTGCATGCTGTCAGAAATATTTGTCAAAATATTTGTCAACGGCATGTTTTTTGATGAATTGACACAATTACCAATTCTAGTCGCCATAAGTCCTTTTGAGACTGGGGATGGGCTAATAAAGCTCAGACAATCACAACTTTCCAAGGAACATTTCAATGTCTTGGAACAAATCCTCGTGCTTCCCTGAACCCTTTGTCCTGAGTGACTCGACTTCTTCCAGCGCTGACCCCGCAGTCACCCATTGCACTGACTGTTCGGCATGAATTCGTTCGTGCCGCCACCTATCACGACGAAGGATCACGTCCTCCGGCAATGCATCCGGACGCTCCGTATAGATCAGACGTTCCCCGAGCTCCCCCAATCGATCGTCCGTCAATTGTAAAACGGTCCCCAGTCGCTCTTCCCAAGGCTGCTGGTGAAATTGCTCCATCAGTTTTTGATCCGACCAACTCGGAAAAGCATTGTAAATCTGCTCTTCCACAAGCTTGGAGGGCTCCCGCTCAGGATAACGATTGGCAATGGCATGGGCCACGTTGTCGGCGAAGGTCGGGTGCTCTTTTACCTGACGCGCCCTCTCTTGCAATTGGTAAATTGGCAGGTCATGTCCCGCGACCCCTACATGGCTGAACTCATAGGAAGCAAGGATGGGTTGCTGGTTGGCCTTAACAACGCGGATCGGGCGGGGAGTTGTTCGCAGCAAACTCACCATGTCTTTTTTCGATATGTCCAGATAGTGGACAGGATCGTGGGAGAGATCGAAGACTGCAACTTGAGATGAATTTTCCGGACTGGGCGCTATCTGGGTTGCAAGGACCGAGGATTGCTTGAACATCTTGTCCGTGAAACAAAAGACGTCCGTATCGGCCATAAAACCCTGTACCGAGCGCTTGGCCCGCGTCGCATACATGGCCTCCCATATTTTTGGTGCCTTTGCCCGCACCAGCCTGGCCAGGCCAAGCGTCACCAAGGTGTCCGACATGGCTTCATGGGCGTCTTCGTGAACAAGGCCGTTAGCGGCAGCAAGAAGACCCAGCTTGAAACTTGGTCGCCCCTTATCGTTCAAGGGTATCTGCAAAACGTCCGGTGCATATTCTGAGACGGCATGAGCGACGCGCAACATATCCATGCGGGTGTTGCCGTTCATATTGGTGAGGTAGACGGGATTGAGCGTCTGGTAAAATGCCTGACGTAGCATGCTTTCGTCGTAACTGATGCTGTTGTATCCAACAATTACGGCCGGCGTGTGCTGCTCAATCACGTTCCGAATTTTCCGGACCATCTGATAGTGGGACAGATTGGCCCCTTGGATATCTGACGGGCGCACACCCGTAACCAAGAGGGCCCCTGGCGATGGCACTACATGGGATTGCAACCGGCAGCGCAGATTTACTTCCTCGATAACGTTGAAATCGTCATCGGTTACAAGCGCCGCGAATTGAAGAATTTGATCGAAGCCCGCCGACAGCCCCGTTGTTTCCGTATCGTAGAAAATAAATGTCATATCAGATTATGCGTGAACCTCTGACACATCGACTTCCATATCATATGCCCCAACGATCCAAATAAAACTCTGAGTATCAATTCGGTCTTGTGGACCAAGGCCGGAAATTTTCTGTTCGGTCTTATCAACCAAATCAAGCAAGCTCTCATAAACCCCAATATCAAGCTTGGCTTCATAATTATTGAAAAAAGGATGGCCTATCCGTTCCGAAAAATCTTTGGTGATTGTCGGTTTCAAAAACATATGTTTTGTTGGATTCCATAAAAATGGCAGGTACGTGACAACAGTCCATTTAGCTACATCATGTGGCTTCAGAGATTTCTCCATTTCACGCAGACCATTTTTTATCTCCCCCGATGCCATTCGGGCAGCACCGTTGATAAATTGATCTGCCTGGTCACTAAGCAGAGCGTCATTCAATCGCATCTTCTCGAATGGCGATATTAGGTTTGTTTTATTGAAAACGGCCCTTATGGCCTCACCATGACCTGAGCTATTTAATGCCGCATCAAGAGGCACTGTGTTATCCAGCAATTCTTTGGCTTGAAGCTTATATTGACGTTCCTTGCTCAGGTAATGTTCAGACGCAAACCCGTCTGGAAAGAAAGACAGAAAGCGGTTTTTTGCAGCTTCAAACCCGAAGTAGTTTGGACTGCTCCTTGCGGCGCTGGCTTCTAGTTTTTGCCAAACATCTTCCGGATCAGCCCCTTCAACATGCGAGCTTATCTTGCCCTCTTGAAGGACAATGCCCGCATATGCCTTTCCGGCATCAACCAGCCGCAGGGTAACTTTTCCGATTTTTTTCTCTCTAATTGTTTTCACCACATCTGTCCTGCTTTTTTTAATTGACATTGCTGCGGCTGGATCAGCCCTCCGTGGAAATATTTTGCCTGACATGATCTTGTAATTTTTCAATTGCCCCATGCCAGACGTCTAATTTGTCCACCAGCGTTTCAATACGCGGAGCATGCCCTTCCACAGCGACATATGGAATTTTGTCCTTGCCGATATACATAATTTCTCCCCCGAATATTTCAGCTAGGTCCTCAATGTAAGATCGAGCGAGTTTTTTATCGGAAAGAGACCAACTGGCTGCATCGGTCCACAATTGTCCGGTCCGCTTGATGTATCCAAGATTAATTGGCTTGCCTGATGGCGGGTCCCATTTGAGGTTCAGGGAACGCTGGAATTCCGGATAGACGCCCAGAGCCGATAGCTTGTCCACAAAGGCCTTCAAGCTTTCCGGCAGGCCAGAGGCTCTCTCTTTCATGGCTTCGTAGAATTGTTCGGAACTAATAGATTGAAGGCGACTGGAAGACGCGACTTCTGGTTTTCCTTGAACGGGAACGATCTCAACCTGTCCGTTGTCTATGCGGACGATGCCCCTCTCGATCATGCATGTCTTGGCCAGTGTGCGCGGCACGACGAGAAAATCATCATCATCCATGCCTCGAAATACCGCCAACTCGACGAGGGCGAAGGTGAAGTGAAAACCGGCATGTAACTGGAGCCCGTCAATCAGGGTCTCGATACTTGTTCTGATCCCGTCTCCGGCCACAAGGACGACGATACGGCCATTCTTGAGATTGGTGGTCACAGCATCGACAAAGGCCGGTTCATCGAGCGTGTCAGCGTCGCTGAATATGTCGTACAGGCGAGCAGGCTTCTCCTTGTTATCGAAATCGGCCTTCAGCACTGCTTTTTCAAGCGAATCGTAGTCCATGCCAAATAGGCTGGAGGCATAATCAAGAGCCTGCGCGACGACTTCACGGCGAGCTTCCGGGTTGCGCCAAAGTTTAGCCTCGATGATTACGATGTCCCCATCGGGGGTCATTAGCAGGTTGTCCAGAAAGCCACAGGACAAAGGAAGTTCCATGCAAACAGGGACCAGCGTCGATAGGCCAGGCTCGATCTGATCCATGGGGATGCATGTAGGATGACGGTGAATTAGCTTCTGAAGCCACTTCTCGTTGTGCGCGTTCTCCGTGCCATCCATGCGCAGCCTTCTGAGGGTTCTTGAATCTCCCCCGGATACCAAAATTGGTGTTCCGTCTCTACCCATCGCCACCACTCCCGAAACCAAAGCTTGCGGTACGCCCCCGCAAGTAGGTCCCATCTTGATCCCTGGTGATCGGGGAGTTTGTAAACCGTCTATAGGCGGCCCCTATGGCCTTTAGGCGAGAAGCCCTGGACATACGCCACAGGCTCCCCGACCAAAGAGGTCAAGGACTGTGGCGCTGTTACGGTCAGCACCAACCGCTATAGACGGGGTTACAAAGCCCCAGAGCAGCGCGTACCGCTCCACGGGCAAAGGTATAGGGTCTCTAAGGCAAGATAAAGCCTCGCCACTAACCCATGAAGGGGGCTGTGTCCGGATGGCGTATGATGTTTGTAGAGCCTGGGACGGTTCTAATATTGCAATTGATTGCAATCGGGCCCTGACGATGAAGTTTCTTTCTTGAAGTCCAGCAGCCCCGATTTTTTAAGAACGTCCGGCCAATATGACCACAGCTTTTCCGGGTTCCACATCGTATGAAGCGATTTATTTAACGCGGCTTTGTAGAGTTTGCGTTTTCCGTCCGGCAATATGTCCAGCGCCCCGTCTATACCCCTATGACGGCAACTGTCTACGAAGTGCCACCAATTATGGTCCTTCTCCGGGGGCGCGACAGCAACACAATCAAACACATCCAGCTTGCTTAGTGGGCTGGCAAGCGACGCCAATTTTACTATCGGAACCTGAGTTTTGACCCTGAACTCTACTCGTGTGTGCACGACGCCTTGATAGGTTTGCCCTATTTCATCCTCTTCCTGCTGTAGAGCCTTGTCATAGGCATAAAGGTCGCTGTTCTTGTCCTTCTTCTTTACCCCCATATAGATCGTCTCCAAGGCCCCTTCTTGAGAGTAGTAAGCATGCCTCTTACCCTTCTTCCTCGGTCGGAACAGCAATTCACTTATCTGAGCATTGATTATGTCGCAGGCAACATCAACCCGGGTGACTTTTCCCTGAGTCGCAATCTTCTCATAGGCCATCTCGTCATTGAAAATACTGGTTAATTCATCTTTCATGAAAGACAGTCCTTCCTTCCCCAGAACCGATGGGATGAACTGAAAGCGCATGAATTTTTTTTGTTTCTTGGAGGTAGGACGAGCCTGAACGTCGATATAGCTCCCGGATGGCTCATGGAACAAGCTAAGTTCTATCTCGTAACCCTTAAAAAGATTTGAGGACTTAGGTGGGTCCTTCGCATAGGGGACACCTGCATCTTTCTTAATGCCGACGAGGTTAGATACGATGCCTTCCTGATCATCCTTGTCAGTCACGTCGTAGACTACGCTTAGATAATCTATCTTGGGTCTTAGCAAGTGGACATCGGAACCATCCAGTCTTTCATAGCTATTCCCTATATCGCTTATATCTACCTTATACTTTGTCTTCCCTCCCTTGGGGGGCTTGTTAGGGTGAAGGGTACCTTTGTAATTGAAGATCACCGGCATGAAAGTGCATATCCCTCAAATGTCTTTGGCATTGATAAAGAGGTGGGAAAAGTCGAGATCGTAGTTAATCCGCTCCACGTCCTTCGCTAATACCTTAAGCAAAACCCCAACCCCGTAGATACCAGTCGTGCTTTTTTCGGCATGACCAATCAGCGCTTTAATCCTCGAGTCCTCGGCTTCAGCATTTCGCAGCGCATCAGCGAAGTTGTGACGGAAACTGTGAAAGGTCGTTTTACCCGTCTTGACCCCAACCAGCTTAAGGTAGCGTCCAAAATACTTGCTCATGTTGTGACTATGGTCGCCATTCTTTCCCGTCTTAATCTCGGAAAATACCCTGCCCTTCGGATTCTTTTGTCGCTGTAACGCTACATGATCCATAAACCCCATGCGTATTAAGTCCGGGTGAATAGGAATGCGGCGCACACTGCTCTTGGTCTTCAGCGTCTTCTTGGCGTCACCTTCTCCTTTGTTAACATCGAAGTGAAGCACGTCCTTTTCTTCGCGCACATCGGTTACGAGAAGTTGGACAATCTCGCCCAGCCTCATCCCGGTGTAGAGACCTATCAGGGGTATCCAAAACTTACCGTCCTTGATGAGGAGGCTGCCAGGCGTTGCCCGGTGAGATGGCGAGTTATGGCCGGTAAACTGAGGGGATTTAAAAAGCCGTTTTAGTTGATCGTGGGAAAATGGCTCCCTGGCGTCAAAGCTATTGATTTTATGCCCAATCTTGAGCTTCAGCATCTTCGACGTGTCAATGTCGTACTCGTCCCCACACCAACTAAGAAACCAGCGCACACAGCCAAAATATTTCTGCAATGTGCTTGCACCCAATTTCTCCCCCGCAGGTTTGGCCGCCGCAATCTCAGCAAGCCCCATGCCCTCAAACGCTACTGTTTTTGTGAAGTGTTTTGGGAGTTTGAAGAGCGTGTCCCTAAACTCTCGAACGTCTTCGATATTTATATCGTTAATGTTTTTTGTTGGACCGATTTGTTCGCGGAACCACCCCAGTATTCTTCGGTTCTCGTCGGCTGTTTTCGACGTCCAGTCCTGAACTTCCTTCATGGCACAAAACTTATCGATAACGTTTTCCAATGTAAGTTGTTTGGGCTCCGGCTCGTCCCCGGGAAGAGGCGGCATTCCCGTCGAAGTTACGCCATCAAACAAAGGGTCCTTCGATTTCACTTCATCAAACGCACCGCGCAACATGGCCACGTATATGCGGCGCTGTTCTATTCGTGCACGCAAGACCCCGTTGCAAATTGCCCTGAATTTGTCTGCCGAAACGTTATGGGGCGTGTTCGCTCCCGTGCCGGCTAGTTCTTGGGCCTCTAGCAGAGTGATTTTATCGAATTTTCCCTTGGCTAATTCAGCCTGGAGGCGCTGCCTATCCTCCTCAGCTAAGGTCGCTTCGAACTCTGGGTCGATCGATGGGTCCTGTGGCGTAAGAAAGACGATCTCTTCCGTCTTCGAGAGTAGCCTCTCGAAGTAGCTACGAATCATCGCATCGACCTTGTTCTTGCCGAGCCCAGGCATCCTGTCCACCGCCTCCATCAATTGCTCGAATAGATTCGAACACAATCGACAAAGGAGTCTAGCGGTCGCAACGTCGCGAGTCCGCAGCGAAAGACAGAGTTCACGCCGCCCTACGATGTCACGGAACGGCTCTGGAACGGCTCTGCGAAAGTAGAAGACGCCACTTCGGTGCTTTAAATGTGCAGGGCTTCGCACGGACAAGACAACCTCCTTGCTGTAGCACGTTGTTGTTACAACGCAGGAAGCTGGCAATGTCTTGGATAGCTAAGTCACTGAACTTAAGCGCCGAATAAGAAAATTGGTATCCCCTAGGGGAATCGAACCCCTGTTTTCGCCGTGAGAGGGCGATGTCCTGGACCGCTAGACGAAGGGGACCCGAAAGGCCCGGCAGTCTTGCCCGATCCCAGGCTCGCAATCAAGGCCTTTGACCCCTGGCCCGTCAATCGGCTTCGCGCAGTTCTATGGGGATGGCCGAAAATCCATCCCCCGCCACGATATGGGCCGTGACCGCGCCGGCCCCGTCTTTTGTGACAGCGACGATAACCCAGACAAATTCCTTGTCCCAGGCCATGGCAAGGTCGGTCCGGGACGGTTCCGCCGGGTGATCGGGGTGGGAATGGTAATGGCCGATGATGGCGTCATCTGTCCCCTCACAGGCGCGCATGATTTCAAAGCGAAGTTTCGGGTCAATCTCGAAACGGTCTTTGCGCCCCGTCGCGTCGATGGCGACGTTGCCGCTGGGTACGACGCGGGTCACGTCATAGACGCCGCCCGCCCCAAGGCGGCCAACAAGCAGCCCGCAGGCCTCGAAGGGATAGGCGCCCTCGCCCGCCGCCTTGATCGCGCGCAACCCTTTGCGCGGCAGGCGGATCATGGCTGGGGATCAAGCGCGATCGTACCCAGGAGGGAGCCGTCCTTAAGGCTGAGGATCAAAATCCGCACGGCACCGTCTTCAAGGGCCAGGCGCAGAAAAAGCCTTTCCCCTTCGACCCTGCTTTTCTCAACATACGCGCCTTTCGGGATGGCATGGGTGGCCGTGCCAAAGGACGCAGAAGCCGGAGGATTTGAATCAACCGTCAGTTTTGACGAGGCACGCTTGGCAATCGTCACCCCAAGGACAACCATGCCGCCCAGAATGACAACGCCAAGAAAAATCACCAGAAACTTGAGCCCTCGCATGGTTTCGGCCAATCTCCCTTCATGACAACAAAAAACAAACCCGGCGACACGTCGCCACGCGACACGCTGCCACGCGAGACGTCGCCACGCAACACATCACCACGCCAATTTCAGATGACCGGCGACGGTCGGGACAAAGGCGTTCGCCTCGACAAATTCCTGGCGGATCATGGGCCGGAGCTCTCACGAAGCCATGCCAAGCGCCTGATCGAAGCGGGGCATCTTGTCTCGGACGGGCGGACGATAACGGACCCCAACATGCGGGTCAAACCGGGGCAGCGCTTTGTGCTTACCGTGCCGGCGGTCGTGCCTGCCAAACCGCAAGGCCAGGCCATTCCCCTGGACATTCCCTATGAGGACAACGACCTTCTTGTCATCGACAAGCCCGCAGGCCTGGTCGTGCATCCCGCCCCCGGCAATCCGGACCGCACCCTTGTCAACGCCTTGATCCGCCATTGCGGGAAAAGCCTTTCCGGCATCGGCGGCGTCGCGCGGCCCGGCATCGTCCATCGGCTGGACAAGGACACGTCGGGCCTCCTCATCGTCGCCAAGAACGACACCGCCCACCGGGGCCTGGCCGAACAATTGCAAAGCCGGCAGTTGAAACGCATCTACCTGGCCCTGGTCTGGGGCGTGCCGGTGCCCATCCATGGCCGCATCGAAGCGGCCATCGGACGCAACCCGAAGAACCGCAAGAAGATGGCCGTGCTGACCCGGGGCGGTCGCCCGGCCGCCACCAATTACCGGCTGCGCGCCCGCTTTGGCGACGTGGCAAGCCTGATCGAATGCCGCCTTGAAACCGGTCGCACCCACCAGATCCGTGTCCATCTTGCCCATCTGGGCCACCCGCTGCTGGGCGATCCCGTCTATGGGCGAAGGCGGCCCCCTGCCCGCCTTCCTCCTGCCGTGGCCACCGCCATCGAGGCCTTTTCCCGCCAAGCCCTGCACGCCCATAGAATCGGGTTTATCCACCCCAAAAGCGGCAAGGCCCTAAGCTTTGAAAGCAATTTACCAAATGATTTCAATAGGTTAATAAAGTATTTAGAACTGATTTAAAATTTTTTTTACCCTCTTGAAAAGCAATATTTCTTGACAAATCCCGTGGCAATCGCGTATTTTAGCACTCGGCACATGAGATTGCTAAAATCGCAAGCAAGGGCAAAAGCCCGGGAGGATCCAATCATGACAAGCCTTCCTGTTGTGCTTCCATTTTCACCGGAAAACAACCTCACCCGCTATCTTCAGGAAATCCGGAAATTTCCGATGCTGGAGCGGGAAGAGGAGTACATGCTGGCCAAACGCTTTGCCGAACATGGCGACGCCGAGGCGGCCCATCGCCTGGTAACCAGCCATCTGCGCCTGGCGGCAAAAATCGCCAAGGGCTATCGCGGCTATGGCCTGCCGCTGGCGGATCTTATCTCCGAAGGCAATGTTGGCATCATGCAGGCGGTCAAGCGTTTTGATCCGGAACGCGGCTTCCGGCTGGCCACTTACGCAATGTGGTGGATTCGCGCCTCGATCCAGGAATACATCCTGCGTTCCTGGTCGCTTGTAAAAATGGGCACGACGGCGGCTCAGAAAAAGCTGTTCTTTAATTTGCGGCGTCTGAAAGGCCAGCTACAGGCCATTGATGGCGGCAATCTTCGCCCGGAAATCGTGGCGCAAATTGCCCAGCGTCTCAACGTCAACGAAAAAGACGTGATCGAGATGAACGGTCGGATGAGCGGTCCGGACTATTCCCTGAACGCGCCCCTGCGCGCCGATAGCGAGGGGGAATGGATGGACTGGCTTGAGGACGAGAGTCCCAATCAGGAAAGCCTGTTCGCCGAAAAGGAAGAACGGACGAACCGCCAGCAACTGCTTCGCAACGCGATGACATGCCTGAACGATCGCGAGCGCCACATCCTGACCGAACGTCAGCTGCGCGACGACCCGCCAACCCTGGAGGTGTTAAGCCAGGAATACGGCATCTCACGCGAACGCGTCCGTCAGATCGAGGCCCGCGCCTTTGCAAAGATTCAAAAGGCCGTAAAGAACGCCGCCATTGAACAGCGGGTCGCCCCTTAAACGGCGGCGGCAGGCTTCTAAAGGACCGGCACGCTCATTTGTTTAGTTTTGCTACTGCGCGCCCGATTTCTTCGCCCCACACCTCGATTAATTCTTTTCGCAAAGCGACAAGCTGCGTCTTGCGATGCTCGGCGCGAATTTCGATCACCGCGCCGACAAGATAAGGCATCCCGAAATAGATCAGCCAGCCAATGGCGGCGGTGCCATACATGACAAGCCATGTGACGGGATCCGTAAGAAGAAGAAAGGCCGTATCCATTTCCCCCTGTCCGGCCACCGCCAACAGGCTTACAAGATAGGGGGCAACGCCAGCGATGTTCAGCGGCATGACACATTTTCCAGCGGCCCTGCCCGGCTGGCCATCAACGATGAAGGCAACCCAGGACGGCAGCATGCCGAGCGTCAGAAGAAGAACAACCGGCAGCGCGAAAGTCGAGATGGCCGCAAGCACAAGCAACCCAAGGACCCACCAGAGTCCGATGCCCGTGCTTGCTTTCTGTCTGTGCGCAGCTGCCACTCGCCTTGTCATGAGCCCATCCTAAATATATTTTGAAAGCGCGACACTGATCGCAACCAGCGCGATCAGAAGAGAAACCCGGGCCGCAAACAGATGCCCAAACACAAGCGATGTTATTGACAGCCCCTTCAGCTTGCGATCAATTTGCGCCGTTTCGCCAAGCGACCGCATGAATTGGTTGCGCGCAATCGCGTGGGCGCGGCGATCCGCCTGACGCTTCGCCGGACTGCCAACCAGGTTATAGATTTCAATAAGGTTTCCCTTCGCGGCGATTTTTTCCGCGTCCTGTTCAAGTTGCTTGCGAAGCGCCAGATTGTGATAGCTCGCAAAAACCGGCGGCAGAAGTTTCCACGCCCAGCCGGTAAGCTTTGTCAGCCGCGCCAGTCCAAAGCGATCCTGCAAACTGGCCAACAGGCCCAGGATCGCCAGCACACGCTCGGCAGAACCTGCGGGCGAAGCAAGCGAAAAAAGAAACGGTTCGACCTTGGCAGAGAACCGACTCGCAATGAAGGCGGCGATGTGTTCGTCCATTGGCTCGACAAACTTCTCCAGCTTGCCTGCCGTCGCCTCAAGTGCCGGCAACAGGTCGGAAACTTTCGCGCAATATCCCGGAAGAACAAGCGCGCTTTGACAACGCAGGCCCGGCATAAGCTCGTAAAGGTAACGCGCGAGGCCGAAGCCAAACCCGCGGCGATTAAGAAAATGCTGGAGCCGTTGAAAGCGCTTCAGGGTTTTGCGGTTCTTTGCCACCTCCAAACCCCGGGCGGAAAGCCAAAGCTGGGGAAGATGAAGGCGGATGACATCGGAAAAATCGCGCCGCATCTGCTCGTCGGCATATTGGCTCGCAAGCAGGCCGCCAAACCCGTCAATCAAAGCCGAAAAACCCTTGTAGCGAACGGGCGCCGCCGGATCGAGAAGAATGGCGATCCGCGCCACCAGCTGCTCTGCCGGCACCGGGGAAACGCGGTTTTTCGTAACCTCTTCCGTAACAATGCGCGCAATCTTCTGGTCCGCGAGACTACGCACCGCCCAGGATTCAAACCGGGGCTCGCGAAGCGCCTTGCTCGCCTCCTGGGGGTGTTTCAGAAAGGCGCGAGCCAGCGAGCGGCCCGTTGTATATTGTTCTTTCAGAAAGGTAAAAACATGCTGCTCCGAACTTGGAACACTTGGCATGTTCTGCGCCTGATAGCTATTCAGCCAGCCTTCGAGTTGCTTGAGGCCCCATCGCTTGTCCGCCTTGTCGTGAAGGGTGCCTTTCAAGAATTCCTTCATGCGCAGCGAAAGCCGTGCCGAGGCTAACTTGCCCGTTAAAAAGTCGTAGGAGCCCTTCTCGATTTTCCCCGTCAGAATGGCTTCCGGGTCCGTCTCTTTCACCGGAAGTTCACCTAAAAAAAGCGTAAGCGCCGTAACGCCGAGCGCGTAGATATCGTCAGCAACCGCCCCCCCTCCACGGCCTGCTGGATTGGCCAGCGCGCTTTCGATCGGCTCGAACAGGACCGGCTGGTTATACGCCGCCGGCGACGAAACACCGTCGCCAAGCACAATGCCCGACCTTTCCTTGTCTTTAGACACAAATAAATTGTCCGGTCGAATGCCACGATGGGTGAGGTCCTGAGCCTCCAATCGCCTCAGGGTTTCCACCACCGGCGCAAGAACGGTCGTCTCAATCGCTTTCCCCGTCATCGGCTCCGTGATCGAGAAACGAAGCGGCACGCCCGGTTGCACATAAATAAAAACCGGGCATGCGTTCTCGACGGAAGGCAACGTGACGACCCCTTCCTCGACAAGCTGCAGGACACCGACAATGTTTTGCCGGCGCTGCTGTTCAAGAAACGACCAGTACAACGGCAGGCCTTCGGCGCAGACATGGGCGAAAAGCGACAGGGCCGGATTGACTCTGTCCTTGATGGCATAGGCCTTTGCGGTGGGTGAATCATAGGCAGGCAATGGCATGTCCAAAAGAAGCCCATACCGCCCTTTCAGCAAAATCTCACCCCCGGATGGGGGAGCTGCCACCGCTTCCGTGGCCTCTTCCTTTTCCGCTCTCTCGACCGCTGTCATTTCCGCTTCCATTGTCCTAGCAGAACGCGTCCTGAAAATTTTGCAGCAGGAAGGAAAAGAAACCGTTAATTTCTTCGTAAAAATGACTAAAATTTTAGGTATTTCAAGCGGTTAGAGAATCAATCCGCAAAGGGATCGCGAACCAGAATGACATCCTCCCGCTCCGGACTGGTTGAAACCAGGGCAACCGGCGCCGCGATCAATTCCTCAATGCGGCGAATATATTTGACGGCTGTCGCCGGAAGCGCCGCCCAGGAGCGCGCGCCCTGGGTGCTTTCCTGCCACCCTTGAAGGGTTTCATAGACGGGCGTGACGGAACTCTGAATGGCCGGAAGGGATGGCAGATAATCGTAGGTCCGATCCCCATGACGGTAACCGACGCAGACTTTGATCTCGTCAAGTCCATCGAGCACGTCGAGCTTGGTAAGGGCGATGCCGTTGATCCCGCCAACCTGAATCGCCTGGCGAACAAGGACGGCGTCGAACCATCCGCAACGGCGCTTGCGGCCTGTAACCGTGCCGAACTCCCGGCCACGCTCGCCAAGAAGCTGGCCGGTGGCGTCGTCCAGTTCTGTTGGAAAGGGGCCGCTGCCGACGCGGGTTGTGTACGCCTTCGTAATTCCCAGCACATAACCGGTGGCACCCGCCCCAATCCCCGATCCCGTCGCGGCCTGCCCCGCCACAGTGTTCGAGGACGTGACGTAAGGGTAGGTGCCATGATCGATGTCGAGCATCGCGCCCTGGGCCCCCTCGAAGAGAATGCGTTTGCCGGCCCGGCGTGCCGTATAAAGCTCTCGCCAGACCGTTCCGGCGAAAGGAAGAAGCCGTGGCGCGAGGTCGAGGAGTTCCTTGCAAAGGGCACCACCATCGATCGGGTCGAACCCCATGCCGCGCTGCAGGGCATTGTGATGGACGAGAAGCGCCTCGATCCGCTCTGCCAGATTTTTCGCATCGGCCAGATCGCAAACGCGAATGGCCCGTCGCGCGACCTTGTCTTCATAGGCGGGCCCGATGCCCCGTTTCGTCGTGCCAATCTTCGATACGCCGCTTGCCTCCTCCCTGGCAAGATCCAGACGGCGATGAAGCGGCAGAATCAGTGGCGCGTTCTCGGCAACGCGCAAATTTTCCGGCGTGACATCAACCCCCTGCTTGCGCAGCCCGTCGATTTCATCAAGAAGCGCCCAAGGGTCGATCACCACCCCGTTGCCAATGATCGAAAGCTTCCCCTTCCGCACGATGCCTGAGGGAAGAAGGCTGAGCCGGTAGATTTCGCCATTGATGACAAGGGTATGTCCGGCATTGTGGCCGCCCTGGAAACGCACGACAATCTCCGCGCGCTCCGAAAGCCAGTCCACCATCTTGCCCTTCCCTTCGTCACCCCATTGGGCGCCGACAACGACGACGTTCGCCATACGATCTCCTGTTCCTAGGCTTTCTTCACGGGCCTGGCTTTGCCGGAATGATAGAAATAGGGGCATCCCAGGCGGGCAGCCTCCGTCTCCGGGTCGTCGCCAGCTTCAAGCGCCACGACGGTAATCCAGCCTTCCTGACGAAGCCGCGCGCCATCTTCAGCCCGCGTATCAAAAGGAAGGTAGAGACGCCGTGGCACCGGCGGCGTCGGCACGGCCCGCACCAGCGTGTCGAGAAAAAGCGTGAAACCGGTGGCCGGTTCGCCGGTTTGCGGTTCGCCGGTGGCCGGTTTGTTTCCCCCTGCAAAATAACGTCCGCCACGCCCCAGTGACCCGCGAACGTCGCGGGCAAAGAACGTAAAACCAAGGCCCGCGTGATATTCAAAGCCGCGATTTTCCACCGGGTCCACCGTCAGCCCAAGGCCGGGTGCGGCCACAGTAAGCCGTTCAACAACATTCGCCAGGCATTGCCTATCCGCACATGTCGATTTTGGAAGGTCAGTTTTCGCCAAGAGATCCAGCGCGCGGTCAGCCGGCCCCACAGCCTCTAAAAGAGCGCCCAGAATTTTCGCCGGCTTGCCGCCAAGGGCCGCCACGGCCGTTGCGTCCTTGTGATCCAGCATGCCACGCAGGGCCTTGTCCCGGCCAAGGTCCAGCCCAAGACTTTCACAGACCGCCGGCACAAGCCGCGGCAATGTCAGATCGATCGAAAGCCCCGGAAGGCCGACCTTCCCCAGGGCTTCGACGGCAAGAAGAAGAACCTCAAGGTCGGCGCTCTCCGATGTCGACCCGATCAACTCAACGCCCGCCTGCCCAAACTCACGTTCGGGGCGAAGCTGACTTCCCATCACGCGCAGCACTTGCCCGCCATAACAGAGCCTGAGCGGTCGCGGCACATCCAAAAGACGTGTCCGCGCAATACGCGCCACCTGCAACGTCATGTCCGGACGCACGCCCATCATGCGCTGGGAAACCGGGTCCATAATCCGGAACGTCTTGGACGCCATCGCTGCCCCCGCCCCTTCCAGGAGGCTTTCCTCGAACTCGACGAGAGGCGGCGCAACGCGCTCATAGCCATGCGCCGCAAAGGTGGCAAGCAACGTTTCCATCAGCTGCGTCTCACACGCGGCATCCGGTGGCAACACATCGCGCAGCCCTGCCGGAAGCAGGGATTTTTTCAATTTATCCGTCATGTGGTCTGTCATGGCCTCCCCATCCTCAGGGATCCTCCCATTTCCAGGCGATCCTTCCACGCCAGGAAAATTTGAGCCGGTTTCGTCCTAGCCGGTTTCCAGACCCACGGAAACCCTGGTGCCATCCTACCGGAAACCAATAGAAATTTAGCCCAGTTTCCCTAGAAAGAAAGCGAATAGGCTTGGAGAACTTCCGGGATCGCGTGCACTTCTTCAAGGGTTGCGCTGTCGATCTTTTCGTCCACCTGGATCAGCGCCAGCGCATTTCCATTCGGTGCCTTACGGCCAAGATGAAAGGTTGCGATGTTCACCCCATTGCGCCCAAGCACGCTGCCCAGATTGCCGATGAAGCCCGGCTTGTCCTGATTTATCACGAAAAGCATATGCGGGCCCAATTCGGCCTCAACGGCAATGTCGTCAACCTGGACAACACGCGGTTTGCTGCCACCAAAGAGGGTCCCGGCCACGCTGCGTGTCTCCTTCTCGGTCTTCACGACAAGGCGAATGAGAGTCTGGTAGTCCGCCTCGCGCTCATGGCGTATTTCGGTCACATCGATATCGCGCTCGCGCGCAATCGTCGGTGCGTTCACCATGTTCACCGATTCCATAAGCGGCGCCAGCAATCCCTGAAGCACGAGGGCTGTCAGCGGCCGCGTGTTCAGTTCCGTCACATGACCGGCATATTCGATGGTGACCGCCTCAAGGCCCGTCTGGATCATCTGCCCGGCAAAGCTTCCCAATTGCTGGGCGAGTTTCATGTAAGGGCGCAGTCGCACTGATTCCTCTGCCGTAACCGACGGCATGTTGATCGCATTCGTCACCGCCCCGGTAAGAAGGTAATCCGCAATCTGCTCGGCAACCTGAATGGCCACATTCTCCTGCGCTTCCGATGTCGAGGCACCAAGATGCGGCGTGACAATCACCTTTTCCATTCCAAAGAGAACGTTTTCACGGGCCGGTTCTTCCGAAAAGACGTCAACGGCGGCACCCGCGACCTTCCCGGCCTCAATCGCCGCCTTCAAATCCACCTCGTTAACCAGGCCGCCTCTTGCGCAATTGATAATCCGGACCCCATCGCGCATCTTGGCGATGGCTTCAGCGTTTATCAGGTTCCGCGTCGCATCGTTCAGCGGCGTGTGCAGCGTGATGAAATCGGAACGGGCAAGCAACGTGTCAAGCTCCACCTTCTCAATGCAAAGGTCCGCCGCGCGGTCTGACCCAAGATAGGGATCATAGGCCACCACTTTCATCTTCAGGCCCAGCGCCCGATCCGCCACGATTGCGCCAATGTTCCCGCAACCGATGATGCCAAGGGTCTTGCCGGTGACCTCAACCCCCATGAAACGGGATTTTTCCCATTTCCCGGAGTGCGTCGAAGCGCTCGCTTCTGGAATTTGACGCGCCAGCGCAAGCAGCAACGCAATTGCGTGCTCGGCCGTCGTAATCGCATTGCCAAAGGGCGTGTTCATCACGACGACGCCATGCGCGGTCGCCGCCGGCAAATCAACGTTATCGACACCGATCCCGGCACGCCCAACCGCCTTCAAATTCGACGCAGCATCCAGAATCTCCGGCGTGACCTTCGTTGCCGAACGAATGGCAAGGCCGTCATATTCGCCGATACACGCCTTCAACGCATCGGGCGTCATCCCGGGCTTGAAATCGACGTCAAGGCCGCGCTCACGGAAAATTTCCTCGGCGCGTGGGCTCATTTTGTCAGAAATTAAAACTTTGGGCATGGCATATCCATTTTACGCGTTTGCTTTTGTTTCGGCGAAGGCCCAGTCCAACCAAGGAAGAAGCGCCTCAAGATCGGCCTTTTCGACGGTGCTTCCCGCCCAGACCCGAAGGCCTGGCGGGGCATCGCGATAGCCTCCGATATCATAGGCAACGCCTTCCTTTTCAAGGGCGCTGGTTAATTTCTTCAGGGCCGCAGACTTCCCGTCCGGGTCCAGGGACACAAACCATGGGTCTTCGATTTTAAAGCACACCGACGTCGAAGAACGGCTTGCCGCCGCCTTCGCCAGAAACCCAACCCACGGGGTCTTTTCAACCCAGGCGGCGAGACAGGCAAGGTTGTCACGGCTGCGCGCGACAATCGCGTCCCGGCCGCCAAGGCCGTCCATCCATCGAAGCGCGTCAAGCGCATCTTCAACGCAAAGCATGGAAGGCGTGTTGATGGTCGCGCCCTTGAAAATTCCTTCAATTAATTTACCGCCCTTCGTCATCCGGAAAACCTTCGGCAACGGCCAGGCCGGCGTATAACTTTCCAGCCGCTCAACGGCGCGCGGGCTTAAGACAAGAATGCCGTGGGCCGCTTCGCCGCCCATGACTTTCTGCCAGGAATAGGTCGCAACATCGATTTTTTCCCAGGGCAGCGACATCGCGAAAACGGCCGAGGTCGCGTCGCAAAATGTCAGCCCCTTGCGGTCGTCTGCAATCCAGTCCCCGTTTGGCACGCAAACACCGGACGTCGTCCCGTTCCAGGTAAAGACAACGTCGCGGTCCGTATCCACCTGGGTGAGATCCGGCAATTTTCCGTAATCCGCCTCAAAGGAACGCACATCGTCCAGTTTCAGATGCTTCACAATGTCCGTCAGCCAGCCCTTGCCAAAACTTTCCCAGGCCAGCACGTCAACGCCGCGCGCGCCCAGCATCGACCACATGGCCATTTCAAAAGCGCCGCTATCGGAACCCGGCACGATGCCGATCCGGTAATCCTCCGGCAGGCCAAGCAAATCCCGGCTGCGGGCAAGCACTTCTTCGATTTTTGCCTTCCCCGGCTTCGAACGGTGCGAGCGCCCAAGCGCCGCATCCCTCAAGGCGTCGAGCGACCAACCCGGGCGTTTCGTGCAGGGACCGGATGAAAAACGGGCGTTTTGCGGTCGAGCCGTCGGCTTTGTCATTGTTTTCCTGGTTTTCCTTTTTGAGGCAGATTGCCGGAAGGAATGCGGCCTTCTTTAAAAACAGCAAATTTGCGCGGAGTTTAATTGGGAGTGGTGCAGCGCGTCAACGCCGGATCGGGCACATATTCGCAATTTGCCGCAAACGCGAACGCCGGGTAATCTCTCCCAATCAAGAAGCCCGAGGGGCTCGGAAGATATGGCCAGGGAGACGCCTGCATGACGGTTGACCAAACGGCTCTGTTCGCCATTTTACTGGCGGCGTTAGCCTTGTTTATCTGGGGAAAATGGCGCTACGACGTCGTCGCCATCGGCGCCTTGCTTGCCGCCGTCTTCGCAGGCGTCGTCCCCGCTGAAAACGCCTTTTCCGGCTTCGGTCATCCGGCCGTCATCACCGTCGCCGCCGTTCTGATTATTACGCGCGCGCTGCGCAATTCCGCGATCCCCGACCTGCTGGTTACCTGCATGAGCCCCTTTGCCGGCCACACGACGTTGCAGATCGCAGCGCTCACGATCCTGGTCGCCATCTTCTCCTCGTTCATGAACAATGTCGGCGCACTCGCCCTGATGATGCCGATTGCTCTCCAGATCGCCAACAAGACCGGCCTTCCGTCCTCGGTCGTTCTGATGCCGCTTTCCTTCGGGTCGCTTCTGGGCGGCCTGATGACGATGATCGGCACCCCACCGAACATCATTATCGCCAATTACCGCACTGAATATGGCGGTGTGCCATTCGCCATGTTCGATTTTGCGCCCGTCGGGATTGGCGTGGCCATCGTCGGCATCTGTTTCATCGTCCTCGTTGGCTGGCGGCTGTTGCCACAACGCAAAGGGGCCGTTCATACCGATACGGCCTTCGAACAGATCGAGGATTACATCACCGAGGCCCGCCTGGAACCGGATTCGGAATTCGTGGGTGCCACGCTGCAGGAACTCGAAGCCATCGGCCAGGAGGACGTCGCCATCGTTGGCCTCATCCGGGGCGAGCGGAAATTGCTGGCTCCCTCCAGCTTCCTACGCTTGCAAGAAGGCGACATTCTGATTCTTGAAGGCGACCCAGATGCGCTGCGCACCCTCGTCGATCAGGCGAAGCTTGAACTTATCGGCAGCGAAGGGCTGAGCATGGAAACCATCCGTTCGGACGATGTCAGTCTGATGGAGGCCGTCATTCCGCCCGGCTCAGCGATGGAAAGCCAGACCTCGCGCAACCTTCGGCTCCATGCCCGCCTCGGGATCAACATGCTGGGTGTCGCCCGGCACGGCATTCCGGTAAAGGAAAGGCTGAGCCGGATTCGCTTTCAGGCAGGGGACGTTCTGCTGCTGCAAGGGGAAACAACGGCCCTGGCCGAAGCCATGTCCGAACTTGGCTGCCTGCCCCTCGCCCGGCGCGACATCCGCCTTGGCAAAAAACAGCGGACCTTGCTGCCCGTCGGCATCTTCGCCACCGCCATCGCGCTGACCGCCTTCGGTGTCCTGCCGGCCGCCGTTGCCTTCATGGGGGCCGTCCTGGCCATTGTGCTTTTCGATCTGCTGTCGCTTCGCGAAGCCTATGAAAGCATCGAATGGCCGATCATTGTTTTGCTCGCCGCCATGATTCCGGTGGGAATGGCGTTGCGTGAAACCGGTGGCACCGATCTTATCGGCGGAATTTTTGTTGGCGCATCCAACTATCTGGACCCACCGATCATTCTTGCCTTGGTCATGATCGTTACCATGCTGCTTTCAGACGTCATGAACAACGCCGCGACGGCGGTTCTGATGGCACCCATCGCCGCCAGCGTCGCCATGGGCCTTGGCGTGAACATCGACCCCTTCCTGATGGCGGTGGCGGTCGGGGCCTCCTCGACCTTCCTGACGCCAATCGGCCACCAGTCGAACACGCTGGTCATGGGGCCTGGCGGCTATAAATTCGGCGATTACTGGCGGATGGGATTGCCGCTCGACATCCTGATTATCGCCGTCAGCGTCCCGCTTATCCTGTATTGCTGGCCGCTATAGGACGTCGTCGGCTTTCAGCGCAAGCCCAAGCGGATAGCCATGGTTAAGCGGCCCATGGCCGCGCCCAAAACCAGGGGCCGTGCGGATCGCCTCAAAAACATAGGCGCGTGCGCGAAGAACCGCGTCACGCAGACCAAGGCCCTGTGCCAGGCCGGTAGCCAGGGCCGAAGCGAGTGTGCAGCCCGTCCCGTGAGTGTGACGAGTCTCAAGCCGGGGCCCATCGAAAGTTTCGGTGCCGTCCGGGATCGCCAGCACGTCTCGAATCTTCGCCCCCATAAGATGGCCACCGGTAAGAAAAACCGCGCCCGCCCCAAGGGTGAGCAAAATTTCTGCTGCATGTTCAAGATCATCAAGGCTGGTGATCTTCATGCCGGTCAGGGCCTCTGCCTCAGGCACGTTTGGTGTCATCACCGTCGCCAGCAGAAGAAGCCGGTCCTTCATCGCCTTGATGGCTGTCGCTTCAAGCAGCCGCGCACCGCCCGTTGCCACCATCACCGGGTCCACAACAAGGGGAATATTCCTGGCCTTCGCTTCGATAAAATCAGAGACGGCCTCAACCGTCCCGGCGGTATGCAGCATGCCGGTTTTCAAAACATCCGCACCAATATCGGAAAGCACAATATCCATCTGCAGGCGAACAAAATCCGGCGGTATGCCATGAACGCCGGCAACGCCTTCCGTATTTTGGGCCGTCACCGCCGTCACCGCCGTCGCGGCATAACCGCCAAGGGCCGTGATCGTCTTGATGTCGGCCTGAATGCCGGCACCGCCGCTGGAATCAGACCCGGCAATCACTAAAACCCGCCCACGCATGCTGCCTTACCTTTCCAAAACCACCGGATTAAAATTATTTAGATTTGCGTGCGATGGCCGTCGCGATGTCCGCAACAACGCGGCCAATCAGCGCTTCGTCTTTTCCCTCCGCCATGATACGGATGACGGGTTCGGTGCCGGATTTGCGTATCAGCAACCGCCCATCTTCGCCAAGGCTCGCCTCGCCCTGCGCAATTGCATGCCGGACTTCCGCCTTTTCAAGGGACGTCGGTTCATCAAAACGGACACTGCGAAGAAGCTGAGGCAGGGGGTCAAAACAATGCACAACCTCGCTTGTCGCCCGCTTGGCGCGCACAATTTCCGCCAGCACCTGAAGCGCCGCAATCAGGCCGTCCCCGGTTGTCCCAAAATCCCCAAAGATAATATGGCCGGATTGTTCGCCGCCGACGTTGTAGCCATGGGTGTGCATATGTTCAACAACGTAACGGTCGCCCACCTGCACACGGGCAAGCGAGAGTTCGTACTTCTGCAAATAGTGTTCAAGGCCCAAATTAGACATGACGGTGGCGACGATGCCACCGCCGCGAAGCCGGCCCCTTTCCTGCCAGGACCGGGCAATCAACGCCATCACCTGATCGCCATCCACAAGCCTGCCGGTTTCGTCCGCCAGCACCATCCGGTCCGCATCGCCGTCAAGGGCAATGCCCAGATGCGCCCCGTGGGCGCGAACCGCCTCGCACATCGCCGCCGGCGCCGTCGAACCGCAATCCCGGTTGATGTTCCGCCCGTCCGGCGCAACCCCGATCGGAATGACCTCGGCGCCCAATTCCCAAAGAACGGTGGGGGCCACCTTGTAGGCGGCACCATTTGCACAATCAACGACGATGCGCAGCCCGTCCAGCGTCAGTCCGCGTGGAAACGTCGTCTTGACGTGTTCCGTGTAGCGCCCAAGCGCATCTTCCAGGCGCATCGCACGGCCCAACCCATCCGAAGGCACAAGGTCCTCCTTGGCGCCATTGTCGATGCGGCACTCGATCTCGGCCTCGATTTCGTCGGAAAGCTTGCGCCCGTCCGGGCCAAACAGCTTGATGCCATTGTCCTGATAAGGGTTGTGAGACGCCGAAATCATGACGCCGATATCCGCACGCAGGGACCGCGTCAGCATGGCAATGGCCGGCGTCGGCATGGGGCCGACGAGAATCACGTCCATGCCCATCGAGATGAACCCCGCCGTCAGCGCCGGTTCAAGCAAATAGCCGGAAAGCCGCGTGTCCTTGCCAATAATAGCCCGGTGGCGATGGTCCCCACGAAGAAACTGACGCCCGGCAGCCATGCCGATTTTCAGGGCGGTTTCCGCCGTCATCGGCTCTTGATTGGCTGTCCCGCGAACCCCGTCCGTCCCGAAAAGTTTCCGCATCCCCAAACCCTTCCAAAAACAAAAGCCCTAAACCCAAGATGGAAATTGCAACAGAAGACCCTGAATGGCAAAGAAAATTTAGCGGCCACTGCGCAAAGACAACCAGACATCGATCGCCTGTCGCGTAACCGGCACGTCATGAACCCGAAGAAACTGCACACCCTGATTTAAGGCGGCAAGACCGGCGGCGATGGAGGCCGCAAGGCGCGCACGCGGCAACATGTCGGAGCGTCCCCCGGCAAGAAAGCTTTTGCGCGAAACCCCGACGAGGATCGCCGTGCCAAGGCCGTGAAAAAGAGAAAGCGTCTCCAAAAGAGCCAGATTATGAGCCAGCGTCTTACCAAAACCGATCCCGGGATCGACGCAAAGATCGCCGCGCGGCATGCCCGCGTCCTCACAGGCCGCCACGCGCCCCTCAAGGTAATCAAAGACATCAAGAACAACGTCGTCATAAATGGGCGCGTTTTGCATTGTCTGGGGGGTGCCCTGCATATGCATCAGCACGACCTTGGCGTGGTGCCGGGATGCCAGGGGCAGCGAGGCCGCCTCATGGGTCAAAGCCGTCACATCGTTCAACACGCACGCGCCCGCGTCCAGTGCGCGCGCCATGACATCGGCATGGCGACTGTCGAGAGAAACAACAGCGCCACGCGCGGCAAGGTCGCGGACAACCGGAAGAACACGCCGGCATTCTTCTTCAACGGCGACGGCATGCGCGCCCGGCCGGGTCGATTCGCCACCAACGTCAACAATCGCCGCACCGCCCTCACCAAGCAGACGGCCCCAGGCAATGGCGGCGTCCGGGTCGGCATGCTCGCCACCATCCGAGAAGCTATCGGGGGTGACGTTGAGGACACCGAAAAGATGCGGCGGGTCCAATGGGAAACCAGCAAAGGCCGGACGCGTTGCCGTTACATTTGCGGCAAGCCCGGCAATCCTGTCGGCCACCTGGCCGCCGCACTCATGCGCCCAAGCTTCAATCTCGGCCAAGGGCGCACGCCAACGGCGCGTCGGCCGCCCCCCTTCGCCACGAACCACCAACTCACAGCAACGAAAGGCCATGGGGCCACCGGCCAGGGGAAAAGCAGCCCCCGCCGCAATCGCGGCCCTGGCGCTGGCACCGGCAAGCAGATCGCACGGACGCAGGTAAAGCCTGCCCAGCGCGGCCACATCCGGTCCGGGAGGCCATGGAGCATCTTGCCAATCCGGCATCGAATGAAAAAGACTAGCCGTCCGGCTGGGGCGTCGGCGCCAACCCGCCTTCCGGCCCCTCTTTACCTTCTTCCGACTTTTCATCCCCGCTCGAAGGCACAGAAGACTGCGGCGCATTCCCGTCCGAATCCTCCGCCTCCTCACCAGGACGATGGATGGGCTCGCCCTTCAAAAGGGCTGCAATCTCGTCGCCGCTAAGGGTTTCATATTCCAGCAACCCCTTGGCAAGAATTTCCAGCTTGTCGCGCTGTTCCGAGAGAATTTTCCTGGCTTGCGCCAATGCTTCCTCGACAATTCTACGAACTTCCGAATCGATCAGCGCAGACGTCGCGTCCGAAATGTTCTGGGTTTGCGTCACGGAATGTCCCAGAAAAACCTCTTGTTCATTCGCCTTATAGGCAAGGGGGCCGAGTTTGTCGCTCATTCCCCATTCCGTCACCATGCGGTGCGCCATCTGCGTCGCCATGGCAATGTCCTGAGAGGCGCCGGTTGTCACCTGATCGTGGCCGAAGACAAGTTCTTCCGCCACCCGGCCACCCATCGCCACGGCCAGATCCGCTTCCAGCTTCGCCCGCGACATGGAAATCCGGTCGCCCTCCGGCAGCCGCATAACCAGGCCAAGCGAGCGGCCGCGCGGAATGATCGTCGCCTTATGAATGGGGTCGGATTCTTCCATGTTGACGGCGACAAGCGCATGGCCCGATTCGTGATAGGCGGTCAGCTTTTTTTCTTTTTCGGTCATGACCATGGAACGGCGTTCGGCCCCCATCATCACCTTGTCCTTGGCCTCCTCCATTTCCGCCATCGTGACAAAGCGCTTCATCTTGCGCGCCGCCAGAAGGGCCGCCTCGTTCACAAGGTTCGCAAGGTCCGCGCCCGTAAATCCAGGCGTCCCGCGCGCAATGATCCTCGCATTGGCATCCGGCGCAATCGCCACCTTTTTCATGTGAACCTTCAGGATCTTCTCCCGGCCGACGACGTCAGGAACCGGCACAACCACCTGTCGGTCAAAGCGCCCCGGGCGCAGCAACGCCGGGTCCAGCACATCGGGGCGGTTCGTCGCCGCGATGATGATGACACCCTCATTCGCCTCAAAGCCGTCCATCTCGACCAAAAGCTGGTTCAGGGTCTGTTCGCGCTCGTCATTGCCGCCGCCAACGCCCGCGCCCCGGTGCCGGCCAACGGCGTCGATTTCATCGATGAAGATCAGACAGGGCGCGTTTTTCTTGCCCTGTTCGAACATGTCGCGCACACGGCTGGCACCGACACCGACGAACATCTCGACAAAGTCCGAACCGGAGATCGAGAAGAAAGGCACGTTCGCCTCGCCGGCAATGGCGCGAGCCAGCAACGTCTTGCCCGTGCCGGGGGCCCCGACCAGCAAAACGCCCTTTGGAATTTTTCCGCCAAGACGCTGGTAGCGCTGCGGGTCTTTCAGAAAATCGACAACTTCTTCAAGTTCCTGTTTTGCCTCGTCGATGCCGGCAACATTGTCGAAGGTAACGCGATCGCCATGCTTGGTCAGCATGCGGGCACGGGATTTGCCAAACCCCATCGCCTTTCCGGCGCCGCCCTGCATCTGCCGCATGATAAAAATCCAGACCCCGATCAAAAGCAGCATCGGGAACCAGGAGATAAGGATGCTGAAGAGAGACGGCACACCTTCTTCGCTCGGTGCGGCGGTAATCCGCACATTGTGCAGCGTCAGCCGGTTCACAAGCTGGGGGTCGTCCGGCGCATAGGTCGCGAACGGTCGGCCATCCTGAGAATGGCCACTAATCTGGTGTCCCTGGATCGTAACATCGCGAACCCGTCCGCCATCAACCTCCGCAAGGAAGTCCGAGAAGGCGATTTCCGGAACGGCTTCGTTCGAACTCGGTGCCTGAAACAGGTTGAACAGGGCTATCACCAACAGCACGATGATGACCCAAAGCATCAGATTCTTCCTGAAAATGTTCACGACTTTTTCACGTCTCCGTTGCGCCGGCCCGGTTTCTTAAGGCCTGGTTGCTTACCCTCCCCCGGCACGCACACGCGCACCGCCAGAGGCAAATTCTAACACGCAGGCCACCTTGTCCAACCACATTAAGGCATACCCGTTGTAAAGATAGTGCCTGACCCGGCTTACGCAACCGTAAAAGTGGCGCCGGCCAAAGGCTCGAATGGCTCGAAATCCAGACGTTTCAAAAATTTTCCGCCCCCACGATCGTAGCCAAGATGGGGAACCAGAAACACGCCCCGGCGGTCCCAGATCGCCGGCAGCGTCGACCGGACGGCGACAGGAAGGCGGCTTTGTCGCAAGGCCGGTTCAACCGCCACGATTTCGGCCCAGCCTTGCGCGCCAAGCCGCTGAAGACGCCAGGTCTTCGCCTGCTTCGCCCAGGGGCTTCCCGCCTTTGCCGGTGCCGTCTCGACAACAAAGCGCCCATCCCAGCGAAAACAGGCCCCGGGAAGAACGGGCTGGGGCACTTCTTTCCGCATCTCGCGGCAAATAAGAACGCTTTCCGCCTCGACAAGCACCCGGCAACCGCCAAGCGTACGGCCAGATCGGAATTCCCCTTGCGCAAGGGCTGTCGCAAGACGCGCAATCCGCGCGCGGCGTGGCACATGAACGCCGCCACCAACGACGCGCAACAGCCGGCCAAGGGCGGCGCGCGCACATTCCGGCGATGCCGCCAGAAAGGCCGCCTTGGCTATACGCGCGTAGCCTTCCGGATAAAGCGTTGCCTGTTCCGCCAAAAGGGCCGCCGTCGCCCCTTCAAGTTCGGCGCGCGAATGCGCCAATTGCCGCGTCATTTCGACAAGCCGCTCCACTGTCACCCCTTCTCGGCCCAGAACCGGCAGAACTGCCCGAATGCGCACACGTGCAAACGCGCGATCCTCGTTGGACGGATCTTCGATCCACGGCTGATCTGCCGTCTCAAGAATCTTGCGAAGACGCGCGCGCGGCACGTCCAGCAAGGGGCGAAGCAGGCGCAGATGCGTCCGCTCAGAGATCGACGCCATCCCGGCAAGGCCTTCGAGGCCGCTGCCCCGCGCCAGGCGAAAAAGAAATGTCTCGGCCTGGTCTTCCCTTTGATGGGCCAGCAGCAGATGCAAAATGCCCTCTTTCCGGCAGCGTTCCATCAACAGGGCATAACGCGCATCGCGCGCCGCCGCCTGAATGCCGGTTTTAGGCTTCGCACCCTCCCAACGAAGAATGCGATGCGCAATGTGGTGCGAACGAAGCCAGGTGCCGACCTGGCGCGCTTCCATTGCCGCCTCGGCGCGCAGGCCATGATCCACCGTCAAGGCCAGCACCGCACCGCCGCGCGCGCGCGCCCATGCGTCTGCAAGCAGCACAAGCGCCATGCTGTCCGCGCCGCCGGAAACGGCGACACCAAGCCGGGGTTGCGCTTCGAAGGGCCCCAACGCCCCCATGCGTTCTGAAAATTTTTCTATGTCCATGGGCATCCGTCCGCCGGATATCCAGAAAAAATACTTACGGGCAGCCGTTCCGCTTGCGCTCTGCCTCGGCGCGCTGAAAAACGGCCGAAGGAAGTTTGGGGAATTCTTTTTTGAGCCGGCTCAAGGTGGCGCAGGCTTCTTTCTTATCGCCGATATTTCCCAAGGATTTTGCCAGCTTAAACAGATTGTCCGGTGCCTTGGAACCTTTGGGGTTCTTCTGATAACCCTGAAGAAAAATCACGGCTGCCTGGCGGAAATCGTTCCGCACATAATAGGTTTCGCCAAGCCAGTAGGTCGCGTTCGGTGCAAGCCGATCCTCAGGATAGGCCTCCAGAAAGGCCTTCAATTCACGTTCCGCCTCCACATATTCGCGACGGCCAAGCAGTGAAAAGGCATGGGCATAGGCTTCTTTCGGCGGCAGGCTTACCGCCTTTGCCGCCACGTCGCCGCCGGGCTCGGACGTCGCCGCAACGGCGGACGTCTCGGACGCTGACGTCTCAGACGTCGGCGAACCTTCCATCACGGCCCCCGCCTGGCCAGTGCCGTCTTGTTTGCTGCCAGCGAGCCTGACTTCGATGGCAGCAAGGCGAAGCTCAAGATCGCTGGTTAAAAGGTCGAGGCGCTCGCCAAGTTCGGAGAGCCGGAATTGGACTTCTTCGACCTTGCCTGTAAGGCCGCGAATTTGCGTTTCAATTTCGGCAAAGCGAAGTTCCGCGCGGGCCGCCGGCGGCGGCGCATCCGTATCGTTCACCAGCGAACCTATCACTGGCGAAGAAGGCGTCGCCCCATCGCGGTAAAACTCACGCTGCAAATTTTGCAGGTCACGTTCCAGACGGTCGAGCCGTTCCACAAGGGCACCGGCCCCCAGACCCTGGGCCAGGGCTGGCGTCGCCAAAAGCAACGGCAAGGTAACGAGCATCGCCAGAAGACGGCCATAAAAAAGGGCCGATCCTGCCCCGCCGCACAAATGCCGCGCTATCCCCTTCTCCGTTTTCCGAAACGGCATTTTCATTCCTTAAACACACGTCGTCCGCCAGGCCCAAAAGGTTCTTATCGAACCTGAAGGCCAGACGGACGGTGAATTCAAAAAGGGCGTCGTCGCTTGGGCTAGGATGTTTAGTTGACTTTCGTCACGCCGCGGCGGTTCTGCGTCCAGGCCGCATCATTATGGCCAAGGGCCACCGGCCGCTCTTCGCCGTAACTGATCGTCATAATCCGGCTTGTCGGTACGCCAAGGGCAACAAGATAATCTTTCACCGCATTCGCACGACGTTCACCAAGCGCCAGGTTGTATTCCCGCGTGCCCCGCTCATCACAATGGCCTTCAATTGTAATGTTAAGGCTCGATTGCTGCTTCAGCCATGTGGCTTGCGCCTGCAGAATCTTCTGGGCGTCTGCGCGTATTTTATAACTGTTGAGATTAAAAAAGATCCGGTCGCCAATCTTGGCGACAAGTTCCTGCTGGGAACTCATCCCGCTGTAACCGCCGGAACCTCCGGAACCTCCGGCGCCGCCAGCACCTCTGGACCCCCCTGCACCACCGGTCTGCGTTTCGCAGGCGGTGAGAAGAACCAATGCCGCAATGGTAACAAAAATCCGACGCATCGACGTAATCTCCTGATCGAGAACCTGGGTGTTTAAACCACGTGAGTGGTTTACAAAATCTAAAGAATCTTCCGCCACCCTGTCTCCCGGTGACCTGTGCGCCGCCTTCCAGAAAAATCTGGCGTCCAGCAACCGTTCTCCCGCTATTTCCCGGGAATTTTAACCATACTTGCTCGAAATCACGGAATCAAGGGGGACCAGGCCGGATCGGACGCATCAAGCGGGGTGACCACTTCACGCTCGTTGCGGCCTGTGAGATCGATCGAATAAAGGCGCACACGATCACCGTAACCGTTCGCATCGCCTGGAATTTGCCGGAAAAACATAAGGACCCGTCCGTTCGGAGCCCAAGTGGGGCCCTCGTCGCGGAAGCTCTCCGTCAGCAACCGCTCACCACTGCCGTCCGGTTTCATGACGCCAATGAAGAAGCGGTTTTTATAAATCTTCGTAAAAGCGATCAGGTCGCCGCGCGGCGACCACACCGGCGTGCCGTACCGTCCCTTCCCAAAACTTGTCCGGTGGATGTTTCTGCCGTTCTTGCTCATGACATAAAGCTGCGGCGAACCACCACGATCGGAGTTAAAGACAATCCGATCGCCTTGGGGCGAGAAAGAAGGCGACGTGTCGATCCCCGAATTCGTCGTCAGGCGTTTTGCCTTTCGCGTGTCCAGGTCCATGACATAAATGTCGGAATTCCCGTCCTTCGCATAACTCATGACAACTTGCGAATCGTCGGGCGAAAAGCGCGGCGCGAACGTCATGCCTGAAAAATCACCAAGGCGTTCCTGCACACCGGTTTCAATGTCGAAAAGGTAAACGCGCGGAACGTCGCCATAGTAAGAAAGAAACACGATCTTCTGCGCCGTCTTCGAGAAACGCGGCGTCAGAATAAGCGTTCGTTCATCGGTGAGAAACCGATTGTTTTCACCGTCCTGATCCATGATCGCAAGGCGCTTTATCCGCTGTGTCGCCAGCCCGCTCTCGGCGACATAAACAATCCGCGTATCGAAATAGCCTTTCTCGCCGGTAATGCGTTCATAGATTGAATCTGAAATTTTATGCGCAACGCGGCGCCAGTTTTCCGGCTGCGTGTGATAGGCCAGCCCCTGCATCTGCTGTTCCGCCACAACGTCCCAGAGGCGAAATTCCACCCGCAGCCGCCCATCGCGAAGCAGTTCAACCCCGCCATTGATTAAAGCCTGGGTTCCGATAACGCGCCAATCCGCGAATCGCGGCTGGATGTTGAGCGGGATTTTTTTCTCAATATACGCCCTCGGGTCAACGCCCTGGAAAAGGCCGGAACGCTCCAGGTTGGCGAGAACAACAAACGCGATTTTCTGGCCGACTTCCCCCGCGTGACCCGTTTTCCCCATAAAATCCTGAATGGCGATGGGCAAAGGCTCGACCACGCCTCGCGTGATATCGATCCGAAGCTCCGCATGGGCAGGCGAGAAAAGAAACATGAAAAACAGGGCCGCAAAGGCAAACCGCCAGGCGCACCGTCCTTTTCTTGCTCGTTTTTTCTGACGGTCGGTCATGTTCCAAGCATTTCCTTCGGGTTGAAGCTAAGGGTAAAGATCTTCCACAGCTCGTACTTTTCCGGCGGCAGCCGAAGCGGGCTGCATCGCGGATTGATGACCGCACGATACGCGCTTTCCGCTGCAGTCCGAAAGAAGGGATCGTGTTGCATGCGCTCCGCGTCCAGAATTCTAGMCTTGCGAATGGTGCCGTCCGGATTGACGTGCACCCGGATCTCGACAATCAGGTCCTCGGCGTTCATCGCCCCCACCGGCACGTTCCAACAGCGGCTGATCTGGCTGCGAATGGCGTCCAGTTCACTCAACGTCAACCGGCTCGCCACATCGAAACGCTTTGGTGCCTGCACAATCTCCGGCGTCGGCTTGGCAGCCACTTTCWCTTCAGGCTGGCGAAATTTTTCCACCGTCTTGAGCACCGAAGCAAAGGGATCCGGGGCGGCTTCCTTTGGCTTCGGGCGAAGTTTCGGTTTCGCCACCGGCTTTTCAACCTTTAGTTTCGGTAGGGGTTTCGGCTTCGCAACCGGCTTTTCGACCTTTGGTTTTGGCAATGGCTTTGGTTTCGCCACCGGTTTGCGTGGCAGCGGATTTTCGCTGATCTGGCTTGGCTTTTGCCTTTCGGCGGCAGGTTTACGTTTCGGCTTCAACGACGGCGGCGGCAATTTCGGCAGATTTGTCTTATGGGAAATCTGCACAAAATCGACAACGATCGGGTAGTCATCCTGAAACGCCGGTTTAAACAACGCCGGCACCCCAAAATAGGCAATAAGCACCGCCATCACGTGGAAAATAAACGAACTGAGCAGGCCATCGCGCATATAAAACTACTTTTTCCGGGCCGGACCTTGTCCCTCGCCAGGCGTGCGGGCGACGAGGCCGACACGGCTAAACCCGGCGGCGCTGATTGTGCTCATCACGTCCATGACACGCCCGTAGTTGATTGCCTGATCCCCACGGATGAAGATCCGCGTTTCCGGGTTGTTGCCGCTGATTGCGACCAGCCGTGGTGCAAGATCCACAATGTCAATTTGCGTTTCCTGAAGAAAAACATCGCCATCCGCGTTCACGGAAACAACCAGCGGCTCTTCCTGGCCGCTCAGATTTCCGGCTTCGGATTTTGGCAGTTCGACCGGCACGCCCACCGTCATCAATGGCGCCGTGACCATAAAGACGATGAGCAGAACGAGCATGACATCAACCATCGGAGTGACATTGATTTCGCTCATCGGACGAAGGGACCGGCGCCCGGCGCGTCTGCCGCCCGCACCGCCACCCGCACCGCCACCCATCGCTAGCTTGTCCCCTCGGCTTCGCGCGCCAAAATGGCGCTGAATTCGTCGGAAAAACCATCGATGCGGTTCGCATAGCCGTTCAGCCCATTCGAAATCTTGTTATAGGCAACCACCGCCGGAATGGCGGCGACCAACCCCATCGCCGTCGCAAACAGGGCCTCGGCAATGCCGGGGGCCACAACCGCCAAAGACGTGTTCTTCGAAATTGCGATGGATTGAAAGCTGTTCATGATGCCCCAGACCGTGCCGAAAAGACCGATGAAAGGTGCCGTCGAGCCGACGGAGGCAAGGAAGGTCAGGTGGCGCTCCAACGCCTCCAGCTCGCGACCAAGAGTCAGGCGCATGGCGCGATCGACCCGTTGCAGCACGCTGCCGGTTCGCGTTTCCGACATCGCCGCCTTCCCTTCGGAGCCAAGCTTCCATTCCCGCATGCCGGCACCGAACACCGCCGACATCGGGTCCTTCGGGTTGACACCAACACGCTCGTAAAGATGAAGCAGCGATCCGCCCGACCAGAAAGCTTCCTCAAAACTATCGGCAATCGCGCGCAACCGGCGCAGCTTCATCAATTTGTCAAAGATGATTGCCCAACTCCAAAAAGACGCCGCCAGCAGCAGCAGCATGACCGCCTGAACAATCGGGTCGGCCTGCATAAACAAGCCCCACGCCGACATGTCCGTCGACGCGACCGACTGCCCCACGGCAACAGATTCGATAATCTCATTTTCCATCAAGCACTCCGTCTCGTCTTGGATGCGCGCACCTTCGGTGCACTCACCTTGAATGGGGAACGCAACAGCCCTGCCTTCAGGGCGTCACGCAATTCCGTCGGCATGCGGACAACTTTACCATCGCCATCCATACAAGCCATGCGCACCGTCAGGTGGACAAGCGTTTTTCCATCCCGCCGGATCGTTTGGACAACCTCAAGGCTGGCACCTTGAAGGTTAATAAGCTGCGTTTCAATGTCGAGCCAGTCATCAAGACGGGCCGGCGCAAAATAATCGACGGCACAACTGCGAACGGCGAAGGCGACCCCATGGGTCTGGTCCGTTCGCGCAAAGCCGAGGCTTCGCAGAAGTTCCGTGCGCGCCCGTTCGGCAAAATGCAGGTAATTCGCGTAATAGACAATCCCCGCCGCATCCGTGTCTTCGTAATAGACGCGAACGGAAAAACAATACCCCCCATCGCCGAATGGCGTTGAAGCCTGGGTCATCGCCCCTCCCCCTTGCCGCCGCCTTCAAGAAGGTCAAACTGGGTAAGGGTTTTCGGCGCCTCCAGCCCAAGGTGGCGGTAAGCAATCGCGGTCAGCATCCGCCCGCGTGGCGTACGCTGGATAAAGCCCTGCTGAATAAGGAAAGGTTCAATCACTTCCTCGATCGTATCGCGCTGTTCGGAAAGACCGGCGGCAAGGGTATCGACGCCGACAGGACCGCCGGCATAATGCTCGGCAATACGGGAAAGGTAGCGCCGGTCCATCGCATCAAGGCCAAGCACATCGACGTCAAGCTGGCATAACGCCGCGTTCGCAGCCTTGGCATTGATCGATTTTACCTTCCCAACGGAGGCAAAGTCGCGCACGCGGCGGAGAAGACGCCCGGCCACTCTTGGCGTGCCGCGGGAACGCCGGGCAATTTCAGCGGCCCCGTCTGCCGTCACATTCATTTCCAGAAGAGCGGCGCCCCGGCGCACGATCGTTTCAAGTTCGTCGGGCTGGTAAAATGTTACGCGCATCGGAATGCCAAACCGCTCGCGAAGCGGTGACGTGATCAACCCCGATCGCGTGGTGGCCCCCACCAGGGTAAAGGGAGGCAGATCGATGCGCACGGAACGCGCCGCCGGACCTTCGCCGATCACCAGGTCCAGTTGAAAATCTTCCATCGCCGGATAGAGAACTTCTTCAACCGCCGGGTTCAGCCGATGGATCTCATCGATAAAGAGAACGTCCCGTGGTTCCAGGTTTGACAGAATCGCCGCCAAATCGCCCGCACGCGCAATCACCGGCCCCGATGTTGCCCGAAACCCGGTGCCAAGCTCGCGGGCGACGATCTGGGCAAGCGTCGTCTTGCCAAGGCCCGGCGGCCCATGGAAAAGAACGTGGTCCAGGGCCTCCCCCCGGGCGCTGGCCGCTTCGATAAAGACACGGAGATTTTCGCGCAGGCTTTCCTGGCCGATAAAATCCGCAAGTTTTTTCGGTCGCAGCGACACATCCGGCACATCCGCCGTCACACGGTCGCCTTGCACAACCCGCTCCTCCGTCACGACGCCAGCTCCTTCAGGCCCGCCTGAATCAAGGCTGCAACCGGCGCCTCTGCACCCAAATCACGCTGCGCCCTGACAATGGCGCCAAAGGCTTCATCCCGCCGGTAGTTCAGATTGACAAGCGCCGAAACCGCGTCCGCTGCAACGCCATCCGCAACACCGCCACCTTTCACCGCAACGCCGCCAAGGACCAGCTTGCCGGCCTTGTCCTTTAATTCGCTGACAACGCGCCCGGCAAGCTTCGCACCCACACCCTGGGCCTGGGTGATCGCAGGCGCGTCGGCGGCGGCAATGGCCTGGGCCAGTGCGTCCGGCTCCAACACAGAAAGAACGGCCAACGCCGCCTTCGCACCAACCCCCTGAACGGTCAGCAGAAGCCGGAACCAGGCGCGCTCGCCAACATCGGCAAAGCCRWACARRTGGATRTGGTCTTCGCGCACATGGGTGTCGATAAACAGAGACRCTTGCACGCCTGCACCCGGCAGGGTGCGAAGCGTACGCGCAGACGCATAAACAAGATAGCCGACGCCACCGACATCAACGACGATGCCGTCCCCATCGGCTTCATTGAGAATGCCGGTCAATTTGGCARTCACAGGCGCGCCTCCTTTTTTGCCCCATCCGTCCAACGCTGCCAGGTCGCCCGATGATGGGCGTGACAAATTGCTACGGCCAGCGCATCGGCGGCATCTTCTGTTTCCGGCCGGGCGCCGGGAAGAAGGGTCCCAACCWTCATGCCGATTTGTTTTTTTGTCGCATGGCCAGTGCCGACAACGGATTTCTTGATGAGAGTCGTCGAATATTCCGCAACGGCAAGGCCCGCTTTCGCCGGTGCCAGCAACACAACCCCGCGCGCAAAGCCAAGCTTTAACGTCGTCGCCGGGTTGCGATTGACAAAGATGTCTTCGACCGCCGCCGCATCGGGCTGGTAGGCCGCAATCACTTCACAAAGGCCATCATAAAGCTGGACCAGACGTTCGGACATCGGCGCGGCGTCATCAGAGCGCACGGCACCGTCCCCCACATGGCGCAATCGATTGCCATCAACATCGATCACACCCCACCCTGTTCTTCGAAGACCCGGATCAAGACCGAGAAGTCGCATGCCCCTACCCTTGGAAATTTTGCCTGCTCACGCACTTAACTTTGCGAGCGCGGCATCGGAAATTTCATAATTCGCCGAAACCGTCTGCACATCGTCATTGTCTTCCAGCACTTCAATCAGGCGAAAAAGGGTTTCCACGTCGTCATCGCTTACCGGCGCCGTCGTCTTCGGCTTCCAGACCAAGGCGGCGCTATCCGGCGCCCCGAATGTTTTTTCAAGGGCCTCGCGAACCGCATTAAAATCGTCCGGCGCACAAGTAACCTCGTGCAGCGTCGCGTCCGTCTCAACATTTTCCGCACCGGCTTCCAGGGCCGCTTCGAAAAGAACCGCTTCGGCAACCTTATCCACCGGATATTGAAGCATGCCGACGCGCTCAAACTGGAAAAGCACGCTGTTGATTTCGCCAAGACTGCCGCCATGCTTGTTAAAGGCGGTCCGGATTTCGGCTGCCGAACGGTTGCGGTTGTCCGTCAACGCCTCGACGATCAGGGCCGCCCCGCCCGGGCCATAGCCTTCGTAGCGGATTTCCTCGTAATTGACGCCGTCATCGTCACCGGCACCGCGCCGGATCGCACGTTCAAGGGTGTCCTTCGGCAAATTCGCCGCCCGCGCCGTCATCACGGCCGTGCGCAGCCTGGGATTGCCGTCCAGATCGCCGCCGCCGGCACGTGTCGCCACGGTCAGTTCACGGATGATTTTCGTGAACAATTTGGCGCGCTTCGCATCCTGCGCGCCCTTGCGGTACTGGATGTTCTTGAATTTGGAATGGCCTGCCATTCGAATCTACGCTGGGCTTGAGGGACAAGTGTCCCCTTCTATATCAGATGATGGGGGCCAATGCACGAAAGCCGTAGGCGTTGCCGCCTTTTTCAGGCATCGGACCCGGTGGCGTCCGCCGCGCCATCAAGGGGCCAGGCCGGGGCTTAAACTTCCTCAATTCGCAACTGGCCATCCCCAACCCATATTTTGCACTGAAACTCGCAATACGCTGCGTCCGGCGTGGTTGCCCTCAACGTCACGGCGTATTTTTCTTCAGCGTCCAACCACGGCAATTGCTCTGCCGTACCCATCGTCATAAAGCTGTCGTGACATTTAAATTTGCTAGGCTCCCGTGATTCGCCATAGGTCACAAGCGGAATGAAAATATGCTCTCCTGCCGCAAGCGATACCCCCTCTTTCAGCACCCACGGACCGTCGTATTCGGTAGGAGGCATCACGGATAATATTTTAACGGAGCAATTAGAAATCGGCTTGCTTCGGTCAATGTTTTCTAGCTTCAAATTTAACGTCCGTCTGATCTCATATACATTTGGCCCGATATCACAATAAGGCCCGCTCTCGCTGATTGTCATCTTGATGGCTGGCGTTTCATCCTTAAGGGCCAATGAAGAGGTGGGAGTGTACTTGGGGCGTATGAGGTGCCAAACCCACCTCCCGATGAATATGAGTACTATAACCCCGACAGTCCCGGCAGCTACGATAACCGCGTTTTCTAAAGTCTCGAATTTCCCGATAAGCGTAGCTGCTATAGTCCCGACAAACCCGATAAGCGCAACTGCTATAGTAGGATTCAAACTCATAGCCCTATTAACAAGTTAGGGTGCCAAAGTTTGATTATACTAAACAGCTATGCTGCCATCAACCGATTGAAAATAAATGATTAATTAGCCTCGCCTGTAGATAGGCCAGATGATGGGGGCCAATGCACGAAAGCCGTAGGCGTTGCCGCCTTTTTCAGGCATCGGGTCCGGCGGCTTCCTCCGCGCCATCCAGCGGCCAGGCCGGGGCCAGGCGACCGCCGATGCGAAGGGGGGCCACGCGCGTTGCCAGACCGGTTTTCGGGTCCGTCTCGACGAAGACGCCGCAAAGGCTCGCCTCGCCGTCCGCCGGGCTGAAGGGTTCCGTGCGAAGCGGGCGGAGGAAGCGCTTGATCGAGATTTCCTTTTTCATGCCGATCACCGAATCGTAATCGCCGCACATGCCAACGTCGGAAATATACGCCGTGCCGTTGGTAAGAATCTGGGCGTCCGCCGTTGGAATATGGGTGTGGGTCCCGGCAACCAGGCTTACCCGCCCGTCCAGATATTGGCCCATGGCCATCTTCTCGCTCGTCGCCTCGGCATGCACGTCAACGAAGATGGCGGCAACGGTGGCGCCCAGACGATGGTTGGCGAGAATTTTTTCCACCGCTGCAAACGGGTCGTCGACAGGCTCCATGAAAAGACGGCCCATGACTTGTAGGACAAGCACACGCTCTCCCTTCGCCGTCGTATAAAGCCCGCTGCCGACCCCCGGCGTCGATTCCGGATAGTTCAACGGCCGCAGCAATTTCGGGTCCGAATCGATATAGCCGACGATTTCACGTTGCGCCCAGGCATGATTGCCAAGGGTCAGCACATCGACCCCGCCCGCATAAAATTCCTCACAAAGCCGTTTCGTAATGCCAAAGCCGCCAGCGGCGTTCTCGGCATTCACAACAACCAGATCCAGTTGCAGCTTCTCGCGAAGCTCCGGAACATGCGCGAGGATCGCTTCGCGCCCGGAACGCCCCACCACATCGCCGCAAAAAAGAATTCGCATCCCCTGTCCTCAACCTATCCGTATGGCTTCACATTCCGTCACGACCCAACCCAGGGCTACATCGTCCCCCGCCGTAGGAACGGCGGCAAGCTCCTGGCCGGCATAGGCGAGACCGACTGCAAGCAACGCGCCTGCCCCACGCAGGGCGGCAATCGACCGGTCGTAATAGCCGCCACCATAGCCAAGCCGGTGGCCCGTCCTGTCAAAGGCCAAAAGCGGCACCAGCAACAGGGTTGGCGTCACCATCGCCGCCGCCGCCAGCGGCGCCGGAATGGCGTGCGCCCCGGGTTCCAGCACGTCGCCCGGTCGCCACGCCCGAAAACAAAGCGGCGATCCCACTTTTTCCACGACCGGAAGGGCGCATTGCCAGCCCGCTTCGTCAAGGGCCTTCAGCAAAGGCCGGGGATCTATTTCGTCCCCAATCGGCCAATAACCACCGACAATTTTCGCGCCAGCATCTGCGCCGCCCGCCTTCCCGGCAACGCGCCAGGGAACGCAATCGAGAAAACACGCCGCCATGGCGGTTGCCGCGCCCGCGCCCGCCGCCACGGCCACATGCCGACGACGGGCCTTCGCTTTTTCCCGAACGGCTTTCTTGTTTTGCTTGTCGATGGGCGGATTCAAAGGCTGGAACTTTTGCCGCAGGCTGAAATTTTTACCGAAAAAGGTGGGTAAAGCTGCGCTGGCCGTCGGCGCCTGATATCCTCTGTGGCCTGCAAGTGCAGGTGGGCACCATGTACCGGGACCACGATCCCGGCAGGGACAGCTCCCTAGAGGTGTGTATTGGCCCCAGGGATTTCAGCACCTTACGCACCGCGAAGCCTTACCCGAACGTCCACTCTAGGCAGAAATCAGCCGGTCGGCAATGCCCTCGATCCGTGCTGCCAAAGCATTGAGCTTTTCGGCGGCGCGATCCGCGCCTCCCGAGGTCTTGTTTTCGTCCTTCAGCTTCGCCAGATCCCCATAGGCCTCGGCCAGCTCATCGGCGATCAACAGCGATGCCATGACAAGAAGCCGCGCATCCCCCGCCTGACCGACCGACGTTACAAGCCCCGCAACCCGTTCATCGACGACGGTGGCAAGCCGCTCAAGATGTTCTTCCTGGCCATTGTCGCAGGCAATATCATAGGCCCGCCCGTTGACCGATATGCTGACCTGGCCCATTTTATTCCCCCAATACCCGGCGCAGATTGCCAATCGCGGAATCAACACGTCCCGTCACGTCACGCAACGTGCTGTCGCGCAACGTGCTGTCGCGCGGCGTTTTGCCGTCTTCGGTTTGCGAGACGCCCACGGTTTGCGAGACGCCCACATCCGCTGCGGGGGCCGTCTGGGCGCGAGCTTTTATCGCCGCTTCGAGGCGAGCGATGGCGTACTCCAGCCGCTTCTCTGCTGCCTCCACATCCGACATGGCCGATCCCCCGAATTTTGTGGCTTTTTGCTGTGCGCCCTTGACGCAACCGTGGCAGAATACGCCTTGCCTCCTTTTGACGTCAACCGCGCCCGGTTCCGGTTGACGTACGCGCGAGAGAACGGCATTTTCCAGACTGATTGCAGGATTGGAATCAACAGTGGAACCTGGAATCAACAGACTGGCCGCCGAGGGCGTGGCCGGAAAACGCCCGGAAAAGGAAAAGAAGCAAGCATGACAATTCGGATTGGGATCAACGGATTTGGGCGCATCGGTCGGCTCGCCCTGCGCGCAATCGTCGAAAGCACCAGAGACGATCTGCACGTGGTCGGCATCAACGATTTAGGCCCTGTGGAAACGAACGCGCATCTCCTGCGCTATGATTCCGTCCATGGGCGCTTCCCGACCGACGTAAAAACAAACGGCAACATGATTGACGTCGGCCAGGGGCCGATGCGCGTCACCGCCGAGCGCGAACCAAAAAATCTCGCCTGGGGTGACTTAAACGTCGATGTCGTCATGGAATGCACCGGCCGTTTTCTCAAACGCGAGATGGCGGCACAGCATCTTGAAGCCGGCGCAAGAAAAGTCCTGCTTTCCGCGCCGGCGGGCGATCCGGACCTGACGGTCGTCTATGGCGTCAACCACGAACGCCTTGAAGCCGGCATGACGATCGTCTCAAACGCGTCGTGCACAACAAACTGCCTGGCACCCGTCGCCGACGTTCTGCACAAGACCGTCGGCATCGAAAAGGGCTTCATGACAACCGTTCATTCCTATACGTCGGATCAGCACGTCGTCGATGGCCTGCACAAGGATTTGCGCCGCGCGCGCGCAGCCGCCACCTCGATGATCCCGACCTCGACAGGCGCGGCACGTGCCGTTGCCCTTGTGTTGCCGGAGTTGAAGGGAAAGCTCGACGGCACGGCCATTCGCGTGCCCACCGCGAACGTCTCGATGATCGACCTCACCTTCCTGGCCGCCAGGGAAACCACCGTCGACGCGATTAACGCCGCCATGCGCGACGCGGCAAACGGACGGCTGAAAGGCGTTCTGGCCGTTACCGACGAACCCCTCGTCTCGACCGATTTCAACCACGACACACACAGCAGCACCCTTGACCTGCTTGAAACCCAAGTGGTCGGCGGCACCCTCGTCCGCGTCCTTTCCTGGTACGACAACGAATGGGGCTTTGCGAACCGGATGCTGGACACGGCAGCCCATATGGGGAGCCTCGGCTAGGCATGGCGCGTGACACCGTCACGCGTAACACCACCCTGCGTCGCGCCGTCATCGTCCATGACCTCCCCCAGGCCCTCGCCGCGCTTGCCGCCGCGCAAAAGCTGAACCGGCCGATCCGCCTGCACACGCCTCACGGTGCTGCGAGTTGCGCCGGCGCTGGCTATTTTCAGAAAATTGCCGAACTCGCGCACCGGCAATATCCCGATGTCGATGCGGTCTTCGTGCTGGACTGCGGCGCCTCCCCGGGCCAGGCCCTTGGCGCAATTCGCACCGGCTGGAAACACATTCGCCTCGACGCCAAGCGCGCGGCCCTTGCCAAAGTCGCCGACATCGCCGAACAGGCCAGCGCGACCCTCGATACCGGGACGACACCGACCCTCGATCTGCTGGAAACACCGGACCCGGAATCCGCCGCCATTGCGTGGCTGAAACGCCGCCGTTAGGTTATATATGTGCGCCCTTGGTGCAATCGAACCCGAACCATTTTCAGGAAGCGACCGTCCCACCATGAAGCTTAGCCCCCGCGTTCAAAAAATTCTCTCCGCTTACGAAGGCGAAAGCCGCGACGCAAAAGAAAACCTGGCGCGCATCCTGATGCATGGCCGCCTTGGCGGCACCGGCAAACTTGTCATTCTGCCGGTCGATCAGGGGTTCGAACATGGCCCGGCGCGAAGTTTTGCGTCCAACCCGGACGCCTATGATCCGCACTACCATTATCAATTGGCAATCAATGCCGGCCTTTCGGCCTATGCCGCCCCGCTCGGCATGCTGGAAGCCGGCGTGGACAGCTTCGGCGGTCAGGTGCCGACCATCCTGAAGATGAACAGCGCCAACAGCCTCAGCCGCGCCAAAGAGGGGGCCAATCAGGCGGTGACGGCGTCCGTCGAAGACGCGCTGCGGCTCGGCTGCGCGGCCGTGGGCTTTACGATCTATCCAAGCTCGGACAAGGCCTATGCCATGTTTGAAGAACTGCGCGACGTTGCCCGCGAAGCCAAAAAAATGGGCCTGGCCGTCGTCGTCTGGTCCTACCCGCGCGGCGGCGAGCTTTCGAAGGAAGGCGAAACGGCGGTCGATATCATCGCGTATGCCGCCCATATGGCCTGCCTTCTTGGCGCACATATCGTAAAGGTGAAACTGCCCACCGATTATCTGGAACTCGACGCCGCAAAAAAGGTCTACGAAAAAGAAGCCATTGATATTTCAACGCCGGCCGCACGCGTGCGCCACATCGTCCAGTCCTGCTTCCAGGGCCGTCGCCTCGTTGTCTTTTCCGGCGGTTCGGCAAAAGGCCTCGACAGCCTCTATGACGATGCGCGCGCCATCCGCGATGGCGGCGGCAATGGGTCGATCATCGGACGCAACACCTTCCAGCGCCCGCGCGAGGATGCCTTAAAGATGCTGGACCGCATCATCGGCATCTATCAGGGGAACGACTGATTTCAAATCATCCGACCCGCCTTTACCTTTTGACCCCGCCGCAAATCGATCCAAAGAAATTCGCTGAAACCTTAGCCGAAGCCCTGGATGGCGGTGATGTCGCCTGCGTTCAGCTGCGCCTGAAAGCGGCTTCGAACGATGCCGCTCACATGGACGCAATCCGCATGGCGGCCGAAGCCCTTCTCCCCATCTGCCACGCCCGAGACGTTCCCCTGCTGATCAACGACCAGCCCAAACTGGCAAAGGAAGTGGGCGCGGACGGGGCCCATATCGGCCAGCAGGACACCCCCTATGCCGAAGCCCGCGCCATCCTTGGAGAAGACGCCATCCTCGGCGTGACGTGCCACGATCAGCGCCACCTGGCGATCGAGGCCGCCGAGGCCGGTGCCGATTACGTCGCCTTCGGCGCCTTCTATCCAACGCCGACAAAGGCGACGGAATCCCACCCAGACCCCGAAATTCTGACCTGGTGGCACGAAACGACAACCGTTCCCTGCGTCGCCATCGGCGGCATTAACGTCGAAAATTGTGCGCCCCTCGTGGCGGCAGGGGCTGATTTTCTAGCCGTGCTTCACGGAATTTGGGCGTATGAAGACGGCCCTGGGCAAGCGGTYCGTGCCTTTAACMGCGTCATTTCCAAAGCCGCCCAAGCCGGGCCGCCGCCAGCAACACCATGAAGCGATTTCCCACGCGCGCCGTTGCGTATAGATTGACGACCTGATAGCTTCCGCGCCGCTTTTCCAGAACAAATGGGCAGGACAAATGAAGATCAGCGGCAACGCCATACGCCCCGGCATGGTGATCGAACACAAGGGACGGCTTTGGGCCGCTGTGAAAACCCAGCACACCCAGCCCGGCAAGGGGGGTGCCTATCTACAGGTTGAACTCCGCGACATTCGCAACGGCACAAAGCTGAACGAACGCTTTCGTTCCAGCGAGAATGTCGAACGCGCCCGCCTCGACCAGCGCAATCACCAATACCTCTACCGCGAGGACGAGAACCTCACCTTCATGGACACCAAGACCTTCGACCAGGTCACGCTCCACCAGAATCTGGCGGGCGAAGCAATCGACTTTCTTCAGGACGACATGATCGTCATCATCGAATCCTACGAAGGGGAGCCGGTGGGCGTGAAATTTCCGGACTCGACCATCTGCACCATCGCGGAANCCGATGCCGTTGTGAAAGGACAGACGGCAGCGGCATCCTTCAAACCAGCCCTGCTCGACAACGGCGTGCGCATCTCCGTACCGCCGCATATCGAGGCAGGCACGCGCATCCTCGTCAACATCGCCGAACGCGCTTACGTCGAACGGGTCAAAAACTGATGGCCATCCGCTCCGCACTCATCAACGTGATGGAAGGTGCCGCCCGCAAGGCGGCACGCTCGCTCGTGCGCGACTTTGGCGAAGTTGAACAACTGCAGGTTTCAAAAAAGGGGCCGGGTGATTTCGTCACAAACGCCGATTTGAAATCCGAGCGCATCCTGCGCCGGGAGTTGACCCACGCACGGCCCGATTACAGCCTGCTGCTTGAGGAAAGCGGTGCCACGGAAGGAAAGGACCCGAGCCATGTCTGGCTTGTCGATCCCCTGGACGGCACGTCGAATTTTCTTCACGGCATCCCGCATTTCAGCATCACGATCGCGTTGCAGCACGAAGGCAAAATCGTTGCCGGGGTCATCCTCGACCCCATCCATGACGAATTTTTCTGGGCGGAAAGGGGCTGCGGCGCGTTTTTGAACAACCACCGGCTGCGCGTTTCGGCCCGAAAAAAACTGTCAGACTCCCTGCTCGCCTATGGCGAACCCTTCGGCGGACGGCCTGGAAAAGACGCCTTCGCAAGGGTTCTCCCCATCATGATGGAACAGACGGCTGGCATTCGCCGCTCCGGCGCTGCCGCGCAGGATCTGGCCTATGTCGCGGCCGGGCGTTTCGACGGCTATTGGGAGGAAGGTCTGAAACCCTGGGACATGGCCGCCGGAATTCTGCTTGTCCAGGAGGCGGGCGGCTATGTGACGGAAATCAACGGCGGCAGAAACATGCTGCAATCGGGCAGCATCCTTGCCACGAATGACGCCCTCTATTCCAGCGTCGCCACCCTCCTGCGCACGGCGTATAAAGACCCTGGAAGTATGGTAACGGATTGATTAACGACAGGAATCTTTTGGACCCCATTGTCTGATGGCAGCCGCTGGGCTAAGGTTTCGACCATGTTCCACCGTCCCCGTTTTCATCGCCCCCTCTCGACCGGCCTTTTCCTCGCTAGTGGGTTCGCCTTTATTGGTGCAACCGCCATCGGCGCAAGCGCCCTTGCGGAAACCGTCATCGTCGGCGGCACCGGCAAGCCAAGCGTTACCGTCGATCTGAGCGTGCTTGAGGAACTTGGTGCAGCGCCAATGGTGCCCAGGCTTCTCATGCCGGGACCCGGCGGACCGACGCGCAACGGCACCATCACCTTGCGCCGGCCTGGCACCACGACGCAAACGACAGCGCCGGTGGCCGCGCCAAAACCAAAAATTGTGCTGACACCGCCGCCCCTTAAAAAAGCGCCGTTGGTAGCGAAGAAAGCACCGCCGGCACCCGTTGTTGCGATGCCGGAAGCGCCTGCGGCAGTCAAAGAAGCGCCTGCGGCAGTCAAAGAAGCGCCTGCCCTTAAGAAAACACCGCTGGTGGCCGCGCCAAAACCAAAAATTGTGCGGACACCGCCGCCCCTTAAAAAAGCACCGTCGCCAATGGCTGAACCCGGGCCCAGGATTCTGCTGACGCCGCCGCCCCCGGTGCGCCCAGCGTCCCCAGCGTCCATTATCACGATGCCGGACGCGCCACCGCCGCCGGTTGTTCTAATGGAGCCAAAGGCCCCGCCGCCACCGGTTGCTCGAACCGAGCCAAAAGCCCCGTCCAAGAAATCAGCAGCATCGGCCACGCCTGCCAAGAAAGCCGCCTTCGAGGAGACGGCAAAACTGCCCCCGGCAAGCGCGCCGCTTGAACCCGGCAAACCCATTCAGGTCGTCTTTGGAAGCGAAAGCGCGCTGCTTTCTGACAAGGCGAAGGCAAAACTCGAAAAATTTGCCGTGCATTTAAAAAGCAATCCTGGCCTTCGCATCCAGCTTTTGGCCCATGCCAGCGGCACCGAAGAAGCCGCAAGCCAGGCACGCCGCTTATCCCTTTCGCGCGCCCTTGTCGTTCGCTCCTTCCTGATCGAACAAGGCCTTCCCAGCATTCGCATCGATGTCCGCGCGCTCGGCAATAAGGGAAGCGGAAAACCGGCCGACCGCGTCGATCTCGTCTTTACCGACGGCTAATCACGCCGGCCACGGGAACGCCCCAGCCCTACGCTAAAACCTGCCCTGCCTAAGCCGAAGAACGGATAAGCTCCGGTTCGAACTGAAGTTCGGCCAGCCGCGCATAAAGCGGCGAGCTTTTCAGAAGCTCGCCATGGGTGCCGATGGCAACGATCCTGCCCTCATCCAACACGACGATGCGGTCCGCGTTTAAAACCGTCGAGAGACGGTGGGCGATAACCAGCGTCGTCCGTTCGGCCATCAGCCTTTCCAGGGCCACCTGCACAACGCGTTCGCTTTCCGAATCCAGCGCGCTGGTCGCCTCATCCAGCAACAAAACCTCCGGATTTCGTAAAATTGCCCGGGCAATTGCAATCCGTTGCCGTTGCCCGCCGGAAAGGCGTACGCCGCGCTCGCCCAGAAACGTAGAAAAGCCATCGGGAAGACGGTCGAGAAACCCCGCCGCATTCGCCGCTTCCGCCGCCGCGCGAACGTCGGAATCCGTAGCTTTGGGGCGGCTGTAGCGAATGTTTTCCCAGGCGTCCGCCGAGAAAATCACCGGATCCTGAGGAACCAGGCCAAGATGGGCGCGCACGTCGCCCGGGGCTGCGTCCCGCACATCAACACCATCCAGGGTCACCTTCCCTGCCTGCGGATCGTAAAAGCGCAGCAAAAGCTGAAAGACCGTTGATTTACCGGCACCCGATGGGCCGACAAGGGCCAGATGTTCCCCGGGCTTCACGGCCAGGGTAAAATCCAAAAGCGCCGGCCGTTCGGGGCGCGAAGGATAGGCGAAGGTCAACCCCTCGAACGCCACCCCGCCTTGCAACGGTGCCGGCAGGGGCACGGGGTTTTCCGGCGCAACAATTTCCGGCTCGGTGGCAAGAAGATCCATCAGGCGTTCCGCCGCGCCAGCGGCACGCTGAAGATCGCCAACCACTTCGCTGATCGCGCCGGACGCCCCGGCGACAATCACCGCGTAAAAAACAAACGCCGCCAAATCCCCGGCGCTGAACGTCCCGGCAAGCACATCGTGACCGCCCACCCAGAGGATGCAGCCGACTGCACTGAAGGCAAGCACGATCACGATCACCGTAAGCACGGCGCGGACACGCACGCGACGCATGCCCATGGAAAACGCATCCTCGACGCGTTTTGCGAAACGTGCCTGATCTATTTTTTCATGCCCGAACGCCTGAACCGTACGAACGGCGTTGATGCTTTCCTCGACATAGGCGCCGACATCGGCCACGCGATCCTGGCTTTCCCGGGACAGACGCCGCACGCGCCGACCGATGACCAGAATCGGGACAACGACCAGCGGAATGACAAGCACGACGAGAAGTGTCAGCTTCGGACTTGTGATGGCAAGAAGCGCGATTCCGCCCACAAGCATCAACACATTGCGAAGCGCCATCGAAAGGGAAGACCCGACAACGGTTTGCAGAAGCGTCGTATCCGCCGTCAAACGCGAAAGCAGTTCGCCGGTTTTCGTGGTCTCAAAAAAACTTGGGCTAAGCCCGAGAATGTGGTTGAAAACGTCCCGGCGAATGTCGGCGACGACGCGCTCGCCCACCCAGGAAACCAGGTAGAACCGCCCATAGGTGGCGATCGCCAGCAACAGGATGACGCCAAACAGCACCATCAAGGCACGGTCAAGAAGGGCCGCGTCGCCGGCGCTAAACCCTTCATCGACAAGGGTGCGCAACCCAAGGCCAAGAGCCAGCACCGTGCCCGCCGCAAGGGTCAGCGCCGCCACCGCCCCAAGAATGCCGAGCGTATAGGGCCGAAGGTAGGGCAGGATTCGCCGGAGGGGCTTAAAATTCCGGCGACGGCCTTTCTCCACAGCGGCGGAAGCCTGTACATTCGGGTCAGTCAAGGCAGGATGCTCCTTTTAAATTGGCAGCTTGGCCGCCGCTTGGTGGCGGCTTGGCGGATAATCTGTGGTTTGGCAGGCAAAAACCCAATGCCCTCGGCAACCGGCAGGCCGAAGTCAAACCCGGCCCTTGTTTCAGCACACGGCCTTCGCTATAACAGCCCCCGTCGTTAGGAGCGAGAAATGAAAAAAGACCTGCACCCAGATTACCACACGATCAACGTCGTCCAAACCGACGGCAGCTCGTTTACGACTCGCTCCACCTGGGGCAAGGAAGGCGATACGCTGAAGCTGGACGTCGATCCGCTTTCGCATCCGGCATGGACGGGCGTTCACCGCCTGATCGACAGCGGCGGACAGCTTGCAAAATTCAAGAAGCGCTTTCAGAATTTTGAGATCAAAACCTAGGCTGCGTTCCGCTAAAACATCCCGCCATTCGAAAATCCATTTTTTCCTTTCAGGAAGCCGTCCCGGCACCTGCAGCCAGCCCTTGCTTGGAAGTCCTGATCCGACTACACCCGGACCTGTTCCCTGCAACGGAAGGCCGCGCCAACCATGCCAAACCTGCCTTTGATGATGAACGCGATTGAAATTGCCGAACCCGGCGGGCCTGAAAAAATGGCCCTCGTCCGCCGCGCCGTGCCTACGCCCGATGTGGGCGAGGTGCTGATCAAAGTCGCTGCCGCCGGCATCAACCGGCCGGACATTCTGCAACGGGAAGGAAATTACGCGCCGCCGCCCGGCGCTTCGGATATTCTCGGTCTTGAGGTCGCAGGCCGGGTGGTCGCCCACGGGCCGGATGTGTCCGCGCCGAAAATCGGCGACGACGTGATGGCCCTTCTCGGCGGTGGCGGGTACGCGGAATATTGCACAGCCCCCGCCGTCCTCACCCTGCCCGTGCCCGCTTGCCTGACCATGGTCGAAGCCGCCGCCATTCCGGAAACCTTCGCAACCGTCTGGACAAATGTTTTCGATCACGCCGCCTTAAAGGCGGGCGAGGTCTTTCTCGTTCATGGCGGGACCAGTGGCATCGGCACAACCGCCATTCAGCTTGCCCGGTATTTCGGCGCGACGGTTTTAACGACGGCGGGAAGCCCCGAAAAATGCGCCTTCTGCGAAGATCTCGGCGCGGCGCTGGCGGTGCCCTACCGGGAACAGGATTTTGTCGCCACTGTAAAGGAATTCACGAAGGGCCGTGGCGTTGATGTAATCCTCGACATGGTTGGCGGCGATTATATCCAGCGCAACCTCAACTGCCTTGGGACGGAAGGCCGCCTTGTGCAGATCGCCTTTCTGAAGGGCGCCCGAGTCGAAATAAATCTGATGCGCCTGTTGCTGAAACGGCTGACCCTTTCCGGTTCCGTGTTGCGTTCGCGCACAATCGAAGAAAAGGCCGCCATCCTGGCCACCCTTCGCGAACGGGTCTGGCCGCTGTTTGAAACAACGCAGCTTCGCCCGGTTCTTGACCAGACCTATGCGCTTGGCGATGCGGCAGATGCCCACCGGCGCATGGAAAGCAGCCAGCACATCGGAAAAATCGTACTGATCCCTTGAATTCAGCCAAAAATTCCGCTGAAGGGGGCTTTGATTTTCAGCCTTAGGGTCGCTATAGTCCCGCCGACACGTTATTTCCTGACAATGGATTGTTGAACCTGCGACCCACGGCGCTGAACGTCGATCGGGTCGGCTCCGGAGGCCCTATGCCAAAACCTCTAATGCCAAAAGCCACCGTCGTGTGGCTGGTTGATAATACGACGCTCACCTTCGAACAAATCGCCGATTTCTGCGACTTGCACCATTTGGAAGTGCAGGGCATAGCGGATGGCGAAGTGGCAATCGGAATAACCGGCGTCAGCCCAATCAAAACGGGCGAATTGACCGTTGAAGAAATCGACCGCTGCCAGAAGGATCCCTCCGGCCGGATGAAAATGTCCCAACCGGATCTGCCCGTGCCCGTCGCGCGGACAAAGGGGCCGCGTTACACCCCGCTTTCAAAACGTCAGGACCGCCCGGATGCCATCTCATGGCTGGTCACGCAGCATCCAGAGCTAAGCGACGCCCAGATTTCTAGGCTCGTCGGCACAACGAAGCCGACCATCAATGCCATTCGCGAACGCACCCATTGGAACGCGAAGAACCTAAAGCCGCAAAGCCCGGTAAAGCTTGGGCTTTGCACCCAGGTTGAATTGATGACCGACATCGAAAAAGCGACCCGCGCGGCAGAACGCCGCGAAGCACGCGCAACGGCAAAGGAAAAATCCCTGGCCAAGATAGGGTCGGATACGCCGGTTCCGGAAACGACACAGGAAACAGCTGCCGACCTTCCGGTCGCGTCCGACAAAGAAAATGGGTGAACGGTTTTTTTCTAGGGCTCAATCCGCGTGAGCGCATCTTTCGTGAGAGCGTCTTTGACGCGGAGTTTTTCGCTTTTCAGCTTATGCAGGTAAAGCTCGTCAGGAAGGGGCCGTCGGTTTTCTTTGTGGATGATCGTTTCTAGTTCCGCGTGGCGTGTCTTTAATTGATTAGCCTGACCTGTGCCCATATCGTCGAACCTCGCAATCTAGCCAAAACAAACGTCCAAACTTTCTCAAGCGTACCCCTTCCGTGGACCCTTGACCAGAACGCCGCGCAACCGCCTCAATCGCCAAAGGAAATTCCAAGGCCACGGGCGGTTTTCGCCAGGGCTCCTTCGGGGTCCACGCCACAATAATGTTCCAAAACTTCCCGGATCGGAAAATCGACAACGCGGCGATTTTGCCAGGCGACCATGTGCCCAAACCTGCCTTTCGCGATCAAATCAACCGCATGCACACCAAAGACCGACGCCATTAACCGGTCACGCGGTGTCGGCGTTCCGCCCCGCTGCAAATGGCCAAGAATGGTGACCCGCGTCTCGTCCCCGGTCAGCTCCGAAATTCGGTCCCCCAAATAGTGCCCGATGCCGCCATAACGAACGCCGCCGGATTTTTTCCGGACCCCAACCGTTTCGCCGCTTTCCGTCTTGACCGCCTCGGCAACGACAATCAGCGCATGCGAACGGCCTTGACTGCGAAGGCTCGCAATCTTGGCCGTGACATTTTCCATCCGGTAGGGAATTTCAGGAATAAGAATGACGTCAGCGCCGCCGGCAATCCCGGAACCCAGCGCAATATGTCCGGCATCCCTTCCCATCACTTCAAGAATAATGACGCGGTTGTGGCTGGCCGCCGTCGGTTGCAGGCGATCCAGCGCCTCCGTCGCCACGCAAACGGCGGTGTTGTACCCAATGCAGGTTTCGGTCAACCCGATGTCGTTGTCGATCGTCTTTGGGATGGCAACGACGTTTAAATTTCCCTTCTCGGCAAGCGCCTGTGTAATCCGCAGGCTGCCGTCGCCACCAATGACGACCAACGCGTCCAGGCCAAGCTCACGATAGCCCTCGATGATCTCATTGGAACGGTCTTTTACGCTGCCATCGGGCATCGGAAAGGCAAAGGGATCCCCCGCACTCATCGCGCCAAGAATGGTGCCGCCCATGCGCAGCACATTGCCCGTAAAGATTTTGAGGGTGAGCTCTTCATAATCAAGGGGCCGGCGAAGCAACCCCATTGTGCCTTCACGAATGCCGAAGAGCCGCCAGCCATAGCCACCGATTGCCCGGCGCACGACGGCCCGAATGACCGCGTTCAGGCCGGAACAATCGCCGCCGCTGGTCAGAATGCCAATTCGTTTTTGATCGCCGTTCTTTTTATCGCCCATCGTCCACGGCCTGGCTGGTACCGCTGTCCGGGTTGCCCTTCGCGGCCTTGCGCGCACGTTTCTGTGCGTACATCTCCTTGTCGGCGGCCTCAAGGGCGGAGTCAATATCTTCCGCACTTTCGAAAAGATAAACGCCATAAGAAACCGAAAGCGACAGGGTTTTTTCCTTCCATTGGAAGGGACTGCTCTCGATCTTCTGGGCAAGAATAGCGGCTTTTTCTCTGCCGGATTTCAGCCCCGTCTGGGCAAGCAGAACCCCGAACTCGTCCCCGCCGAGCCGGCCTAAAACATCGGATTCGCGAATGTTGTTCAGAAACAGTTGTGCCACATGCCCAAGCGCCGCGTCGCCTGCGGCGTGCCCTTCCGTATCGTTTAACGTCTTCAGACCATCCAGATCGAAATAAAGAATACAGCCACATGCCCCATAACGTTCCGCGTAGGACATCATACGCGCAAGATGGCGGACGAAGGCCCGCCGGTTGGCGATCGCAAGCAGGGGGTCGTGATCCACCTCATGTTCGAGAAGCAAAACACGCTCTTTGAAAACCAAAAGCTCTTGACGCAACCGGTCCACTTCCGCCATCAGATCAAGAAGCGCCGAGCGGACCTTCGGGGTCAATTCCGTTTCAGGTATCCCCATCACGGAGGTGACGTCCTCAATCTCCGCCGGTGCCGCCGCCTGGCCCGGCACGCCTCTGGCGGTGGACGTCACACCTGAAGCGCGGCGAAGCGGGTTCGTCTTTTCAACCTTCATTCGGGGCTTTCCCACCCATCCGGAAAAGATAACAAAGCCAAGCCAAACAGCCTGGCGACCCGGAAAGCCTAGCATGAAAGCCCCCTCCCAATCCTTAACGACGCACCCTTACTTGCCACCCGTGGGTCCCTCCCTTACATTGGCGCCCTTTCCAAGCCAAAGCCGAACGCGCCACAGGAGCGCCGCACCACATGGAATTAAAGAAACCGGCAGCAAAGAAACCGCTCGTCGGCATCCTCATGGGAAGCCAGTCTGACTGGGAAACCATGCGCCATGCTGCAGAAATTCTGGACACACTCGGCATTTCCAACGAGACGAAGATCGTTTCGGCCCATCGGACGCCGAAACGGCTTTACGCCTATGCCGCCGACGCGCGCCAACGGGGCCTGAAGGTCCTCATCGCTGGCGCCGGAGGCGCGGCGCACCTTCCTGGAATGGTCGCCGCCTTGACGCCGCTACCGGTTTTCGGCGTGCCCGTCGAATCAAAAAGCCTGAAGGGCCTCGACAGCCTGCTGTCAATCGCCCAGATGCCCGGCGGCGTGCCCGTCGGTACGCTCGCCGTAGGCAAGCCCGGCGCAAAGAACGCCGGCCTTCTCGCTGCGGCGGTGATTGCCCTGTTTGATCCGACAGCAGCGCAAGCGCTGGATGCCTGGCGTGAAAAACAGACGGCAAGCGTCGCCGATCTTCCAAGCGATTAAAGCTGGCGAAATGACGGACACGCCCCTGCCACCTGGTTCAACCATCGGCATTTTCGGCGGCGGTCAGCTTGGCCGCATGACGGCGCTGGCGGCGGCGGAACTTGGCTACCGCGTCCATGTTTTTGACCCGCAAGCCGACCCGCCGGCAGCCCAGGTCGCCAATCTTCACCTTGCCGCCGCCTATGACGACCAAAAAGCAGTGGCGGAATTCGCCGCCGGGATCGATGTCGCAACCTTCGAATTCGAGAACGTGCCAAGCGCGACAGTCGCCCGGCTGGAAGGCGTCGTGCCGGTGCGCCCAAGCGGCAAAATTCTGCACATCATCCAGGACCGCCTCCGGGAAAAGGATTTCCTGCGCGGCATCGAGGTTGCAACCACGGCCTATGCGCGCGTGGAAAGCCTGGCCGATCTGGATCGGCTGACACCGGAAATCGGCCTGCCTGCGGTCCTGAAAGCGGCGCGCTTCGGCTATGATGGCAAGGGCCAGCGCAAGCTGGAGCCCGGCACAGACCTAAAAACCACCTGGCAGGATCTGGGCGCAGATCTTGCCATTCTTGAAGCCTGGGTCGACTTCGCCTGCGAGATTTCTGTCATCGTCGCGCGCGGCATTGATGGCAAGATGGCGGCATACGCACCATCGGAAAACCGCCACCAGTATCATATCTTGCGGCAAAGTCGCGTCCCGGCCACCATCGACGCCAACATCGGTCTTGCCGCTGAGGCCAGCGCGAAAAAGATCGCCGCAGCCCTTGATCTGACCGGCCTGCTGGCGGTCGAATTTTTCGTCACCCGCGACGGCGGCCTGCTGGTCAACGAATTGGCACCGCGCCCCCACAATTCCGGCCACTGGACGATGGATGCCTGCGTCACCAGCCAGTTCGAACAATTCGTCCGCGCCGTTGCCGGCCTGCCCCTGGGCGCAACGGACCGCCATTGCGACGCGGTGATGACGAATTTACTTGGCGAGGAATGGGAAAACTGGCCGAACATCGCCGCCGAACCGGGCGCAAGCCTGCATCTTTATGGCAAGAAAGAAGCCCGCCCCGGTCGCAAGATGGGCCACGTCACGCGGCTTTCGCCAAAAACCGGGCGCTAAGCACCGGAGCCGCTAAACGCCAGAACGCCCAGGAAAAAACCGGCGCAACGGCGTTGCAAGCGCGCCAAGCCGTTTTTTTACCTCGCCGCGCAATTTGGGAATTTTCAGGACGTTGGCAATCCGCCGGTCCAGAAATTCCCAACTGTCGGCAAAGCCTTCCGAATCGTCGTTCAGCCAGTAAAAAAATGTCGAGACGTAAACGCCGGCCAGCAGGCTGCGCTTTGAATAAAAATTGAAATCCGTCGACCGGTCGCCAATGGCACGCCAGATGGCGTCAACCGTCCGCCAGGTTGCCCGCGCCGCAACGCCGGCATTCTGGGGCAGCATGAGATAGCCCGCCGCGCGACGCGACGCTTCGCGGTAGGGCGTGTTTTGTTCAAGACGCAGACGCACAGCCAAGGCAATGCGGTCGCGGATGCGCAAACTTTCCAAATCATGGCCTTCCAGAGCCACCTCCATCCGGCGGTTCAGAATGACGGAAAAACAATCGAAAAGATCGGCAACGCCTTTCGGGCAGGCGCGGGCCACCTGGGCCGGGGCAAGCCCGGCATCCTTCGCCCCGGCGGCCATGGCCATGTCCGTCCAGCCATCGAAAGGAATGTGGCGCAGGCTGGCTTCAAGAAGCCCCTCGCGCAGGGTTTCGATCTCTGTCTTTGCGTCCATGGCCGCTCATCTCCTCGCTTTCCTAAAGTTCCGGAAGCGTTTTCTCCATTTCGTCAACATAACCGAAGGTCGAAAGATCCCTCATGCGCATCGGATAAAGAATGCCATCCAGATGATCCACCTCGTGCTGGACAACCCGGGCATGAAAGCCGCTGACCTCGCGCTTGATGACGCCCCCCTCCGGCGTCACCCCACGGTAATGCAAGCGCAGAAAACGCGGCACCATGCCAGCCATGCCGGGAAGGGACAAGCAACTCTCCAACCCCGTTTCCATCGCCTCGCCGACCGGCTCCAGAACCGGGTTAATCAATATCGTCAGCCCAACTGGCGGCTCTGGGTCTGTCACCCGTGCCGCCGGCACCTCGAAAATAACCACGCGTTTCGACACGGCAATCTGGGGCGCTGCCAGACCGACGCCTTCCGCCGCGCGCATTGCCCCAAGCATGTCGGCGACAAGCGCTGCGATTTCTGGTGCCGTCGGGTCCACCACCGCTTTCGCCACCGCGCGCAGCGCCGGGTGCCCCATACGGACAATTTTACACAATGCCATGGACCCATCATGAAGCCCCGGCACCGCCAGTTCCAGCCAGATTTCTTGAAATTGGCAGCACAGCACTCTTTGCAGCTGCTGCTTCCCCTTTTCAAGGGGCAAGCATTGTGTTATGTAGCGCCCCTCTTTGTGATTAAAATCTTTGCTTGGGAAACCGGATTGGCCGTTTCTTAAGAGGACTGCGGGAGAGAAGTTTGCTAGTCACCGTTCGCGACAACAACGTCGATCAGGCGCTTCGGGCGCTAAAGAAAAAGATGCAGCGCGAGGGCATTTTCCGCGAGATGAAGATGCGTCGCGCTTTCGAAAAGCCATCCGAAAAGAGGGCCCGCGAACGCGCCGAAGCCATTCGGCGGGCACGCAAGCTGGCCCGCAAGCGGCTGGAGCGCGAGCTCTAGAAAAACCGCATCTGCGACGCGCCGGGCACAAAAGCCACCGCGATTTTTGCGGCAATTTTTGCTTTTTTCGGAAAACCCCTCAGGCCCTGTCGGAGGGGTTTTTTATTGGCGTGACGCCCGGCACCTGAATTTGGCCCCCGACCTGGGCTACATGGCCTTCACGATGGCCTCGACCATCTTTTTGGCATCGCCGAACAGCATCATCGTGTTGTCCCGGAAGAAAAGTTCGTTCGCAACCCCCGCATAGCCCGGCGAGAGAGAACGCTTTATGAACAGGATGGTTTTGGCGTTCTCAACATCTAGAATTGGCATGCCATAGATCGGACTTGCTGGGTCTTTCTTTGCGATCGGGTTCGTCACGTCATTCGCGCCGATGACGAAGGCCACATCCGTCGAAGCAAAATCGCGGTTGATCTCGTCCAATTCAAACACTTCGTCATAGGGCACGTTCGCTTCCGCCAGCAGCACGTTCATATGCCCAGGCATGCGACCGGCAACCGGATGAATGGCGTATTTAACCTTGACGCCTTCCGCCTTCAGCAAATCGCCCATCTCGCGAAGCGCGTGCTGGGCCTGGGCGACCGCCATCCCATAACCGGGAACGATGATGACGGACGCGGCGTTCTTGAGAATAAAGGCGGCGTCGTCGCCGCTGCCCACCTTCACGGGCTTGTCGCCCCCCGCTTCGGTTGCTGACGACGCCTGCCCCTCGCCACCGAAACCGCCGAGAACGACATTAAAGATCGAACGGTTCATCCCCTTGCACATGATGTAGCTGAGGATGGCACCCGAAGAACCAACCAGCGCGCCGGTGATAATCAGCAGGTGGTTGTCGAGGGTAAAGCCGATGCCGCAGGCCGCCCACCCCGAATAGGAGTTCAGCATCGAAATCACCACCGGCATATCGGCGCCGCCGATCGGCACAATCACCAGAAAGCCAATCAGAAAGGCGAGCGCCGCCAACGTCCAGAAGACACCGACCGACTCACTTTCCCCGAAAAGGGCGACCAACCCGATGATGGCCAGCCCGATCAACGCGTTCAAAAGATGCTGGCCGGGAAAAACCATCGGCGATCCGGAAACCAGCCCCTGCAGCTTCGCAAAGGCCACAATGGAGCCGGAAAACGTGATCGCGCCGACAACCATGCCAATGCCCATTTCGACCCGATTGGCCATGGGAATCGACCCGATTTCACCGATCCCAAAAGCCGCCGGCGCATAAAGAGCGGCGGCGGCAACAAAGACGGCGGCCAGGCCGACCAGGCTGTGAAATGCCGCCACCAGTTGTGGCAACGCCGTCATCTGAATGCGAAAGGCGATGACGGCACCAATCGTGCCACCAACCAGCATGCCGATGATAATCAGCGTATAGCTCTCGACTTGTGGTGAAAGCAGCGTCGTCACGATGGCGATCGTCATGCCGCCGATGCCATAGAGGTTCCCGACTCGCGCCGTCACCGGCGAGGCCAAACCCCGCAACGCCATGATGAAACAGATGGAGGCGGCGAGATAGGCAAGTACCGTTGTGGTTGCGGTCACGCGTCGCTCCTCCCGCTAACTTTTTTTCCTGAACATCTGCAACATGCGCTGGGCGACGAGAAACCCACCAAAGATATTGATGCTCGCCAGGACCACCGCCGCAAAGCCGATCACCTTCGAAAAGGTCGTTTCCAACGGCCCTGCCGCAATCAACGCGCCAACGATAATCACGCTGGAGATGGCGTTCGTTACGGCCATCAGCGGCGAATGCAATGCCGGGGTGACGCTCCAGACAACGTAATAACCAACAAAAACGGCAAGCACAAAAATCGTCAGGGCAAAAACAAACGGGTCCACATGTGCCGCGCCACCAATCACTGCCGAAGCACTTTCAACCATTTTTTGCATGCCTTCCATGTCCTAGTCTCCCGTGTCCAGGAAGGCGGGGTGAATTTTTGCCCCGTCCCTCGTAAGCTGGGTGCCCTGGATGATTTCGTCTTCCGGATCAAGTTTGAGCAGCTTCGTTTCTTCGTCGATCAGGGGCGCGAGAAAGTTCAGAAGGTTCCTCGCATAAAGAGAACTCGCGCTTTCCGCGATGCGGCTTGGCAGATTAGGGTACGCAACAATCGTCACACCGCCTATCTCGACAATCCCTTCTTCGCTAAGCTCGCAATTGCCACCCGCCTCAATCGCCATGTCGAGGATCACCGAGCCCGGCTTCATGTCCAGAACCATCGCTTCCGTAATCAGGATTGGCGCGGCTTTGCCGGGGATCAGCGCCGTGGTAATGACGATGTCCTGTTTTTTGACCGTCGCGTGAACAAGTTCGGACTGCTTGCGTTTGTAATCCTCGCTCATTTCCTTCGCGTAACCGCCGGCCGTCTCGGCATTTTCTGTTTCTTCCGATGCAACTTCGATAAAGGTCGCCCCAAGGCTTTCCACCTGTTCCTTCACGACCGGGCGAACATCAAAAGCGGAAACGATGGCACCCAGGCGCCGCGCCGTGGCAATCGCCTGCAACCCGGCAACGCCGGCCCCCATGACAACCACCCGGGCCGGTGCCACGGTGCCGGCCGCCGTCATCATCATTGGCATCGCCCGGCCAAAAATGTTGGCCGCTTCAAGGACGGCGTGATAGCCCGCAAGGTTGCTCTGGGAAGAAAGCACATCCATGCCCTGCGCCCGGGTGATGCGCGGCAGCAATTCCATTGCGAAGGCATCTACTTTTGCGTCCGCATAGGCCTGCACCAGCCCCGGATCGGCGTAGGGCGACAGCAGGCCAATCAATTTTGCGCCCGCCTTCAGATAGGAAAGTTCGTCCGGCCCGCCTTCCGCTTCCGTAAGCGGACGTTGAACTTTCAAAACGATGTCGGCGTCCGCAAGCGTGGCAGCCGCATCGTCACCACGGGATGCCCCCGCCGCCTGATAGGCCGCGTCAAGAAAGGCGGCATCGGCACCGGCGTCACGCTCGACCACAACGTCAAAGCCAAGCGCAATCAATTTCTTTACCGTGTCTGGAGTTGCTGCAACGCGACGCTCATGTTCGCGTCGCTCCCTTGGAACGCCAATTTTCATTATCCCCTGCCCCGCTTCTTCTTAGCGATCGTGTGATTTGGCAGCAAAGCTCCGCAAGCCTGCCGCATTCGCCCAGCTTTGCCAAGGGCGAACAGGGCATGATCAATGCTTATTCGTTACGAAAGACTTTCCAAGTCGTCGATCAGCCCCGAAATCATGCCAAGCCCCCGCTCCCAGAAAGCCGGGTCCGACGCATCAAGACCGAAGGGGGCCAGCAATTCGCCATGCCATTGTGTGCCGCCGGCGCGCAACAAATCGAAATATTTCTGCACAAAGTCCGCCTCGCCGCTTTCATAAACCGCGTAAAGGGAATTCACCAGGCAGTCCCCAAAGGCGTAGGCATAAACGTAGAAGGGCGAATGAATAAAGTGCGGGATATAGGTCCAGTAACAACGATAACCCTCATCGAAACGGATGGCCGGGCCCAGACTCTCTCTCTGAACCTCCATCCAGATATCGGACAGACGTGCGACGGAAAGCTCGCCGCCGCGCCGTTCGTCATGGACGCGTTCTTCGAAAGTATGAAAGGCGATCTGACGAACAACCGTGTTCAACATGTCCTCGACCTTCATGGCGATCAAATTGCGACGGTTTAACCGATTGTCTTCCTTTGCCAACAGGCACCGGAAGGTCAGCATCTCGCCAAAGACCGACGCCGTTTCGGCCAGAGTCAGAGGCGTGTCCGATAGCAACAGGCCTTGTGGACCTGCCAGAAGCTGATGAACCCCGTGGCCCAGCTCATGGGCCAGCGTCATGACGTCGCGCGGTTTTTCCTGATAGTTGAGAAGCAGATACGGGTGATGGGAGGGCACCGTCGGATGGGCAAAGGCACCGGAAGCCTTGCCCGGCCTTGGCCCGGCATCAATCCAGGGGGCGTCGAAGAAACGCTGGCCAAGGCTCGCCATCTCCGGCGAAAAATTGCCATAGGCTTCCAGCACTGTGGCAACCGCCTCCGTCCAGGGGATCGGACGCGTTTCCTGATCGGGCAAAGGCGCGTTGCGATCCCAGTAATCAAGGGCCTCAACCCCGAACAGCCGCGCCTTCCACGCGTAATAGCGGTGCGAAAGCTGTGGACAGGCGTTGCGCACGGCGGTGGCCAGGGCCGCAACCACGTCATCGCTGACGTGATTTTCCAGGTTTCGCGACGAGACGGGACGGGCGAATTTGCGCCACACATCTTCGATCGCCTTGTCCTTCGCCAGCGTGTTTGTAATCAACGCAAACAGGCGGGCATTCTCGGCAAAGACCTTTCCCAATGCCTTCGCCGCTTTTTTCCGCACCGCCGCGTCCGGACTTGTCAAAAGGTCCAGCACCTCGGTTTCCGTCAGCGCCTTGCCATCGACGTCAAAGCGGAGCGCTGCCATCGTCTCGTCGAAAAGCCGTGTCCAGGCCGCACGGCCCGAAAGCTGCTTCTCGTGAAGTATTTTTTCAAGATCGTCGGACAATTGGTGGTCACGAAAAACACGGACATCGCGCAGCCAGGGGCCATAGGCGGCCAACGCCGGCGTGCGCAGCTTTTCGGCCAGCGCGTCCTCGGCAAGGCGGTTGATCTCAAGGGTGAAAAAGAGAATCTGCGTGCCGATCGCATTTGTCTTTTCCTGCATGTCCTGCAAGAAGGTGCCGCGCGCCGCGTCGCCAATTTCGGCGGCATAGCGAAGATAGGCATAGGCCAGCACACGGCCAAATGTCTCCTGAATGCGCTCATATTCCGCGACCGCGCGCGCCAGCTCGACCCCCGTCTTCTCGGCCACGTGGCCGGCATACGCGTCATGAAACGCTGCGACCGCTACTGTTGCGTCACGAAGGTCGGCGTCGAGTTCCGGCGCGTCGGGGCTTGCGTAAAGATCGCTTAAATCCCATTCCGGCAAATTGCCCGCGTGACCATCGGGGGTGACGTTCATTCAGCTATTCCTTCCTGTCTATTCTTGTTCGTCTTCTTATTCGTAGCATGGCACCCATATTCTGGCAGAATTGGCGCAAGGTGTTTGCCACCGACGCCATCTTCGCATTAAATAATAAATCGAAACCTGACAATCAGCCAGCAATCAGCCAGATGGTCCCCATGCAATCTTCCTACGAAACCTGGCAGAACCTGCCGCAGATGTTCTTCGACAAGGCCGAGGAGAAAGGCGACACGCCCTTCCTCTGGGCAAAGCGCGATGGCAAATACCAATCCGTAAGCTGGCAGGAATGCGCCAGCGCCGTCCGCGCGCTGGCCAATGGGCTGCGCGCCCTTGGTGTGCATCCGGGGGACCGGGTGGTCATCGTCTCGGAAAGCCGCCCGGAATGGCTGATTGCCGACATCGCCATCATGGCCGCCGGCGCCGTGACGGTGCCAGCCTATGTCACAAACACGCTTGGCGACCATCGCCACATCCTCACCAATTCCGGCGCCAAGGCGGTCATCGTCTCAACCGCCAGACTTGCCGGACAGGTTTTCCCAGCGGCCATGGACGCCCCCACGATTGAAACCTTCATCACGATGGAACCGGCCACACCGGACCCGGTAACGCCGGAAAAAACGGCAAGCTTCAAGATTCTGCTTTGGGAAGAGGCCCTTGACGCCGGACGCGGCAAGCCCGACGCGGGCGTCGAAACGGCGGCACAGGCCACGCGCGGCGACCTTGCCTGCCTGATTTACACGTCCGGCACCGGCGGCGCGCCAAAAGGCGTCATGCTGAGCCACGGGGCCATCCTTCACAATTGCCGGGGTGCCCACGACCTTCTTCTGGAACTTGGCCTAAGTCAGGAGCGCTTCCTGTCTTTCCTGCCCCTTTCCCATTCCTACGAACACATGGCGGGCCAGTTCTTTCCGATGTCCATTGGCGCGGAAATTTATTACGCGGAATCAATCGACAAGCTCTCGACGAACATGGCCGAAGCAAGCCCCACCATCATGACAGCGGTGCCACGGCTTTACGAAGTGCTCTACGAACGCATTTCCAAAGGCGTCGCAAAAGCGGGCGGGCTGAAAGCAAAACTGTTCGCGCGCGCACTCGCCCTTGGGCAGAAAGCCTATGAACATCCCGGCACGCTCACCTTTGGCGAACGCGTGGAAAACCGCGTTCTCGATGCCCTGGTCCGCCGCAAGGTAGCCAAACGCTTTGGCGGCAAGCTAAAAGTTCTGGTTTCAGGCGGCGCGCCGCTCAATTACGAAGTCGGCCTGTTCTTCACGGCGTTGGGCTTGCGGATTTTACAGGGCTATGGCCAGACCGAAAGCGCCCCGCTCATCAGTTGCAACCCGCCGTCCAACAACCAGATTGATACGGTCGGCCCCACAATCAACGCAACCGAAGTCCGGATTGCCGAGGACGGCGAAATCCTCGTGCGTGGGGAGCTTCTGATGCTTGGCTATTGGGGGGATCAAGCGGCAAGCGACGCCACCATCCGCGACGGCTGGCTGCACACCGGCGACATTGGCCAAGTCGATGGCGACGGGTTTATCCGCATCACGGACCGCAAGAAAGATATCATCGTCAATTCCGGCGGCGACAACATCTCGCCCCAGCGCGTCGAGGGCATCCTCGAACTGGAACTCGAAATTTCCCAGGCCATGGTCCATGGCGACCGCAAAGCGCACCTGGTAGCGCTCCTCGTACCAAACACCGAAGCCGCCTTTGAGTGGGCGCACGCGCACAAAAAACCGCCTGAGATGGGCGCTCTTGTTACCGATGACGCCTTTCGCAAATGGCTCGGCGACGCGCTGGAACACGCCAATGCCAAGCTGTCCTCAATCGAAAAGGTAAAGCGTTTTTCCCTGCTGGCGGAACCCTTCACCATCGAGAACAGCCTGATGACGCCGACCATGAAAATCCGCCGCCACAAGATCAGCGAACGCTATGGCGACATCCTCAAAGGGCTGTATGGGGCAAAGAAAGCCCCCTAAAGCGCGTGATAGCCGCGAAACCAGTCGACAAAACGCGGAATGCCCACATCAATCGCCACGCGCGGATGAAAGCCAAGGTCGCGTATTGATTCCGTAATGTCGGCGTAGGTTTCCTTTACGTCGCCCGGCTGCATCGGCTGAAAATCAATCACCGCTTTCTTGCCGACCGCCGCCTCGATCAGGCCAATAAACCGCATCAAGGGCTCGCCCTTGTGATTACCGAGGTTGTAAAGGCTGTGGGGTGCCGGTCTATTCGCTGCCACCACCGGCGGACGATCCAGAGTGGCCAGCACGCCGGCCACAATGTCGTCGACATAGGTAAAGTCGCGCCGCATCTCGCCCTTGTTGAAAACCGGAATCGGGCGGCCTTCAAAAATCGCCTTGGTAAAGATATAGGCCGACATGTCGGGCCGGCCCCAGGGGCCATAGACGGTAAAGAAGCGAAGCCCCGTCGCCGGAATGCGGTAGAGGTGGCTGTAACTGTACGCCATCAGTTCGTCCGCCCGCTTCGTCGCGGCGTAAATGGAAACCGGCGTTTCAACCGGATCGGTAATGGAAAAAGGCAGCTTGGTATTGCCGCCATAAACCGACGACGAACTTGCATAAACGAAATGCTTCACACCATCCATATGGCGGACCAATTCCAGCATGTTGAGATGGCCGGTTACATTCGTATCGATATAGGCGCCCGGATTTTCAAGGGAATAGCGCACGCCCGCCTGGGCAGCCAGGTGAATGACGCGATCAACGCCCGCCAAGCCTTTGGCAAAGGTTTGCATTCCCGGCTTGTCCACGATGTCGAGTTTGTGAAATGCAAAGCCCTTCTTCTGGGTCAACTCGGCAAGGCGCGCTTCCTTCAGTTTGACGTCGTAATAGGCGTTTAGATCATCAATGCCGATGACCTCTTCGCCGCGCGCCAGCAGCGCGCTGGCGACGTGAAAACCGATGAAGCCGGCCGAACCGGTCAGAAGAATGGCCATAAAGCGTCCGTTCCTTTACGTGAAGCCGTGCGTGAAGCAGGGCTTTCTATAGCGCGCCTCGCCGAAAAAAGCACCTGCTAGAACCCCGTCCCACCCCCTTCGCCGGCGTTCCGATTGCAAAAAAGGCGCTGCGAAATTACGTTACTAGAGGAAGGACGGAACACAGCGATGGCCCTTGCCACGGTTTCCCTTGACGACAAATACGCCCTTGCGAGCGGCTGGATTTRTCTTTCCGGCATTCAGGCCCTTGTGCGCCTGCCCCTCATGCAGCGCCAGCGCGACCACGCCCAGGGCCTGAACACGGCGGGCTTTATCTCCGGCTATCGCGGCTCCCCCCTTGGCGGCTTCGATACCGAGCTCTGGAAGGCACAGAAATTTCTGGACGCGAACGCCATCCATTTCCGCCCCGCCGTGAACGAAGATCTGGCGGCCACCTCCGTCTGGGGAAGTCAGCAGGTGAATTTGTTTGAGGGCGCGCGTTACGACGGCGTCTTTTCAATCTGGTATGGGAAAGGCCCCGGCGTTGACCGGTCCGGCGACGTTTTTAAACATGGCAATCTGGCCGGCACCTCGCCCCATGGCGGCGTGCTGGTGGTGGTCGGCGACGACCACGCGTGCAAATCCTCGACCATCCCCCAGCAAAGTGAATTTGCCTGCATCGATGCCGGCATCCCGATCCTGAACCCGGCCAGCGTGCAGGACGTGCTCGATTTCGGGCTCATCGGCTGGGCGATGTCGCGCTATTCCGGCTGCTGGGTCGCCATGAAGGCCATCTCGGAAAGCATGGACAGCACAAGCGCCTGCGCCGTCGCGCCGGACCGCGTGCAGATTGCCCTGCCGGAAGATTTCGAGATGCCCGAGGGCGGCCTCAACATCCGCTGGCCGGACCAGCCCATGACCCAGGAACGCCGCCTGCACCGCCACAAACTGTATGCCGCACGCGCGTTCGCGCGCGCCAACGGCGTCGATCGCCTGTTGATCGACAGCCCGCAGCCCCGCCTTGGCATCTTCACGACCGGGAAGGCCACCCTCGACGTGCTTCAGGCGCTGACTGACCTTGGCATCACCGATGCTGATGCCGCCGAAATCGGCCTTCGCGTTTTCAAGGTGGGGTTGAGCTGGCCCCTGGACCCGATGAGCACCCGGGGCTTTGCCGAAGGCCTGGACGAAATCCTCGTCATCGAGGAAAAGCGCGCCGTGCTCGAAAACCAGTTGAAAGAACAGCTTTACAACGCGCGCGCAGACACGCGGCCCCGCGTCGTCGGCAAGCACGACGAAAATGGCGCATGGCTTTTGCCCTCGGATGGTGAACTGACCCCGGCAATGGTGGCGCGCGCCATCGCCAATCGCCTGGCGCCTTTCCACACCAGCCCGGAAATCGAAGAACGGCTCGCCTTCCTCGAAGCAAAAGAAAAAGCCCTTGCAACGCCGCCAGCCGGTGTGATCGAACGCGTCCCCTATTTCTGCGCCGGCTGTCCCCACAACACTTCAACCCGCGTGCCGGACGGCAGCCGGGCGCTGGCGGGGATCGGCTGTCATTACATGGCCCAGTGGATGGACCGCGCGACGGACACCTTCACCCAGATGGGCGGCGAAGGGGCCAACTGGATTGGCCAGGCGCCTTTTACAGAAACGCCCCATGTCTTTCAGAACATCGGCGACGGCACCTATTTTCATTCCGGCCTGCTGGCCATCCGCGCCGCCGTCGCGGCCGACGTCAACATCACGTACAAAATTCTCTACAACGACGCCGTCGCCATGACCGGCGGCCAGGCGGTGGACGGGCCGCTGTCGGTGGCGCGCATGACCCATCAGCTTTATGGCGAAGGCGTGCGCCGCATCACCGTCGTCACCGACGAACCTAAAAAATATGGCAAGCGCCCCGATTTCGCAGCCGGCGTCACCGTCCACCATCGCGACAATCTCGATCACCTGCAACGCCAGCTCCGCGAAGAAAAAGGCGTTTCCGCCCTGATCTACGACCAGACCTGCGCCGCCGAAAAACGCCGCCGGCGCAAGCGCGGCCTTTTGGAAGATCCGCCGCTTCGCGTCTTCATCAATTCGGAAATCTGCGAGGGCTGCGGCGATTGCGGTGTGCAATCGAATTGCCTGGCCATCGTGCCTTTGGAAACGGAACTGGGACGCAAGCGCGCCATCGACCAATCCGCCTGCAACAAAGACTATTCCTGCCTGAACGGCTTTTGCCCAAGCTTTGTCACCATCCACGGCGGCCGTGCGCGCAAACGCAGCCCGCAACGCCTTGACGGCCTGCCCACACCACCGGAACCGGCACCACCGGAACCGGTGGTGCCATCCAGCCATACCCCTTACAACATCGTCATCGCCGGCGTCGGTGGCACCGGCATCGTAACGCTCAGCAATCTTCTGGGCATGGCCGCTCATCTCGAAGGCAAGGGCATCACCGTGCTGGATCAGGCAGGCCTGGCCCAGAAGGGCGGCGCTGTGTGGAGCCATGTGCGCATTGCCGAACACCCAGGCGACCTGCACGCCGTGCGCATCCCGGCTGGCGGCGCGCAGCTTCTCCTTGGCTGCGATCTGGTCGTGGCCGCAGGGTTTCAATCCCTCGCCAAGACCAGCCCGGAAACGACGGCGATTGTAAACAGCCACGAAACGATGACCGGCGAGTTTACCCATGCGCCCGATGCCCCCTTTCCCGAAAACGCCATGCGCGCCGCCATTGAACGGGCAACGGCAAACGCCATTTTCCTGGACGCCAGCCAGCTGGCAACACGCCTGATGGGGGATTCCATCGCAACCAATCTTTTTCTTTTGGGCGTCGCCTATCAACGGGGCCGGATTCCCCTTTCGGCAGCGGCCATCAGGCGCGCGATCGAACTGAACGCCATAGCCGTTACCGCCAACCAGAACGCCTTTCTCTGGGGACGCCTTGCCGTCACCAACCCCGACCTTGTTCGCCAGACGGCCGGAATCGAAGAAAAAACGAAACGCGCGCCAACGCTGGACGCGCTGCTCGCGCACCGATGCGACCTTCTGGCGGCTTATCAGAATCGCGCATTGGCAGATCGCTACACCGTCCTTGTCCGCCGCGTGCAAACGGCGGAAGAAGCCATCGGCAGGCAGGGCCTGGCCGAAGCCGTCGCCAGAAGCTATTTCAAGCGCCTCGCCTGCAAGGACGAATATGAAGTCGCCCGGCTTTATACAAACGGTGCCTTTGAACGCGATTTGCGCGATCGGTTCGAAGGCGATTTCCGGCTTTCCTTCCATCTGGCACCGCCGCTTTTTGCACGCCGGGACCGGGACACTGGCGTGCCGAAAAAAATCCGCTTCGGCGGCTGGATGATGGGTGGCTTCCGCGTTTTGGCCGCGTTGCGTTTCCTGCGTGGCACCCCGTTCGATCCGTTCGGCTATGGCACGGAACGCCGGCGCGAACGCCGCCTGACAGGCGATTACGAAGACGTTCTGGAAGAGCTGCTCGCAGGCCTGCGGCCGGAAAACCACGACCTGGCCGTCGAAATTGCCGCCCTTGGCGAACAAATTCGCGGTTTCGGCCATGTGAAGGAAGCGAGTAGGATAAAGGCGCAACAACGAGAGGCAGCGCTGTTGGCGAATTTCCGCAATTCCGGCCCTTACGTACCGGTAGAGGACTAGGCATTCGTCAGAAGGCAACGAACGGGGGCGTTCGCATAAAAGAAAAAAGAACGACGAAAGGAAACATCATGCGGTTTATCGGTTCCCTGTTCATCCTTCTTCTGGCCCTTGGCGTTACCGCCTGCGACGAGGAAAAAGCACGCACATTTCCGGAACTTCTCACGCACGCAGAAACGGGTGACAAAGACACGCAATACAGCCTTGCCCTTGCCTATCAGGAAGGCCGCGGCACCGACGTCAACATCGATCAGGCAATCGTCTGGTACGAAAAAGCGGCAGCAGGGGGCGAACCCAACGCGCTTTATACCCTTGGCCATCTGCACCACCACGGCATCGGCATGGAACGGGATTTCGACGCAGCGGCGAAATTCTATCGCGCTGCCGGCGAAAAAGGGCATCCGAAGGCGATGTTCAACCTGGCCCGGTTCTACATGCGCGGCCTTGGTGTAGACCGCAGCTTTTCGGAAGGCGTGGCATGGATTGAAAAAGCCGCTAATCAGGGCATGTTCGAAGCCCAGTGGCGATTGGGCGAGATTTACAAATCCGGCGGCATCGGCGTTGAAGGCGACATCGAAAAAGCAAAAATGTGGTACGCGCGCGCAGAAAAATCGGGCAATCTCAACTCCGATTACGATCCCGATTACCGCTACACGCCGTAAGGCGCAGCCTTCCTACAGGCCCTCTCTGGTTTCGGCAACAAGGGCATCAACGACGGCGCGAAGCGCCTCCATGGGCTCAGCCCCTTCCGCCAGCGCCGCGCGATAGACGGCCAATTGCCGGTGCGCGCTGGTACCGCGCCGTAAAATGTCGCGCGTGGCCTGCACCTCTGCCGTGCAGCCTAGAATTTCCGCGTCCTCGGCCAGCAATTCCAGAAGTTCCTCGAAAAGTTCCGCCGTAGGCACAATCCGGCCCTTGCCAAAATCGACAAGGCCTTCATCAATGCCATAACGCTGGGCGCGCCAGCGATTCTCGCTAATCAGCGCACGGGAATAAAGCCGCCAACGCTGGTTCGCACCGCGCAGCCGATAGAGCATATGCAGGATGGAAAGGTAAAGCGCGGCGATGGTCACCGCGTCGTCCAGAGATGTGCAGACATCCGTGATCCGCATTTCCAGTGTCGGGAATCGGACCGATGGGCGAATGTCCCACCACAGCTTCGTGCCGTCTTCGATCAGGCCGGCCTGGGCCATAACGGCGAGAAGCCGCTTAAACTCCGCGTCGCTTTCAAAATATTCCGGCAGCCCCGTTCGCGGCACTTCGTCGAAGATGCTGAGGCGATAGGATTTCAGGCCCGTATCCTCGCCCTGCCAGAACGGCGAAGACGTGCTGAGCGCCAGCAGATGCGGCAAAAAATACGCGGCCTGATTCATCAGATCGATCCGCAAATCCGGGTCCGAAATGCCTACATGAACGTGCATGCCGCAGATCAACAGGCGTCTGGCCACGCCTTGCAGATCACGCGTCAGCACGTTGTAGCGTTCCTTGTCCGTGTGTTTTTGCGCGCCCCAACTGGCAAAAGGGTGGGTCGAGGCGGCGATCAACGCCAGGTCGTGGCTTGCCGCCACGCCGCTTACGGTGGCGCGCAGCCGCGCCAGATCGGCGCGGATTTCCTGTACCGTGCCGCAGACGCGCGTTTCGACTTCAATCTGCGAGCGCAGAAGTTCCGGGGAAACCTGCCCTTTCAGAAGCTCGCCACATTCCTCGATCACGCCCGGCGGCGGATCGCTGACCAGGTCCCGCGTTTTAAGATCGACGAGCAGATATTCCTCCTCGACCCCGATTGTAAATTCCGGCTTTTTCCCGCTCATGTTTTTTTGGTCCTATTTTTTGGTCCTATTTTTTGGTCATGGGAACCACGCCTGACAGTAAAGCTTCGGATCGTCGAAAATTCCCCCAAGGGCAGGCACCAGAATTTTCAGCATGGCCTCGATGCCATGATGGGTGTCGATCCGATCCTGACGCAGTTCCAGCAAGACCTGGGGAAGCCCGGCTCCAACCACATGATGCTCCATCGTGTAGCCATAATTGTCGCGCCCGGCATAGGGCTCGTTGTCGCCAACGACGACACCATATTGGTCGCGCAGAATTTCCATAAGGGGACAGGCGATGCGCGGATCCCGATCCCACAGGACGCCAATTTCCCAGGGGCGTTCAAACCCCTCGAAGACCGGCGTAAAACTATGAATGGAAAGAACGACCGGAACGATCCCCCGGTCCAGAAATTCCTGAATGCGTCGCGCAATTTTCTGATGATAGGGCCAATAGAAGGCATCTGCCCGGGCGGCGCGACTTTCCGGCGTGATGTCCGCATTGCCGGACACAAAAACGCCGTCCGCCTCAACGACGATGGCCCCGGGCGACTCCACAGGGCGGTTGCAGTCGATAAGAAGACGGGAATAGCCGGAAAGAATGGCCGGCGCATCGAATTTGCGGGCCAGCGCGCGCACCATTTCACCGGCGCCGATGTCCCAGGTGACGTGGCGAAGCAGCGCACTTTCATCAAGGCCAAGCCCGAAAAGCGCTTTTGGGATTGCCGGGCTTGCATGATCGCAAGTCAGCAGGATCGGAGCCCCGCCGCCCTCATTGAATGTTTCAAAAGGGGGCGGGTCTTCCGGCCCGATCCATGCAGGCGTCAACGACCCTGTTTTTTCCGAAAGGCGCGACATGAAAGCAGCATAGCCGAAAACCGCCCGCCACTGGGCAGAGGAATTGTCTGCCACGCCAAAGCTGGCCCCCCATCGGGGGACGTCATCAATCCGTAACCTTCCCGTCACAAGGCTGACATGGCGTGGGATTAGACCGTATACAATTCATTTTGCACCGCCAAAAGGCGGCTTAGGGAAATTGGAGAACCGAATGAAACCCCCACGCTTTTTTACCGGAATTTTGGCCGCGTCCATTGCCGGCACGCTTGCGGCAACGCCGGCCTTTGCCCAGACGACTCAGGAACAGTTAAGCCAGATCTTGCGCCAGCTTGAGACGCAAAAGCAGATCATCAGCAGCCTGAGCAAAGAGGTTGAGCGCCTGCGCAACGGTCAGAAGAAACAGGCTGAAAAAATTGCATCCTCGGATGGTGGCCCGGATGGTGGCGACATCAAAATAAGCGTCAAGGAAGGCCTGAAACTAAAATCCAGAGATGGGAATTTCAAATTCCAGCTGGGCGGGCGCATCATGACCGATTACGCCCATTACGAAGACGACAGATCCAGACTGGGCGATGGCACTGAATTTCGCCGGGCGCGGCTTTTCCTGGCAGGCACCTTCTACAAGAATCTGGATTTCAAGAGCCAGCTTGATTTCGCAGGCAACAGCGTCAGCGTGAAGGACATGTATATCCGATACAATTTCATGCCCAATTCGCTCACCTTTGGGAATTTCAAGCAGCCCTTCAGCCTCGAAGATCAGACGAGTTCGAAATACATCACCTTCATGGAACGCGCCCTGCCGAACGCCTTTTCCCCGGGCCACCTGATCGGTATCGGCTACAACACCCACGGTGAAAACTGGTCGTTTGCGCTGGCCGGTGCCGGGTCCAGCGTCACCGGCGATGCCGACAACGAAGGCGACGAAGGCTATTCCCTGACAAGCCGTGTGCATTTTGCGCCTTTAAGCGAAAAAGCCAAAAACATTCATCTTGGCGCGGCGGTGTCCTATCGCAATCTGCGCAATCAGACGCTGCGTTTCCGGGAACGGCCCGAATCCCATGTAACGTCTGTGCGCTTTGTGGACACGGGCACGATCACCAACGCCACGGATCAATTTTTATACGGCCTGGAAGCGGCCAGCGTCTGGGGCCCCTTCTCGCTCCAGGGGGAATATATCGGCGTCAATGTGACACGGGATCGCGGCCTGTCCGACCTGGATTTCTACGGCTGGTACGGGTTTGCAAGCCTCTTCCTCACACCGGGCGACCATCGCAGCTACAACCCCAAGAAGGGTTCTTTTGGCCGCACGAAGCCAAAACATTCCTATGCCGATGGCGGCCTCGGCGCCTGGGAACTTGCCGTTCGCTATAGCGGCGTCATGCTGACCGACGAAGATATCCTTGGCGGTGGCGAGAAAAACCTGACCTTTGGGCTGAACTGGTACGCAACGTCCCATGTCCGCTTCATGCTGAACTACATCCGCGTGAACAACGACAACAATGCGACGGGCAATGCGGCCAATCTTTTGCCGCAACTTGCCTCCGCCGCCGATGACGACCCGCAGATCATTCAGTTGCGGGCGCAAATTGATTTCTAAAAAAGAAAGCGCAATGCCCTTCCCTAAGGAAACGTTCCCCTCTCCCGGAAAACCGGGCGAGGGGTTTTCTTATCCACTGCGGCGATGGCGTACGGCGATTGCGGCGCGCGCGGTCATTCCCCTTCGAAATCCACAAGGGTGCACACCTTCTGACCCATCGCTTCAAGACGGCCCCGGCCGCCAAGGTCCGGAAGGCCGATCACAAAGCTGCTGCCGATCACATGGCCACCGGCGCGTTCGATCAACTGGATGGCCGCCGCCGCCGTGCCACCGGTCGCGATCAAATCGTCAATCAGAAGGATATGATCGCCCTTGGCAATCGCGTCTTTGTGAATTTCAACGCAATCCGTTCCATATTCCAGCGCATATTCCTGGCCGTACGTCTTCCATGGAAGCTTGCCCTTTTTCCGCACCGGCACAAACCCGATGGAAAGCTGATGCGCGACGGCACCGCCAAGGATGAACCCCCTGGCTTCGATCCCCGCGACTTTGTTGATAGGTACACCGGCATGCAACTGGACAAGTCCGTCAACCGCCCTGCGGAAGCCGACGGCGTCCTGGAGAAGCGTTGTAATGTCGCGAAACAGAATGCCGGGTTTCGGATAGTCCGGAATGGTGCGGATTTTCTCTTTAATGTTCATGGATCGGCTGCTCCCTTCTCCGCCCGTTGTCCGGCCCGGAAGAAAATTTATCTTTTGGCAGTGTAAAAGCTCCAATCTGTGAAAGCCAATGCCGCAACGGCCATCCAAGCGATTGATTCTTGAATATAAAATGCTTTCCGAATGAACCACGTAGGATTAGGTTTTCACCATGCAGCAAAAACGAAAGGCAAAAATCGTCGCCACACTTGGCCCGGCGTCCGACAGTCCGGAAGAAATCCGCGCGCTGATCGAGGCCGGTGTCGATGTCTTCCGGATGAATTTCAGCCATGGAACCCACGCCGAACACCGCCGCCGCTTTGTCGCGATCCGCAAGGCGGAAAAAGCCGCCGGGCGATGGGTCGGCACGATGGCAGACCTTCAGGGCCCAAAGCTGCGGCTCGGCCGGTTCAAGGAAGGCAGCGTCGTCCTCAAGACGGGCCAACCCTTTCGTCTGGATCTTTCAAAACAGGCGGGCGACCAGACCCGCGCGCCCCTTCCCCACCGCGAAGTGTTTGCTTCGCTCAAGCCGAAGATGGATCTTCTGCTCGACGACGGTCAGGTGCGCCTTCGCGTCCGAAAATGCGGGCCTGATTTTGCCGATACCCGCGTCATCATTGGCGGCGGCTTAAGCGACCACAAAGGCGTCAACGTCCCGAACGTGGAGCTGCCCATCTCCCCCCTGACGGCGAAAGACCGCCGGGACATGCGCGCCGCCCTCGATATGGGCGTTGACTGGATCGCCCTTTCCTTTGTCCAGCGCCCAAGCGATCTTCGCAAAGCGCGCCGGCTGATCGGCAACAAGGCCGCCATCCTGACAAAGCTGGAAAAACCGTCCGCCATCGATTATCTCGACGAAATCGTCCGGCTTTCCGATGCCGTCATGGTCGCGCGCGGCGATCTTGGCGTGGAACTGCCGCCCGAAGACGTCCCCAGCATCCAGCGGCAAATCATTCGCGTCTGCCGGCAACAGGGAAAGCCTGTCGTGGTTGCCACGCAAATGCTGCTCTCAATGGTTGGCTCGCCGACGCCGACCCGGGCCGAAGCCTCCGACGTCGCCAACGCCGTCTATGAGGGAACGGACGCCGTGATGCTCTCGAACGAGACGGCCGTCGGCATCTATCCGGTCGAGGCCGTGAAGATGATGGATCGCATCATCTCCCGCGTCGAACGGGACCCGAAATATCAGGCGATCATCAACGCCGAGCACGCAACGCCAGAGGCCACAACCGCAGACGCCATTACGTCTGCTGCGCGCCAAGTGGCGGAAACCATCTCGGCCGCCGCCATCGTCACCTACACGACGTCCGGCTCGACAACGCTGCGCGCCGCCCGCGAACGGCCCGACGTCCCCATCCTGTGCCTGACGACCCGCAAGAAGACGGCCCGGCAACTGGCCCTTGCCTGGGGCGTGCACAGCGCTGTCAGCGTCGAAGTAAACGACATCAACGACATGGTGGAAAAAGCCCAGCGCATCGCACGCGCCGAAAAGGTCGCCAAGCCCGGCGACCGGATCGTTGTCACCGCCGGCATCCCGTTCGGCACACCCGGCAAGACGAATATTCTGCGAATCGCAACGGTAAAAAAACGCTAGCGAAAATGCCGGAGTAAAAATGCCGGAAGGAAATGCGCCAGACCGCGCTTAAATCCCGCCGCCTTTACGCTGCCCTGTCAGCGCTTCGATCCGTTGGCGGGCCTGATCCAGATGCGGGTTCACGGCCAGGGCGCGCCGAAAGGCCGTCAACGCCTCCTTGTCCCGTCCCATCTCGATATACATCATGCCAAGGCCGACCAGCGCGCCAAAATGACGCGGTTCCAGCACCAGAGTCTTTTCAACATCGGCAATGGATGAATCGTAATCGCCGAGCGCATAAAAAATGGTTGCCCGAAGGTTCCATCCCTCCGCATGGTCCGGCGCCAATTGCACGATTTCCGAGGCAAGACCAAGCGCCGTCAAATAGTCATTGCGAAGCAGCATCTCGCGGCTTTGCCCAAAAAGCTTTCGGACCGCCCTGTCGTCCGTCTTGACCCAGAGCCGCCAGATATATTGCTGAAGGTTCTCCGCCTCGACCGGGTCATGGGTTGCCTTAAGGCGGCTAAAGATCGCATCCAGATCCGGGTCCGCCTGGGTTGCCGTTACCGGCGCGGCAGTGGCAAGGAAGAACGCGGCGACAAAGAAGGTAAGAAAATATTTCATTGGCTATTCCTAACCTCGAAAACTTTCCCAAAGTGAATCCTAGCAGGCTTTCATGGCAGCCAGCATAGGCACCGGGCGCAAAGCAACCAATGAACGCCCGATCACAATTTCGTTAACCGTCTGGCAAAGCGTTTATTTCAGCCGGTTTTGGGCCGCCGCTTGCCCAATCGAGCAGCTCGACCACATGAACGAATGGAAGGGCGCTGCCCCCGGCAAGCCAATCGCGGCAGCCGATGTTGCCGGTGGCGACGACGTCCGCCTGCACGCCGGCAATGGCCTGCAGTTTCCGCGCGCGCAGGCCCTCGGCAAAATCCGGCTGCAGCAGGCTATAGGGTCCGGCGCTGCCACAGCAAAGGTCCGGATCGGCCAACGCCACAACCGCAAAGCCCGCCTGTTCAAGAAGCCGGGACGGCAGATCGCCAATCCCCTGGCCGTAATGAAGGCCACAGGCCGATTGATAGGCGACTGTAAAACCAGCCGGCACCGCGTGCAAAGGCGCGACACCAAGGTCCGTCACAATCTCGCTGATGTCTTTGGCAAGGGCCGAAACCCGCGCCGCCTTTTCCAGATAGGCCGGATCGTCGCGGAAAAGATCAGCATAGTCCTTCACCATCGTTCCGCAACCGGCAGCGTTGATGACAATGGCGTCATAAGCATCCCCGGCGTCATCGCCTGCCCCGATTGCCGCCATCCAGCAATCCAGATTCGTTCGGGCCAGCGCCTTTGCGCCCGGCGCGTCGCCGAGATGCAAAAGGGTCGCCCCGCAACACCCCACCCCTTTTACCACCACCACCTCACAGCCAAGGCGGGTGAGAAGCCGCACGCTTGCCCCATGGATGGCCGGCCGCAAACTTTTCTGAACGCAGCCTTCCAAAAGAAGCACCCGGCGACGGCGTTCGCCTTTCGCCTCATGCACGCCCGGCCCGGCAAGATCGGCGCGCAACGGCAAATGCCGGGGCACATGTGCAACGGCGCGGCCAAGACGCCCCGGCAGATGAACCAGCCATGGGCGGCCAAGCCGGCTTAGACGCAGCAACGCGCGAAAACGCCCCGGCCACGGCAACACGTGACCAAGGAACCCACGCCAAAGTCGCTCGGGAAAGGGCCGGGCCGCCGTCGCTGCGATGCGCGCGCGACCCCGCGCAAGCAGGCCTTCATAATCCACCCCGGCAGGACAGGCCGTCACGCACGCCATACAGCCGAGACAGCGATCAAGGTGGCGCACGCAAGAGGCCGAAGGGGGCGCGTCCTTCTCCAGCAATTCCTTGATGAGGTAAATACGCCCGCGCGGGCTGTCGCGCTCGTCGCCGCTTAAAACATAGGTTGGGCATGAGGCAAGGCACATGCCGCAATGAATGCAACTGCGCAAAATGCGGTTTGCCTCGGCCACATCGGGGTCTGCCAATTGCGCAAGGGTGAACGCCGTTTGCATATCAAATTCCTGGATACATACGGCCGGGGTTCAGGATGGCCTTGGGATCGAAGGCGGCTTTCATGCGTTCCGTCAAGCCATGCATGGCTTCGGGCAAGGGCGAAAAAACGGGCATGGCTTGCCGCGTTTCCACCGGCGCGCGCACAAGAAGCGCGTGCCCCCCGGCGTCGATCGCCGCCTTGTGAACGAGAGACGCAAACGCCCCGGCCCCCGATGGCACGCGAAGCCAGACAAGGCCCCCACCCCAATCGCTGAAAACGTCGCCTTCTTCCACCTGGCTGAGAATAGAACGGACCGTTTCCCGGGACGCCGCCGGCGGCAGCGAAAGACGCCACACAATGCGCGATGTCTCGCCTGCAAAATAGTGCACATCGCGCACTTCCTTCCAGAACATGGCCGAAAATGCGCTATGCAATTCTGCCGTCTCGCCAAAACGCGCACCCAGCTTGCGCAAGGCTTCCGCGCGCAATCCCACGGACCGACCCGGCCCTTCAACGCGAAGGGCGACAACCGAAACCCCGGGGGACGCGACAAAATCGACCGCCGATTTCGCAGCCACTGCGGCCGGAAGATGCGCGGCACCGGAAATTTCGTTCGGCGTCGCCTGAGCCTCCCCCATCGCGATGGCCGCCGTCAGGCTGTCGAGGTCATAGATCAGAACGGTGCGCGATTTTTCCGGTGCCGGTTCAACTTTCAGGGTTCCCTCCAGCAACACGGCAAGGGTCCCGAAGGAGCCCGCCATCAGTTTCGAAAGATCATAGCCGGTCACGTTTTTCACGACGCGGCCACCGGCTTTAAAAATCTCGCCCCGGCCACTCACGGCCCGAAAGCCTAAAAAATGATCGCGCGCCGCCCCCGCCTTCACACGGCGCGGACCGGAAAGGTTGCAGGCCAGCACCCCGCCCAGGGTCGCCTTTTGTGGTGGCGTGCCAAGAAGGGGCCCGTAATCGGGCGGCTCAAAGGCAAGCTGCTGGCCATGACCGCGCAGCAGCGTTTCGATCTCAACCATAGGTGTCGCGGCCCGGGCCGTGAAAACAAGCTCCTCCGGCTCATACATCGTCACCCCGGAAAGCCCGGAAACATCAAGAATTTCAGCCGCTTCCACCGGCCGCCCCAGGGCGCGCTTTGAGCCGCCGGCGACGATTTCAAAGGCGCCGTCATTGGCCAGCGCCTCACCCAGGGCCGCTGCCACGTCTTTTTCGTCCCGGGGGAACTGCGCGCCCAAATCAGTAACGCGGCAAGTCTGGGAACGGCATCTTGTCCCCGTGCATGTGCAGCTTTCCCAATTCGGCGCAACGGTGCAAAATCGGAAACATCTTTCCCGGATTCAACAGCGACTTCGGATCGAAGACGCATTTGACGCGCTGTTGCTGATCAAGATCGATTTCGGAAAACATCAGACCCATCAGGTCCCGCTTTTCAATGCCGATGCCGTGCTCACCGGAAAGCGCGCCGCCGACCGCAACCGTCAGCTTCAGAATTTCTGCCCCCAGGGCCTCCGCCTTCTCCAGGTCCCCCGGCACGTTCGCATCGAAAAGAATCAGCGGATGATGATTGCCATCGCCCGCATGAAAGACGTTCACCACGCGCAGGCCATGGGCCTTTGCAAGCTCGCCCGTGCGCAGAAAAACCTCCGCCAGTCTGGCGCGTGGAATGCTCCCGTCGAGCGCATAACAATCCGGTGCCAGCCTGCCGACAGCACCAAAGGTGGATTTACGTCCCGCCCACAGGCGCTTGCGATCCGCTTCGCTTTCGCTGAACCCGGCGACAACAGCGTCGAAACCACGGGCAATGGACGCGACCCGCGCCAACAGATCATCGACCTCGGCCGCCGTCCCGTCCAGTTCGGCAATAAGAACGGCTTCGGCGTCCTTCGGGTAACCAGAGGCGACAAAAGCCTCCGTCGCCGCCACCGCCCCCTTGTCCATCAGTTCCAGCGCTGCGGGCAAAATCCCGGCGGCAATAATGGCACCGACGCAATCGCCGGCAGATTTGTGACTCGGAAAACCAAGCACCATCGCGCGCACGCTCGAAGGCTTTGGAAGCACGCGCAACGTGACTTCCGTAATCACCCCAAGCAGCCCTTCGGAACCGGTAAAAATTCCCAGAAAATCATAGCCGGGCGCGTCCATGTGGCGACCGCCGACACGAACGATCTGGCCGTCCATCAGCACAACCTCAAGGCCAAGCAGATTGTTTGTCGTCATGCCGTATTTCAGGCAGTGAATCCCGCCTGCATTTTCCGCCACATTGCCACCGATGCTGCACGCAAGCTGGCTGGAGGGGTCCGGCGCATAAAAGAAGCCTTCTTTCTCAACAGCCTGCGTGATTGCCAGATTGGTGACCCCCGGCTGCGCAACGACGCAGCGATTGGCAAAATCAATGTCAAGAATCCGGTTTAACTTCCCAAGCCCCAGCAACACGCCATCGGCCAGAGGCAACGCCCCGCCGGAAACCCCGGTGCCCGCACCACGCGGCACGATTTTGACGCCGCTGGCATGGCAATAAGAAAGCACATTGGAAATTTCACCCGTGGTCTTCGGCAGAACGACGGCAAGCGGTCGTTGCCGATGGGCGCTCAAGCCATCCGTCTCATAAACGGAAAGCCCGTCTGGGTCCGTGATGATGCAATCGGCGGCAAGGATCACAGACAGATCCGAAAGGATTTGCGATCGCCGTGAAAGAATCTCTGCGTCCGATTGTGGAAGTTGCATTCCCTTAAGCCTTCTACGAAGCCTTCCCCATCGGTCCGGTCATCGGCCCGCGGCACACGTCGAAGCAGGCACTCTACGCCCCCGCCCAAAGGGCGGCAAATGCACGAGCCCAAAGGGCGGCAAATGCAGGTAGGGGCCGACCGAATGAAGGACGGGCCAGAAAAGAATCAGAAAAGAAGAAAAGGACGCCGGGCTACTAGGTCCAGCCCTGGAACGGGTCTAGCCTTGGCGGGCCTTGAAACGCGGATTGGTGCGGTTAATGACGTAGACGCGACCGCGCCGACGCACAAGTCGGCAATCCTTGTGCCGGTTCTTTACCGTCTTGAGAGAATTCACAACTTTCATCGTTCTGCCGCGCCGCTCTAGATTGGGGAAACTCAAAAATCGCAGCCACCATAGGAAGGGTGGGCCGCCCTGTCAATTGCCGGGTCCGGTTTTTACCCGCGCCCCGCGGCATATCCGCCCCGTCCGCCCCTCAGAAGGCACCCGAAGCCCGCTTGACGACATGAATGCGATGGACGCGAAGCCCGCCACGGTCAAAAGCCAACACCCGGCGGACCCAGATTTCCACCTCCCGGAGCAAGGCTTCCCCCATGGCCGGGGTAAGCTGCGGGTGCCGCTTCAGATGTCCCAGGTAATTTGCCCAGGCGCGCACGATCATCCCCCGATAGCGATCCGTCATGTCCTCAGAGATGTGCACCTCAAACTCAAATCGATCAATGGATTTCAGGGTCTGTTTGACAGTCCAGAGATGCGGCGCTCCCTTTTCCGAAGCCAGCCCGGCCACCGCCTTGGGGCTTGCCTCACCACCCTCCGGCAAAACGTAATCCGTAAAAAGGAACTGGCCGTTCTGCTTCATATGCTTGTAGATGGCCTCAAAAAGCGCGTCCTTGTTCTCGACACGGTAAAACCCCTCTTTTGAAAAGACACAATCGTACTGACGCCGATCCTCGGTCAGCCGCTCGCCAAGGGCTTCACGGTTGCAAAACTCAACCGGCGCGCGCTTCACCATCCCTTCTCTTTCCGACATTTCCATGCCGATCCTGGCAAGGCTTTCGTCCGCTTCAAAGGCGTTCACCCACATTTGGTAAACATTGGCAATCGTGCGCGCACTGCCGCCGAGATGCGCGTCGAGATTAAGCAGGCTCATCGCCGACGTCGGTGCCAGCGGTTTGATAAGTTCGATTGCAAATTCCTCGCCGCCCGGCGACGTAAATCCCGGCCCCCACAATTCGGCAAGAAGCGCCAGACGTTCCTGTGACCACGGATCCGGCGCGCCTTCGGCGCTGCTTGCACACTCAAGGTCCGGGCAATGGGTTTCCTCGGTGCCTTCCGCAAGCTCGGTGCTTTCCACAGAAACACCCGCCGGCGGCAGCGATTGCGATGCCTGGCCCTGCCACCAGGCGCGCAGCCGTGACGGCGCGGGCGCAGCGTGATCTCTTCCCTGGCTAAAAAGCCGAAATGCAGCAGCGAGTGACATGTTTCCTCCCCCTGCTCTGGCCGATGCCAGACACACAATGGGGTGCGATAGTCTGCAACAAAAAGACTTAAATTCACGTTAAATCACCGGAAAATAAGGAACGCGCCCGGTAACCGGGCTTGGCACGCACGGTCACCGGGGGGGGGGCAGAGGCTATCTTTAGCGAAGCTGGGCCTGAAGATGCGTCGTAAGAAAACGGCGGATATGGGAAGCGATCACCGGGCCGTCCTCCTCAAGGGCAAAATGGCCGGTGTCGAGAAGGTGAAACTCGATCGTTTTCAGGTCCCGCTTGTAAGGGTGCGCGCCTTCTGCGGGAAAGATGAAATCATTCTTACCCCAGACCACCAGAGTCGGCGGCTGGTGTTTGCGGAAATAGGCCTGCCATGCCGGATAGAGCGGCGGGTTTGAGCCATAATCGTAGAAAAGCTGCAATTGCACCGCCTGATTGCCTGCCCGATCCAGCAACGCCTGATCGACTGCCCAGTTGTCTGGGCTGATTGTTTCCGGGTGGCGGGTGCCGTGGGTGTATTGCCACTTCGTCACCTCGGTCTTCAAAAAACCTGCCAACGGCTTCGCCGTTTCCGCGTTGCGGTCCTTCCAATAGGCCCGGAACGGGTCCCAAAATTCGCGCAAACCCTCCGCATAGGCATTGCCATTTTGAACAATCAGGGCTTCGACGCGCTCGGGATGGCGGGTGGCCAGGCGATACCCGACCGGCGCGCCGTAATCCATGACGTAGAGGCTATAGCGTTCAAGGCCAAGCTTTTCGGTAAAGGCTTCAACGACGTTGGCCAAATTGTCGAAGCTGTAATCAAACGTCTCGACCGACGGCATGTCGCTGTTACCAAAACCCGGATAGTCCGGGGCAATGACATGATAACGATCCGCAAGGGCCGGAATGAGGTTGCGGAACATATGGGAAGACGTTGGAAACCCGTGCAGCAACAGCACCACCGGCGCTCCCTTTGGACCCGCCTCGCGGTAGAAAATTTTAAGGCCGTCGATCTCGACCGTTTTATGAAGGGTCTGGGTCACCGGCACGTCCGGGCCGGCCGGTCGGGGCGTCTCGGCATCGGCGCGCGCGGCCGGAAGGGTCAGAACAAGGACAAACGCCAGAGCCAAAGCAAGGCGCGTCCAAAAGGGCTGCCGGGCGGCGTGGGGAAAATTGGACATGTGTTTTCTCCTAAACATAGGGCCTCTCCGAAAGGGTGTTTTCCGAAAGTCTCAATGGCTTGCGTCTTTCGCAAACAGGACCAGAGCCAGGGTCCGTAAGGGCAGCAATAGACAGACTTGTCTGTTCTGTCAAGCGCCCTTACCGGAGGAAGGCAAGAAAATTTAAAACGTCGATGCCGCAGAGCCCGGCGCATTTCCTTTCTGACGGCCCGGAAAGACCCTTGAAACTAGACAGAATGGTATATATAGATGTGGAAAAGGAGGCTCCCATGACACCCAGCCGCCGCGACGTCCTGATCGAGACCGCGTTGAAACTTTTTAATCAAGACGGGTACCACGCGACAGGAATCGACCGCATCCTGGCCCAATCCGGCGTCGCCAAGATGACCCTCTACAAGCATTTTAAATCGAAGGACGCGTTGATCCTCGCCGTTCTTCAATATCGCGACCTGGCCTTTCGCAAGCGTCTCGCCAGTCGGGTTGACGCGCGGGCCACGTCACCGAAGGCGCAATTGCTGGCCGTCTTCGACGTGCTGGACGAATGGTTCGGCGAGGAGGCTTTTTCCGGCTGCATGTTTATCAACGCCGCCGCCGAATATGCCGCACCCCAGGACCCAATCTACGTTGCCGCAGGCGAACACAAACACCAGGTCCTGAAATATCTGCGCGAACTTGCCGCTCGCGCCGGCGCGGCCTCCCCCCGGGAACTGGCCGCCGGACTGATGCTGTTGATGGAAGGGGCCATCGTCATGGCCCATGTTGCGGGCGAACGCGGCGCCGCGAAACAGGCAAGGCATACCGCCAGATCGCTAATCGAAAACGCCGGGCTGTAACGCGGGGTCCGTCATCAGGAATGGCGGGGGAAATGGCGGAGGGAATGGTGGGCGGTACTGGGATTGAACCAGTGACCTCTGCGATGTCAACGCAGCGCTCTCCCGCTGAGCTAACCGCCCTTGTGACGCCTTTCTGAAGGCGCGTTTTCACGCCAGGCGCGGGCGATTATGACGGAACGCAACCGCTTTGCAAGCCCTCTCCCAGACATCTCAGGCGGCGAGAACCGTCTCGACCTCCTGGATCAGATCCTTCAGGTGAAAAGGCTTCGAAAGCACCTTCGTCTTGGTGCCTAACGTTTCTTTGGCGCGCACCGAGACGGCGGCGAAACCGGTAATCAACATGATTTTTATTTTCGGGAATTTTCCGGAAACGCGTTGGACAAGTTCGATGCCGTCCACCCCCGGCATCACGATGTCCGCCAGCAGAAGATCAAAATCCGTCTCGTCCTTAATCAGGCGGATAACCGCATCGCCATCGCCGACGTCCTCGACAACATGGCCTGCGCGGCGAAGAGCGCGGGCAAGAAATTCCCGCATCGACTGATCGTCCTCCGCAAGCAGAATGTGAGCCATTGAATGTCGCCTCCCTGAACCTGCCCGGCATTTCCACCGATGCACCCTTATCTAGATAAAGGATCGGGAAGGCTTCGAAAACACTTCAATATGGTAAACGCCCACAAACATCCAAAATGCTGGAAACGGCCCCCGTGGCGATGGCGGCAAGACGGCAAAAGAACAAAAAAAAGCGGGGCCGCATTTGTGCGGCCCCGAAGTCGTTAAGGGAGGATACACTTAAGATGAGGATGCGGCGGCGAAGTTCCAGGGGAGAAAGATGCCGCCGCAAGCCTTAATGCAGCGGACCATACCCTGCTTATTGGTGCGCCGCAACAAAAAAAGGCCGCTGGCGCAAAAGTATGTGCAAAAAAAGCCCTGCAAACCCTTACAAAAACAACGGATATCTCGCCGCCGCCCAAAAATATGGCTGCTGCAAATTCGGGCCAAAATCACCCCTAAAAATTTTGCACTGCAAAATAAGCGGCGTTTTAGTTCTCTGAAAAATTTCCCAGGTCCCGCCGCAAAAGGCCCCCAAAGACGGAAAAAGCTATCACCGGCATCGCGTCACCCGAGACGGTGACCGAAAGGGCAAAATTTCGCTACACTCCCTCCCCAACCCGCCGGAGATGACCCGTGAACGAATTGCAATCCCGAATCAAACCGGCGACGCCGGCAAATCTGAAACGCGCCGCCGACCTTCTACGCGAAGGCGGCCTGGTCGCCTTTCCGACAGAAACCGTCTACGGCCTCGGCGGCGACGCGACAAACGATGCCGCCATCGCACGGATTTTTGCGGTCAAATCCCGCCCTTCCTTCAACCCCCTGATTGTCCACATCGCCGACCTTGCGGCGGCGGAAAAAGTAGCGGTGTTTGATGACCGGGCACGGTGCCTTGCCAAAGCTTTCTGGCCCGGCTCCCTGACCCTCGTTCTAAAGCGGCTAAAAAATTCGCCGGTCTCCAAAGTCACAAGCGCCAATTTGCCAACCGTTGCCCTCCGCGCGCCGGACAGCGACATTGCCCAGGCCTTGCTGCGACAAATCCCGCACCCCATCGCCGCGCCAAGCGCCAATCGCTCTGGCGGCGTCAGTCCGACGACGGCCGGGCATGTCGCCGCTTCCCTCGGCATAGCGCTCGACCTCATTCTCGATGGCGGCCCCTGCAAAATCGGCATCGAGTCGACGGTGCTGGACCTTAGCGGCAACACCCCCTGCCTGCTCCGCCCCGGCGCCATCACCGAAGAAATGCTCACCCAGAAAATTGGCGCTTTGCAAAAGGCAACGCCGGGCGATCTTAAAAAACCGCGTTCCCCCGGCATGGCGGACCGGCATTACGCCCCTTCCATCCCAATGCGTTTGAATGTGAAATCCGTCGCGCCGGGCGAGGCGCTGCTTTCCTTCGGTTCCCATGCCATTTCCGGTTTCGCGGCCGAACGCAATTTGAGCCCAAACGGCGATTTAAGCGAAGCCGCCGCAAATTTATACAATCAGCTGCACGAACTCGACTGGTCCGGCTTTCAGGCAATCGCCGTCATGGCGATCCCCGAAGAAGGCCTGGGCGTTGCCATCAACGACCGCCTGCGCCGCGCCGCCGCCCCAAAAGAAGAAAGAGGCGGCAATGCCGAATGACCGGACCGCAAAAGGCGTCACGGCCCTGGCCACAGCCCTCGGACCCAAAGGCTGGTCCGAGGACATGGCGGCCCTGGCCCCCCACCTTGTCGATGCCCGGGGGCGTTACAAGGGAAAGGCACTCGGCCTCGCGCGTCCAAAATCGACGGAAGAAATTGCCGAAGCGGTCCGCATCTGTGCGCAACACGCGATTGCAATCGTTCCTCAGGGGGGCAACACAAGCCTGGTTGGCGGCGCAACACCGCAAGGGCCGGGCAATGAAATCCTCATGCAATTTGGCCGGATGAACCGCATCCGCGCGATCGACCCCGCCAACAATACGATGACCGTCGAAGCGGGATGCCTCCTGGCCGATGTCCAGGCGGCGGCGGCAAGCGCGGATCGCCTGTTTCCCTTAAGCCTCGCCTCCGAGGGCAGCGCCCAGATCGGCGGCGTGCTTTCCACGAATGCCGGCGGCAACGCGGTGTTGCGCTATGGCAATGCGCGCGAACTTGTCCTTGGGCTGGAAGTCGTGCTCGCCGATGGCCGCATCTGGGACGGCCTTCGAGGCTTGCGCAAAGACAACACCGGCTACGATCTAAAACAGCTTTTTATCGGCGCCGAAGGAACCCTTGGGATTGTCACGGCAGCCGTCCTCAAACTTTTCCCGGCACCCGGAGAAATCGCCACCGCGTTTGTCGCCGTGCCCGACCCAAAGGCGGCCATCGCCTTGCTGAACCTGGCCCAAGCCGTCGCCGGCCCGGCGCTCGCGACCTTCGAACTTCTACCGCGCATCGGACTTGATTTCGTCCTGGCGCATATTCCCGGCACCCGCGACCCCCTTGCCGCCCGGCACGATTGGTACGTGCTGCTTGAATGCACCGCACCGGCTGCCGCCGGCGCACCGGTCAGCGGCAACGGGTTGGCGCCGCTTCTCGTAACTCTTTTGGAAAAAGCGCATGCACAAGGCGTCCTTCAGGACGCCGCGATTGCCGAAACAATCGAACAGAAAAACGCCTTCTGGCGGTTACGCGAGACCCTGCCTGAGGCCCAAAAACATGAAGGCGGCAGCATCAAGCACGACGTGTCGGTGCCCATTTCAAAAATTCCGGAATTCATGGACCGGGCAACGGCCCTGGTTACCGAAAAGCTTCCGGGCGTTCGCATCGTCGCCTTTGGCCATGCTGGTGACGGCAATCTGCATTTCAATCTGAGTCAGCCCCCGAGCATGGACACAACCGCCTTTCTGGCACAATGGGAGACCGTCAACGCATGGGTCCACGATTTGGCGGTTGCGATGGGGGGGTCTTTTGCCGCCGAGCACGGAATCGGACAAATGAAACGCGCCGCGCTGCAACGCTATAAATCCAGGGTCGAGATCGAAATGATGCAGCGGCTGAAAGGCGCCATGGACCCGGATGCCATTCTGAACCCGGGAAAAGTTCTCATCCCATCGGCGGATACGGCTCCGGACATCAAGGGTTAAACGATGCGATTACCTAAACGATGAGATCGCCGGTCGCAAAGAAGACGCCATCCAGTTCAACGCCCGCGAACGCCCCCGAATTGGCGCCATAGCCCTCCACGCGGAAGAGTGGCTGGAAAAGCACGAAGGACGCGGCCGGATCATGGGCGAAAATGGTGAGATCGCCATTGCCGTCAAGGCCACCGACAGCTTCGGTTGTCCCTGAGAAATCCAGCAGGCGTGCGAAATTCACGCCCGATCCATCCGCAATGACATCGAATCCGGTCTCGTCCCCATAGAAATGGTAAGCGTCATCGCCACTGCCGCCGTCAAGGAAATCATCCCCCGACCCGCCCGCCAGAATGTCGTCACCACCCATCCCGAAAAGGAAGTCGTCGCCCGCCTCTCCCCACAGAAAATTCGCGGCGGCATTTCCGGTAAGCGTGTTTGCCTCGCCATTGCCAATCGCGTTCGCCGGCGCGCTATCCAGCAGATGAAGCGCCTCGATGCCGTCATTGATAAAGAAAAGATGCGCGCTGTCGGTCGCAACGCGCCCGTCAAGCGGCCCCCCAGCAAACACAAAGGTCGCCGGCGCCGACCCCGCGCCGATGGCCGCAATCAACGGGTTGCCCACCTCGACGCTGTCGAAACCACCAACGCTGCCACTGACCGCCTCAAAGACAACGTCCTCTGGATCGTCCAGGCGATACAGATCATCCCCCAGGCCGCCTGCCAGATGATCCGCGCCTGCGCCGCCATCAAGAATGTCATCCCCCGAACCGCCATTTAGAAAATCCGCGCCAGCGAACCCTTCAAGAAAATCCGCACCGCCGCCGCCATCCAGAAAATCGTTTTGCGGCGTGCCGGTCAGGTGATCCTCGCCGTTGCCACCAATCCGGGTTACACCGGAAAGCACCGGCGGCGGTGAACTGGGGAGAGGCTCAAAAAGGGGCGCGTCGAAGGACGCAACAAACGGTGCCGGTTCGGCGAAAAAGCCCACGCCACGCAATTCCCCCTCGGCAAAGAATTCAGCCTCGGCAGGATTGGTGAAGGTGAAACGCAACGCCCCGTCAGAATCGGAAACGCCGCTTGCATCCATCGGTGCGGCGTCGGGGTCTTGGAAAAAAGGATCGAAGACGCGCGGCCCGCCGGCAACCAGACCCTCCGCAGACAAATTCTCCGTAGAAAAGATATCTGCCGCCGCCTCGACCGGCGCAAGAAAATCTGCCCCCCCTCCATAAGTGTCGCCGGCGTCCGGATCAAAACCATCCAGGTCAGAGTCGAACGCAGGATCGAACAGGGGGTCGAGAAAATCCGGAGCGGTTTGCGAAATCGCCTCGCCCGAAAGGAGGGTAATTTCCGCCTCGATCGGCACCAGGGGAAGAAGCGCTAAATCCGGCGGGGATGGATCGTCTACCGCCACAATCGACTGCCACTTACAACCAGAAGAAGAGCCATCACAATACGTCCGCCATCAAAGGTAAGGTGCACAGTGTGCAAAGTAACCGGTGATTTAATTGAAAGCCTATGCTTGCAACTTTACTTTTTTTTCTTCTAATTTGCCCGCGAATATTCTTCTTGTTAACCGTCTTTCCGTCAATAGCTTTCTCTATTTCTTGCAAGAGGTGCCGCATTCGGTTCATCCGCGCGGTGCGTTTTCTATCCGGTTTTTATTTGTACCCCCGCGACGAACGCCGCCTCGCTTTCCCTGTCAGACCGCCGCCAAATAAACGGATTTTTGCCTTGCAATCCTTTCGGCAATGCGCGAAACAACGCGCCCATATCTCAGATTCTAGGTAGAGGCGCCTGCAATGGCACAAAGGCCATCCGTTGCAACCATGCCACCTTCGCTTGAGCAGGAATTTCCTCGCTCGAGGCCGCGTTTAACGACGGGCATGCCAACGACCGTAACGTCAACGCCAGATTATTTTATTGAAGAGGACGGCCAGGTTTTTGCCGGCAGGCACGTTCTGGCCGATTTCTGGGACTGCAACAACCTGGATCGGGCAGATGTGATCGAGCGCGCCTTTCGCAAGGCCGCCATGGCGGCGGGCGCCACCCTTCTCGACATACGGCTACATCGCTTTCCGTCAAGCGGCGGCATCTCCGGCGTCGCCATACTTGCCGAATCCCATATCAGCATTCACACTTGGCCAGAGCGAGGCTATGCCGCCCTCGATATTTTCATGTGCGGTGCCTGCGACCCCTATCGAGCGCTGCCGGCCCTACGGGAAGCCCTGCACCCGGCAAGAGTCCAGACCCACGAGCAACGGCGGGGCCTGACACCGTGACGGATGCCGCCGTGACAGATGCGTGGTTTGAAGAGACGCTGCACCCTCATGTCCGACTGCGGCTGAAAATGGACCGCGTTCTCCACCACCAAAAAACCGACTGCCAGAATCTGATCGTCTTTGAAAACGGTGAATTCGGTCGGGTGTTGGCGTTGGATGGCGTCATCCAGACGACAGAAGCCGACGAATTTTTCTATCATGAGATGCTGATCCATCCCCCGATCTTCGCCCATGGCAACGTCCGAAACGTCCTGATTATCGGCGGCGGCGACGGTGGCGCTCTGAAAGAAACCCTGAAGCACCCGATTGAAAAAGCAACGATGGTCGAGATTGACCCGGCTGTGATTGCGGTTTCAAAAAAATATTTGCCGGCGCTTTCTGCGGGCGCATTTGAAGACCCTCGCACCGAAATTCTTATCCAGGATGGCACGGCATTCGTTGCCAAAACAGACGCGCGCTTCGATGTAATCGTTGTCGATTCAACCGACCCCATCGGCCCGGCAGCGGCCCTCTTCCAAAAAGAATTTTATGCGAATTGCAAGCGCTGCCTTACCGAAAACGGCGTCCTCATCACCCAAAGCGGCGTGCCTTTCGTCCAGGGTGAGGAGGCGCGCATTGTCCATGGGCATCTGCACGCCCTTTTTCCGGACCACGGCTTCTACGTCGTCCCGGTGCCAACCTACAGCGGCGGCTTCATGGCCTTGGGCTGGGGCAGTCTCACCCATAAAAACCGCGCCGTTTCAAAGGCCTGCATCGAAGATCGCTATGCGTCTTCCGGGATTGCCACCCGCTACTACAACCCCGACATTCACCTTGCCGCCTTTGCCCTGCCCAACTATATCCGTGAGTTGATGGGATAAATTTCGCAACAAGCAACACCTCACCATGCAATGGTTCGCCATGAAATGGTTCGGCGCAAAGGAGCAAGCCCATGGAACAGCCGTTCCCCCTTCCCGGTATTCGTGCCGTCCTTGCCGTTTCGTCCGCCAAGGGCGGCGTCGGCAAATCAACGACCGCCGTGAACCTGGCGGTCGGCATGGCCAAGCGTGGGAAACGGGTGGCGATGCTGGACGCGGACGTTTACGGCCCCTCCCTTCCCCGCCTGCTTGGCATCCGGGGCATGCCCACCCTTCTGGACGACAAACGTCTGGTGCCGATGCAGGCTTACGGAATTGGCTGCATGTCCATCGGCTTTCTCGTCGAGGAAGCAACTCCGATGATCTGGCGCGGTGCCATGGTCATGGGCGCCATCGAGAATCTGATCAAGGATGTCGCCTGGGGGGATCTGGACGTTCTCGTCCTTGATCTGCCTCCGGGGACCGGCGATGCCCAGCTCAGCATCACGCAACGCATTCCTCTGACCGGCGCGGTCATCGTTTCAACGCCTCAGGATATTGCCCTTCTCGACACACGAAAGGGCATCGCCATGTTTMAAAAAATGAACGTGCCGATCCTGGGCCTTGTCGAGAACATGAGTTATTTCACCTGCCCGAACTGCGACGGACGCTCGGAAATTTTCGGTCACGGCGGCGCACATATGGCAGCGAAAGAACTGGGCATTGATTTTCTGGGCGAGGTCCCACTTGATCTTGCCATACGCGAAACGGCGGACGCGGGAACGCCGATCATCGTTACCGCACCGGACAGCGCCGTAGCGACCACCTATTTTCGTATCGTCGATCAGCTGCTCGAAAAAATAGATGCAACCGCGCGCAAGCCCACGCACCCGGCACCAAAGATTGTCATAGAATAAACTTGGGCTTCCTTTTACGGATCGCGGCTGACCCCTTCTTCTTCCAAACGGCGAAGATAGGCCTGCCACAATTCTTCCTGGCAAGATCCCAGCTCGTACAAATAATCCCACGAATAGATGCCGGTATCGTGCAGATCATCAAAAGAAATCTGTATGGCGTAATTGCCGACCGGCGTCACGCTCAGGATGCCGACATGGCGTCGCCCGCCGACCAGTTTTTCCGGGCCGCCCCCATGGCCGCGTATCTCGGCGGAAGGACTCTTCGCGCGCAAAAACTCGGCCGGAAGCACGAATGTGCATCCGTCATCAAAATCGATTTCGAGGTTTTTCTCCTTTGATTTCAGCCGAATTTCATTCGGCCAAACCCGCTTTTCCACGTCAGGCCCAGCCACCCGCGAACGGCATCATCTGACTGGTGGTGAAATTCGACCCCTCCGAGGCAAGATACACAACCAGCGCGCCCAGTTCCTCCGGCGTGCCAAAACGCTTTGTCGGACAGTTCTCCTGAACCAGCTTCTGCATGAAGTCCACCCCGATTGCTTCTGCCGGAAAATACGTCGGGTTTTCTGCAAAATTCGGACAGATCGCATTGACCTGAATGTTGTCCGCAGCAACCTCCTGGGCCAAGGATTTGGCCAGCGCGTTGGCACCACCGCGCGCCGCGCAATAGGTGGTCAAATTCGGCAGGCCTTTTATCGGCCCCGCCGACGTCATGAAGATAATCTTGCCGGATTTCTGCTTCTTCATGTGTGGAATCGCCGCCCGGGCCAGACGGAAAGGTTCAATCGTCAACCCCTCCAGATAGTTCTGGAAGGCATCAACGCCAGCCGTTTCCACAGCCGCCGGGAAAAGCGCCACGAAACTATTGGAAAAAAGCAGGTCAATCCGGCCACCCTTCTTGACGACGGCCTCAATTGCCTTTTCCGGCTCCAGTTCGTCGATAATCTCGACATCCGGGTTCGCGTCGGTGAAAGCCTTGCGGCTTTCCGCATCGGCAAAACCCTGATCGCTGCAAAACACTTTCCACCCATCGTCCAACAACGCCTTCGTAGCGGCGGGACCGCCATAGCCGGTGCCGTTGATAACCAGACAGACTTTGCTGTTCATCTTCGCTTCCTCCTTAAGCTCTGATTCTTTTTTTATTTAAATCCTGCCACCGGCGAACGGAATAACCTCGCCGACGATGAAATCCGACCCCGCCGAGGCAAGGAAGGCGACAAGCGCACCGGCGTCCTCCGGCTTCGCTTTCCGCATGGCCGGCCCCTTTTCAACAAGCAGGTTCTCGGCCGTGCTCTCGCCGATCATCTCTTTTGGGAAATACGTCGGCGCGACGGTGTCACCCAATCCGATCGCATTCACCTGGATGTTCGAATCCGCAACCTCCTGGGCCAGCGCGACCATGAACGCGTTCGCCGTTCCCTGGGCCGTGCAATACGCCGTGTGGTTCGCAAGCCCATAGCGTGGCGCATCCGAAGTCACAAAGACGATCTTGCCTGATTTCTGTTTCTTCATATGCGGGACCGCAGCCTGCGCCAACTGGAAAGGCTCGACGGCAAGCACGTTCAGCGCATGGCGGAGATCTTCGACATCCGTCTTTTCGATCTGGGCCGGCGACGGCTGCAGCGACGCACTCGAAATCACCGCGTCCACACGGCCATGTTTTGCGACCACCTCCTCGACCAGCTTTGCCGGATCAAACGTGGCGGTCACTTCCAGTTGCGGATGCGCCTTGGCGTAAGACAGGCGATCGCCCTCCTTCGCAAAAATTGGATCGCTAACAACGACCTTTGCCCCACCGGCTGCCAGCGCATCCGCGCCCGCTTGCCCGACCGGGGCGGTCACATGCGTGACGATGCACACGTTGCCTTGCATGTTCCCTCCTCCATTTTTTCTTATCGTGCGTTTTTAAAAACGCTCCGTTTTAAAGACATTCCGCGATACGTTCTGCCGACAGAATGCCAGCTTGACGTTAAGGCAATAGACGCTGCGGCAAAAGGAAATTCCCAAGTTTGATTTGCATCAAATTAGGCGGGATATGAAGGCGCGCAGCCCCTTGGCTTTCAGGTGAACCCATCAGGGGTTCCGGGACGACCCCGCTTGGCGCGACCGCTTTTTGCCACGCGGGCGCAGCTGTGGCGATGCCTTGTCGTTCTTTTCCGGACCACTCCATCGCGCCAGAACGCGCAGCAATTTTTCCTCGTCGATGGGCTTGGAAACATAGTCGTCCATTCCGGCCGCGAGGTAGCTTTCACGGTCCCCCTTCATGGCATTCGCTGTCAACGCAATGATCGGAATGGTGGCAACCCCGCCGGGAAGCGCCCTTATCTTCGCCGTTGCTTCCAGCCCCCCCATTTCCGGCATCTGCACGTCCATGAGGATCAGGTCGTAGGGAATCGTCTGGACGGCCTTCACGGCTTCAATGCCATTGCCCACCGCATCCACGCGGTGCCCTTTCTTTTGCAGCATCAGGCATGCCAGCAACTGATTGACCTGGTTGTCCTCGGCCAGAAGGATGCGCAACGGTCGCACAGGCTGCGCGGCATTTTCCGCGTCCTTGCCCGCTGGATCTTCACGCGTTGCGATGCCCGCGCCCTTTGCCGCCGCCTGCTTGCCAAACAAATCGGCGATCGTGTTGAACAGAACGGATTGCCGCACCGGTTTTGTGAGACAGGCATCGAAACCGATGGCACGAAAATGGGCGACCTCCCCCGCCATCCCCATCGAGGTGGCAAGCACAAGCTTCGCTCCGTCAAATTCCCGGCGCGCACGAATTTTCCTGCCCAATTCCTCGCCATCCATGTCCGGCATCATGTGATCGAGAACGATCAGGTCGAAGGGCGTCTTTTTTTCCATTTTCTCCACAAGCATCGCCAACGCCGCCTCGCCATCCTCCGCGCAATGAACGTTCATGCCCCAGGATTCAAACTGCTTGCGAAAAATGCGCCGGTTCAACTCGGCATCGTCGACCACCAGCGCGTGCAATTCCGCAAGGTCTTCCAACGGAACAATCTTCTGACTGTCTTTTTCCATCCGCCGCCCAAGGGAAATTTCGAACCAGAAATTGCTGCCCTCTCTGGGCGCGCTTTCAACTCCAATCTCGCCCTCCATCAGTCGAACCAACTGCCTGCAGATGGCCAGGCCAAGGCCGGTGCCGCCATAGCGGCGTGTCGTCGAGGAATCGGCCTGGGTAAACTGTTCAAACAAATGCCCTTGCGCCTCCTTGGAAATACCAATGCCGCTGTCGATCACTTCAAAGCGCAGGGTCAAGCCTGCCGCCGCCTGCTTCACAACGGTCACGCCCATGGCCACGGACCCCTTCTTCGTGAATTTGATAGCGTTCCCGGCCAGGTTCATCAAAATCTGACGCAGCCGGCTTGGGTCGCCGCGAACGAAAGCAGGCACGTCCGGCGCGAAGAAAGTGACAAAATCAATGCCCTTTCCGATGGCCTGCGGTCCCAGCAATTCGGCGATGTTTTCAACGACCTCAATCAGATCAAAATCCACGACCTCAAGCTCAAGCTTGCCGGCTTCCAGCTTGGAAAAATCCAGAATGTCGTTGATGATCGCCAGCAGACTGTCGGCAGATTTGCGAACGGTTTCCGCATATTGGCGCTGTTCATCGTCCAGCTTCGTCCCCAGCAGCAAGCCCGCCATGCCGATCACGCCATTCATGGGCGTACGTATCTCATGGCTCATCGTGGCAAGAAATTCCGACTTTGTACGGGTCGCACCTTCGGCCGCGTCCTTCGCGGACTGCAAGGCTTCTTCGGCCTGTTTGCGCACCGTACTATCGGTCACAATGCCGGTAAAGATCCGCTGATTGCCGTCGTCCAAGATGGCCTCGCTGATGGCCAGATGCATCGGAAAATAGCTACCGTCTTTGCGCTGCCCTTCGACATCGCGGCCGATGCCCATGATCTTCCTCTCGCCCGTTTCCAGGTAATGCTTCAGATAGCCGTCGTGCTGTCCACTATCCGAAGGGGGCATCAACATGCGGATATTTTTACCGATGACCGTTTCCGCCGCATAGCCGAAAATCTGCTCGGCGGAAGGGTTGAAGGACTGGAGAATTCCCTTCGCGTCAATGGTGATGATGCCCGTGGCGGCGGTGTCCAGCACCGCCTGCAGGCGCTGTTCGCTGCGGCCTAGTTCCTTCGTGAGACGCTCCATCTCGCCGCCGCGCAATTCCAGGGCGCGTTCCATCTGCTTGTGCCCGGTGATTTCCGAAGCAATGCCGCAAACTTCGGTCGGCTGGCCGTTCGCATCCCTAAGGATAAATTTCGATTTCAGAAAAACCCGCTCTTCGCCATCCACCTTGGTGGTAATTTCGTAGCCCCCTGCCGGCAGAAGGCCCGCCAGGGCCTTGCGGTCGTTTTCTTCGGCCATCTCGGCTGTGTTCGGGAACGCCTCGCGCGCCGTCTTTCCCATCACGTCTTCCAGAGACACCTGGAAGACCTCCTGATAGCGGCGATTGATCCAGATATAGCAACCCCGAAGATCCTTCAGCGAAATACAAAGCGGCGCGTAATCGAGAATGCCCTGAAGCTGCCGGTCGCTCTCGCGGAATTTCTTCTCTATCCGCTTGCGTTTGCTAATGTCCCGGGCGATGCCAACAAATAAATCGCTAGGATGGCTCCGTATTTCACTCACCGTCAGGCCAATTGTAAAGATCGTTCCGTCCTGACGGCGGCCTTTTACTTCATGGGAGGGGCTGCCCGCGTCATTCGTCTTCAGATAATTCCGGGCGCAGTTTCCCTCCCCGCCGAGACAGAATTCCGGCATGAGTAGACGGATGCTCCGGCCAATGACCCTGTCCGAAGGATAGCCAAACATCTTTTCGCACGCCGGATTGAAAGAGAGGAGGATGCTGTTCGCATCAATGGTAAAAATGGCGTCCCAAGCGTTGTCGATGATGGCACCAAGGCTTGCCCGGTTGGCCGCCTCTATCTTAAAGGCCACCCACAGACCAAAGGCCAGGGCGATCAACACGAAGAGTGGAACCGCCTCGAAGGCGGTGTGATACCAGCCAAGGGAGTGTCCATCCCAAGCAAGGATGCCCCCCGCCCCCGACCCAACGCCGAACAGGACGCCGACCAGAAGGTAATTTCTCAGATTGCGCGTGAACCGCGCCGAACGAGCCTCCAGCAAAGCCATGTCACCACCAAAAATACACCCTAAGAGAGTGTTCTTAGTAAAGAACACTCGTAAAAGATGTATTAAGCGGTGCCAGAAGCCGCTGCAGACAGGGAAAAGCTAAAGGGCTTCTTCCCCCGTCTCGCCCGTACGAATGCGCGTGGCGCGTCCCACGTCGAGCACAAAAATCTTGCCGTCGCCGATCTGGCCAGTTTTTGCAACTTCCTGAATGGTATCAATGGCCCGTTCTGCGGTGGTGTCGTCAACGACGATCTCGATCTTGACCTTGGGCACGAAACTAACCGCATATTCGGCGCCGCGATAAATCTCCGTATGGCCCTTCTGGCGGCCATATCCCTTGACCTCGCTGACGGTCATCCCCTGAACGCCAAGTGCTGTCAGGGCCTCGCGCACATCGTCGAGCTTGAATGGCTTGATAATAGCGATCACGAGTTTCATTGACGTTTTTCCCCTCTCCAAACAGGTGGCAATCCAAAATGCCTCACAGGGTATAGCCCCGTTCGCCATGGGTGGTGATGTCCAGTCCTTCCGTTTCCTCCTGCTCGCTGACCCGAAGACCGATCAGGGCGCGCAGAAGAAAGGCGATGCCAACACTCACCACCACGGCCCACCCGACGGTGGCGACAACGCCAAGGCCCTGCACCCAGAACTGGTCCAGGATTGTGCGCCCTTCCGGCAGGCCCAGGCCGCCAAATGCGGTGGATGCGAAGACGGCTGTCAGCAGAATACCGAGAATGCCGCCAACACCATGCACGGCGAAAACGTCGAGCGAATCATCGATTTTCACGGTCTGCTTGATGAAGGGAACCGCCCAGGAGCAGACGAGCCCTGCGGCAACCCCGATCGCCAGTGCCCCCATCGGCCCGACATAACCGGAAGCCGGCGTAATCGTTGCCAAACCGGCGACCATGCCGGTCACGGTTCCAATCAGGCTCGGCTTGCCATATTTGATCCACTCAAACGCCATCCAGGTGAGCGCGGCGGTCGCAGCGGAAATGTGGGTCACCGTCATCGCCATCGCGGCATTGCCGTCGGCGGCCAGGGCGCTGCCCGCGTTAAAGCCGAACCAGCCGACCCACAGCATGGCGGCGCCGATCATCGTGACGCCCGGGCTGTGAGGCGGCTTCACGTCACCAGGAAATCCCTTGCGGCCACCCAGCATCACGGCCAGCACCAGCGCCGTTACCCCCGCCGTCGCATGGACGACAAGACCGCCGGCAAAATCCATAACGCCAAGATCGGCAAGCCAGCCGCCGCCCCAGATCCAATGGGTGACAGGCGCATAAACGAGGATCAGCCAAATGCCGCTGAACAGAAGAACGAATGAAAATTTTATCCTCTCCACATAGGCCCCCACGATCAACGCCGGTGTAATGATCGCAAAGGTCATCTGAAACATCATGAAGAGAGTCTCTGGAATGTCCCCCGCCATCGCATCAACCCCAACGCCGGCGAGGAAGGCCTTGCCGAAACCGCCAACCCATGCGTTTGCCGCACCACCATCCCCAAAGGCAAGGCTGTAGCCGCAGACGACCCACAGAACGGACATGAGACAGGCGATCCCGAAACAATGGGTGAGAACGGAAAGCACGTTCTCTGCACGCACCAGCCCGCCGTAAAAAAGGGCCAGCCCTGGAAGCGTCATGAACAGCACCAGCGCTGTAGCCGTAAGGATCCAGGCCGTATTGGCGCCGCTCAAGGCCGCCTCCCCAGCCAAAGCCGGCAAAGGCATCATCGCAAACAGAAAAGCAAAGCAAAGAAGATAAAGCAGCTGCGTAGATTTCCCGACCGGCATGTGTTTTTCCCCTTGGACAACGCTGGATCGCACTGGATGACACTGGTCCGGCAAACCCACCTTTCCATGCGCTAAAAGCGCGATTTCGAGAAACCCTACACCAGGAAGGAATATCTCGCAAAGCCTGCAAAACCTGCCGGTTTTTCGCGCAACGCATGCCCGCACACGCTTCGCCGGACCTTGTCAAACAATCGGCCCAAATATTAATGGGAAATTAGCCGCTCACCGTCCAGTCTGTCGTGACCACAACCCTTCGGACCACCCACAACGGGGAACCGGTCGGTGAAAATCAGCCAAAAGGACCCGGGCCTTAACGAAACCCGCGAGGAACTGAGGCAACGCAACGAAGGCGAACGCCGCCTGCGGAGCATCGTTGACGCGACCCCCCTGCCGCTTTTCATCACCAGCGCCACGGATGGGAGGGTCCTTTACGCCAATGCAAAAACCGAAACGCTGACCGGCCTGCCACCGGCGGCTCTGTGTGGGCGCAAGGCCAGGGACTTTTACGCAAAGCCAGAAGAGCGGGACGCGCTCTTCGAAATGCTCGAAAAGAAAGGCCTGATCAACGATCATCAGGTCGAGATGCGCAAAAGCACCGGCGAGACCATCACCGTCCTGCTTTCCCTTCACCCCGTTATCTATGAGAACGATCTTGCTATCCTCACATCGGCAGTCGACATCACCGAGCGCCTGCGCTCGAAGGAAGCGCTTCGTGAAAGCGAGGAACGCTTTCGCAGCGCCTTCGAGATGGCCCCCCACGGGACTGCACTTGTTGATTTGGAGGGCAAATGGCTAAAGGTGAACCACGCGCTCTCCGAGATGATCGGCTACAGCGAAACGGAGCTAAAGACGACCGACTTTCAGGCGATTACCCATCCTGACGATCTTGAGGCAAGCCTCGCCTACTACAAGCAGATGCTGGCCGGTGAGATTACCACCTACCAGATAGAGAAGCGCTATTTCCATAAGGACGGGCATGTCGTCTGGGCATTGCTGGCCGTTTCCATGGTACGGGATTCGAAAGACGCGCCGCTTTATTTTGTTACGCAAATCTACAATCTCACGGATCGCAAGGCGATCGAGGCCCAACTCCGTGAAAGCGAAGCCCGTTTCCGCAACATCTCCGAACGCGCCCCGGTTGCGATTTCCATCAACCGGATTTCCGACGGCACGTTCCTTTATATAAACCCCTGGACGAATGCCTTTTACGGCTTCGGCCCCGGCGAACTGATCGGGAAACAAAGTCTGGACCTCTATCAAGACCCGAAAGAACGCACAGAAATCATGAAGCTGGTCCTGAAAACCGGCCACCTGAATGACCGCGAAGTGCGACTGAAAAGCGCAGACGGCACACCCTTGACCGCCATCATTTCCTACGCGCGCATCGCTTTCGATGACGAAGACGCGGTGATGACCGTTGCCCAGGATGTTTCCGAGCTAAAAAAGATCGAGACGGCGCTGCGCGAAAGCGAACAGCGTTTCCGCGCCGTCGTCGAAGGCTTGCCCCTGCCGCTGCTCATCACTCGCCTGTCCGATGGACAGATTCTCTTCGCCAATTCGCGTGTCGGCCCGGCCCTGGATCTGCCGGTGGAAAAAATCATTGGCGCCCACGCCAAGGACTTTTATCAAAATCCGGAAGACCGTTCCGCCATCATCGAGCGTACCCGCAAGCATGGCGGCATTCGCGAGCACGAGCTGAAAATGAAGAAAGCCGACGGCACGCCGATCACCGTCCTGCTGTCCACCCATCCCGTGACCTTTCGGGGAGAGGAAGCCGTCCTCGCCGCCTTTCAGGACATCACCGCCTTCAAAAAAGCCGAAGAAGCCTTCCTCCAGGCGACGAAGATGGACGCCATCGGACAGCTCGCCGGCGGCATCGTGCATGATTTCAACAACCTTCTCGGCGTGATTATCGGCAATCTGGAATTGCTGGAGGAACGCAGCCATGACGAAGCGACCCATAATTTTGCCCGCCGGGCGCTTGGCGCAGCGGATCGCGGGGCGGCACTCACCCAGCGCCTGCTCGCTTTCTCCCGCAAACAGGCCCTGGAACCAAAGCCCACGGACTTAAACCGGCTCATCGCCGGAATGACGGAATTGTTCGAACACAGCCTCGCCAAAGCCATCGAAATCCAAACGGACCCCGGCAACGACCTCTGGCCCATCCTGATCGATCCGAACCAGTTGGAAAGTGTCATTCTAAACCTTTCCCTGAACGCCCAGGACGCGATGCCGAAAGGCGGGAAACTGATGGTTTCAAGCAAAAACGTCACCATCGACGCAAAAAATTCCAAAGAGGCGGACCTTGCCCATGGCCGTTATGTCCTGCTCACCGTCCGGGACAACGGCGCCGGCATCCCGAAGAAAAATCTGGCCCATGTTTTTGATCCCTTCTTTACGACCAAGGACGTTGGCAAGGGAAGCGGCCTGGGTTTAAGTGTCGTTTACGGGTTTATCCGGCAATCCAATGGCGACGTGCGCATTGAAAGCCGTCCTGGCAAAGGAACGACCGTAAAGATTTATCTGCCGACAACGAAAAAGAAGGAAAGCCCTTCCGAAACGGCCCTGCCGATGCTGAAGGGGCTGGAAGGAAACGGCGAAACAATTCTCATCGTCGAAGACGACGTGGCCATGCTCAGCCTTGTAAAACGCCTCCTGACCAGCCTCAACTATCGGGTGCTCGAAGCAAAAGACACGCCATCAGCGTTGCGCATTTTGGAAACGGCATCCAGCATTGATCTCCTTTTTTCGGACGTCGTCCTGCCCCATGGCATGAACGGCGTCACCCTTGCCAAGGAAGCGCGGCAAAACCATCCGGGCCTGAAAATACTGCTAACTTCCGGCTATCTGGCCGAATTGCCCGACCGCAGCAATCTTAGTGCCGAGCTAATCAAAAAGCCCTACCGCAAGCGTGCCCTGGCCAAGAAAATCCGCGAAGTGCTGGCCGCATAAACGCAGCCCATCTCAACCGGCCAACGCCGCATCCCATCGGAACATTTTCTCTAACTCTCTGAAAACGCCATTCTTTTGCAAAGAAAGCGGTTTGCTTTCCCGCCGCCAATATGATTAATTTTTGTTAACCATATGGACAATCCTCGAAAATGAGGCACGGAATGAAGGCCTATGAGGAACTTGTTGGGGGGGAAGGCCGGCTAATCAACTATCGGGCAGACCGGCACAAGGCCCAGGATTTGTTTCGCCGGGCTCTACCCGATATTGAGATCGCCAGGCTGCCTTACGTGCTGCAAGACCTAAGCATGAGCGGCATCGCCATCTTTGCAAACCGTGAGAACGGCTGGTCCGGCGAACCGGGCGAACAAGTGCCGATCCATATTCGTCTTGGCAAGACGATCCTCCATGAAGGCCGCGGGCGGATCTGCCGCGTCGAGCCGACGCCCTTCGGCACGAAGGTCGCGCTGCAACTGACGAGCGGCCATCTGGATATTCCGCAACTGGTCGCCAGACACGAGGAAATTTGCCTCCGCCGCGAACTTGAAGGCGGCCTCAACGCGGCAAGCGAGCACATTCCTCCGGAATACCGGCAGCTCACCTCCGACATTCTTCATTTGCTGCGCCGCTATCGTTCCGCCATCAAACAGTTTAACGGCACGGCAAATCCGCACACCCTAGAGAATGAATCCCGTCTGGCCGAGGTGCTCTCGATCTGTGAAGAACGCATCCTGCCGGAATGGCGCACACTTTGGCACCAGGCAAACGCACTCGTCGAACCCATCATGAAAGACCCCAAAGCGCTGAAGGAAACGAAGCGCTTCACCGAACTGGTCCTGACGCCGGAATTCATGGAAGCTCCCGTCTGGAAGCGTGCCTATGAAAAGCCGCTTGGCTATCCAGGCGATTTTAAGGCCATGAATTACATCTATACCTGGCGTCGCCAGGGGGCGACTCCTTACGGGAAACTGCTGCATCGCATTGGCCTCGACACGGGCGAATGCATCGCGAACCGCATGGTGATGATGCAACAGATCATTGCCGAAATTGTCGCCAACAAAAACGGCCCCGTGCACATGACGAATCTTGCCTGCGGACCGGCGCAGGAAATCATCAACTTTCTACGTCGCGGCTTCATTCCCCATGCCGTTCACATCACGCTGATCGATCAGGATCATCAGGCCCTGAGCCAAGCCTATGAGCGCATCTATCCGGAAACGCTTCGCCTGGCCGGTCGGGCAAGTGTAAACTGCCTGCACGCGTCCTTCGGACAACTCCTGAAAGGCAACCAGCTCTTGGACAAAATTCCGGCCCAGGACCTGATCTACATGGTTGGTCTGGTGGATTACCTTGGCCAGCGCGCGGCGCGCGCGCTGATCAACGGTCTCTACCGGCAATTGGCACCCGGCGGCTGTCTGGTCGTCGGCAACGTCAAGAAAAGTCCCGCCAGCCTGCTGTGGCCGACCGAATTTCTTTGCGACTGGAGCCTCGTTTACCGGACGGAAGCCGAAACCTTTGATTTGGCGCGGGACCTGCCCGCAAGCACGACAACCGTCAAGACCGACGCTTCGGATTGCGTCCAGATGCTCTACATCCGCAAGCCGGACGCGTGACCCTCAGGCGGCGCCGTCGACATGGCTCGGTGACCTGGCCCCACCAAACACGCGTTTTGCAGGGAAATTGGCGCGAATAATCGTACCGACCCCGATTTCGCTTTCAATCTCAAGCGCGCCGTCGTGAAGCCTCATTATTTTCTTGGCCAGCGGCAACCCAAGGCCCGTGCCTTCATAGCCACGGGCATAGGCGGCTTCCACCTGAACAAACGGCTCGAAAACCTTTTCGATATCTCCTTTTGCAATGCCGATGCCGGTATCCTCGACGCACACGCAAACGCTGCCATCCGCCATGTGGGCGGTCGAGACAACAACCGCGCCGCCTTTCTGCGTAAACTTTACCGCGTTTGAAAGAAGGTTGATGAAGGTCTGCCGAAGCAATCTGGGGTCCGCATGCAGTTGCACAGCCGTTTTTGGCATGTCGAAGCGAAGCCGAATGCCATTTTCCGCCGCCCGTTCACGGAACATACGCATGCAACCGTCCAGCACCTCCGTAAGATTGACGACCTCATCTCGAAGCGTGAGCCGCCCGGCCTCTGCCTTTGAGAGATCCAGAATATCCGTGATTAAGCTCAACAGGTGACTGCCACTGCTGTGGATATCCTCAATATAGCCCTTGTACTTTTCCGACCCGATGGGGCCAAACATCTGCTGCTTGAGTATCTGGGAAAAGCCGAGAATCGCATTCAGGGGCGTACGCAATTCGTGGCTCATAACAGCAAGAAATTCCGTTTTTGCCTCACTGCTTGCACGCGCTTCATCCAGAAGCTGATCGGAACGTTCTTTTTCCTTCAAAAGAAGCTGCGTCTTGACAAAATTCTGGCGAATGTAGAGCTCCTGCGTGTAGCTCGTGAAAATACCGACGGCACCCGATACGACCAGAAAAACATTGTTGCTGATTAACACCTCGCTTGGAATCGGATTTACGACCAGTGCAACATACTGATAAAGCCCCACCAACGTCACGGTAATGGCCGCCGCATACACATAGCGAAGAATGCTCAGGCTTGAGCAATAAATGATGACGAGGAGAAGGCCCGCGTAATAGAGATGGTTGCCCGGCGCGTTCGCAATGGCCACCATGACAAGAATGCCCAGCCCCGGAACAAGCATGCCAAACGCCAGGATAAATTGCGACATACGCAGAAAGGCTTTTGTCCCTGTGACGAGACAGAGCGTCAATAGAACCGGACAGACAACCCCGTAACGGATGATCCAGAATTCCATCAGCTTGTCCGGAACGATGAAGTAATCGAGAATGCCAAAGAGGGCGTAGAGGCCTAACCCTGCAAGAAGGGAAACCCGGATGGTGGGAAGCGACTGCCGGATATGCATGATCCGGTAGCGGTTCTCAGTTTCGTCGTCGTCAAAGCGGAGGCGCAACTTTCCAAGCCGCAAGGCATGAGCCGTCCACGCTTTTTCCAGGTCGTTCATGGCCATTTTTACTTTTCCAGACGTGGGCGGCCCCGTGGGCGGCCCCACCGACACGCACCCCTGTTAACACAGGTTAACGGCCCGCAACGGTCCATCAAAAAAATTAAGAATTCCTTAATAGGCGCCGAAAATCGCTGATTTTTCTAAGCGTTCCAGCGCTTTTAGAAAAACCGGCTTAAACGAAGCGTCAGGAAATCGTCGTCCCGGATACCGGCAACAAGAACGTCGTTCTGCCCGTTAAAAAAGAAGCGACCTTCAAGCTCAACCTTCCAATTGTCGCCGACCCGGCGTGACGCCTCGACAAAGAAGAGCGTCGCCTGGGACGACCGGTCGACAACCGCCCCGGCCAGCGCCTCCGTACTCTGCACGTCGTTCAATGCCAGACGCGCGCCTAGAAAAAGATCGCCATCCCCGGCAGCAGGCGGCGCCAAGGCCCTGTCGCGGCCGTCATATTGATATTCGGCAAGAAGGCCCAGATCGGCAACGGTCTCGAAGAGCTGATAGAGCGTATATTCGAAGCCGGCGACGGTCGCATAAAAACGATCGCCATGGCCGCTGCGACTCATCGCCTCCAGCTTCCAGAGCCAGGCCTCCACGGTCCATTGAACCTCAAGACCCGTTTGATCAATCTGGTCGTAATGGGGAACGAAGACGACCTGTCCGCCGGGCCGGGGCGTAAGGATCAGCCGTGGCTCGCGGCTCGTTCCATGAAAATGCGAAACGCCGATATCCCAATCCCCGATCACATGCGACCAACGCAGTGCAAAATCGACATGGGTCTCTTCGGCAGCCGAATCATAAGTCGGGTTGTCGGCGTCGATGACAATGGGGCCGCGCAGCCTTGCGTCCTCATCGGGGAAACTGCGCTCGCGAAAGCCAGGCAGCACGAAGGCGCTCAGCGTTCCCCAGTCCTCCTGCAGCCGGAAATTCACCATCGGCTGACCCAGTTTGTCCTCGTCGTCGATGTCCTCCACCCCGTCGAACTGGTTGATGATATCGACAAGATGGCGGGATTCGGTAACGCCCCAGAAAATGCGATCCAAACCGATGACAAGGTCCCAACCCCGACCCTCATGCAGCCAGTTTGCCTCGCGGACATCCACATGGGTGCGTTGATCGCTGTCCGGCGCCCAACGCGCGAAAGGAATAAAAGTCAGGCGGTTTGCCCGCCCTCCCCATTCGTACACCAGCTCCGGCTCCGCCACGAAGGACGGCGAAATCTGGTTGTCGTCCTGATCGGAAAAGAAAGCCGAATTGGGGAAAAAACGCGTCTCGAAAGCTACATTGCCGGACAAATCCCATTCGCCAGCAACGGCACCGGATGGCGTAAGGGAAAACTGCGCGATCGCCGCAATCGCAAGAACCGCGAAAAAGAGAGGACGCGCGTTCGTCAACGGGCCCGCTTTAGACGACTGGGCGTGAAATTTCCTTCATCCACACCGGTGCGGAACTTGTAATTCGTAAAGGTCAGCGTCGTCGCCTTCCCCGTTTGCATATTGTCCATCTGCATGCGCAGGGGTCGCCAATGCTTATCCAGATATTTCTGGTATTCCGACTGGACGAGCACTTTTAAAAGCTCACTCTTGCGGTCGTAATATTCAACCTTCATGACGCGGTATTCGTCCTGATCGACCCAGATAACCTGCTTCGTATAGCCAGAATGTTCATAAACCGGATAACGCTCAACGACGAAGCATTGCAGTTCACCGCAGCCCTCGTCCCGCAGCCATTTGTATTTATATTTTTCGACTTCCTGACTCGCCAGATCCTCGTAAGCAAATTCGCTACCGACGAACGGGCCGGATTTGTTAACGGATGAGATTCGTTTCACGCGCTTGATCGCCGGCAGGTAAATCCATTGATCGTCCGGCTCGGTGATTTTCGTATGCGACAGAAACGCCGTCCCTTCAATGTCGCGCGGCTTGTCGAAGATGGTCAATCCCTTGTCGCCAAGCCCGGCTTCTGTATTTTCCAGAGACTGGGTCCGCAAATCCCGGGTGCTTGATTCGCCATTGCGATTGGTGAGGACCATGTTCAGATCAACCTCGCTATCGATCCAGCCGAGATCGCGACGGTCGATCTCGCGGGCGATGACAAGGCCTTTTTCCTCGGGCGTTTCGGCCAAAGCCGGCCCCGCTAGAAAGGCGAACCCGATGGCCGCGCCCAGGACTGCAATGCCCAGGACTGCAATGCTCAGCCGGGTGCCGTTTCGAATTTGTCGACTTTGTGACAACGCTTTAACCATGGTCCGTCTCCTTGGCGTTGGTTCTGCCGCGCGATAAGGCAACAAGCAGCGCGGGAAGCAAAGTAAAATCCACAAACAGGGCGGCGGCAATCGATGCAGCTGTCAGCAAACCAAGGCTTTGATTCAGCTCGAAGGCAGAAAAGGCCAGCACCCCGAACCCGGCGACAAGAATGACCGAGGTAACGACAAGCGCCGTGCCAACCGTCGCGAAAGCATAGCGAACGGCATCTTCCGAATTGAGCCCCTGTTCGCGCCGCGCACGAAGGTATTTTGAGAGAAAATGCACGGTGTCGTCAACGATGATACCAAGGCTCGTCGCCACCACGATCGATGCCGCCAGGCCAAGCTCGCCCACCGCAATCGCCCAGATTCCAAAGACAATCACCGCCGGGACCAGGTTTGGGATCAAGCTTAAAAGGCCAAGGCGAACGTGGCGGAGTGCCAGAATAAGCGACAGCGAAATCAGCACGAAGGCCAGAGACGTGCCGACCAACATGCTTTTGATGTTGCGCTCGGAAATATAGGCAAACATGACAAACGGGCCCGACCCTTCAATCTCGGCCGCCGACACCATGTTCTTCTTAAGCCAGACTTCCGAATCGGCCTTCAGCACACGCGATTCCCGCGTGGTGATGTTTTTCAGCGTCGCAATGACGCGCACAGAAGATTTGTCGATGTTGATCTGGTTGTTCAGGTCCAGCCCGTAAGGCAACGACATTTCAAACAGCAGCAAATATTGCGCCGCAAGCTCGCGAATGTCTGGCAACAGGTACCAGGCCGGATCATCGCCATGCATGTTCTTGTTCAACCGGCGCACGATGTCGGTATAGGTCTGCACATGCACAACTTCGGGCCGCGCTCTTAACCAATTGGCGAAAGCATCCATCTCTTGAAGGTAAACCGGCTCACTGATGCCGCCGCTTTCTCCAGCGGGAAGCGAATATTGAACCTGATAAATGCCGGAGAGGTTTTCCATCGCAAAATCGGTGTCGGCGCGAAACTGGATGATCGGAYCGAAATAATTGACGAACTGATCGTTTAACTCGATGCGCGGGATCATGATGCCCAGCAGGATGACCATGGCACTCACCCCCCACAGAAGCGCGCGGCGCTTGGCGATGACAAAATTCGCCAGCCGCTCCATATAGGTTACCGCCGATAAATCACGGGGCCTCGCACGCATCGGCAGCACGGACATCAGCGCCGGCAGGAAAAGGACCGAATAAACCCACGCCGCGATCACCCCAATGGCCGTGATATTGCCAAGGTCACGGAAGGGCGGCGCGTCGCTGAAATTCAGGCTCAAAAAGCCAATTGCCGTCGTCAGACTGGTCAGGAAAATGGGATGGAAATTGATCCGCATGCTTTCCAGAATGGCGTCACGCTTCGACGCCCCCCGGGCCATCTGCTGTGACATCGTCACCAGGACATGCACGCTGTCGGCGATCGCCAGGGTCAGGATAATCGTCGGCGCCGAAACGGAAGGCGGGGTTAACTGAACCCCCATCCAGCCGGCAACCCCCATCGCCGTCGAAGCGGACAGGCCGATGACGAGAAGCGTCGCGAAGGTGCCGCTCACGGAACGCAGCAGCACGAACATGACAAGAAGCAGCACGCCATACATCAGCGGCACCAGCCGGGTCAGGTCGCTGACACTGGCTTCCGTAAACGCGTTGTTGAGCGCCGCAAGCCCGGTGACCGCAATTTTGATGTCCGGGTGTGCGGCGCGCACGCGATCGGCAAGGGCATGGGCCGCCGCCATGGCTTTCGGCACTTCCTCGGTATTCTTTTGCGGCAGGGTCAAATTGATATTAATGCCCGTCGTCTCGCCATTTGGGGAAAGCAGCCGGTTTAGAATCAACGGCTCTTCGAACGCGACATCACGAATACGCGCCAGGTCCGAGCGCGTTAGAGACGCGGGATCGCGGACAAGGTCTTCAACCGTGAGATCATCGCCATCGGCATAGCTGTGCTGAAAATTCGTCAGTGAATCGACGCGGGTCGCAAAGGGAATTTTCCACCCCTCGTCGGTGAAGGTTTTAATGGCCGTTAGCGCCGCCTTCGTAAAAACGTCCCCTTTGGCCGGCTTCAACACGAAAAGAATGTTGTCGTCTTTCGTGTAGACGTCCTGAAGTTCTTCAAAGGCCAAAAGCTGAGGATTTTCCTCGCTGAAAAAGACGCGGTAATCCGTCGAAAATCCAAGATGCTGCGCACCGCTGGCAATCCCGACTGCCACAACCAGAGTCACGGCCAGGACGGCGAAGCGCCATCGCAAAACCCAACGCGTATAGCCCTCTACCGTTATTCCCAGCTTTGCAAACATGTGCACCCTCTTGATTGTTTTTTCTAAGATGCCCGTCACCTTGGCAAAAGCTGGACAAAGTGCGCGCCTGATGTAAACTACACGGTATAGTTCACTTGACGTCGTGCAGTGTATTGATCCCGGCTGTCCTGTCAAGAGTAGACTACACGGTGTAGTTTTATTCAGGTCCCAATGCCCCCTCAAGGGAAAAGGAATGACGCAAGCGATCCAAACCAACGACGCGGACCCGGCGCCAAATCCCAAGCGCGAGGCGATCTTGATTGCCGGACAGCATTTGTTCCTCAAATTCGGATATGGGGCGGTGACGATGGATGCGATCGCGCAGGCGGCGAATGTCTCGAAACGCACCGTCTACAGTCACTTCTCAAGCAAGGAGATGCTGTTTGCCGGGTTGATGACGGCGATGTGCGACGTGCTTGGCGATCGCGCCCTGCCCGCAGAAATCCCGGAAGCCTCTCCGGAAGAAGCGCTGACGATGCTCGGCCGGCAATTTGTGGACCTTGTGACCTCGCCGAACGGGCTGGCACTTTTCCGGATTGTGGTTGGCGAAGGCGCGCGCTTTCCAGAACTTGGCACAACCTTCTATGAAACCGGCCCGCAACGCCTCGTCACCCTGATTGCCACCTACCTTCGCGAACAGGACCGGGCCGGCAATCTGCGCGTGTCTGAGCCGGAAATTGCCGCCATGCAATTTCTCGACCTTGCAAAATCGGGCGTGCATCTAAGGCTGCTTCTCGGCATCGACAGCGCGCCCACGACGGCGGAAAAAGAAGGCGCAGTGGCCCAGGCCGTCGCCTGCTTCGTTCGCGCCTACGCCGCCTGACAAAGCCACATCTGACAAGCCACATCTGGCAAGCCACATCTGGCGCGGCCGCGCAAAACTTCATTTGCATCCCCGCCATGCCGGGCCCCATACTTCGCACTCACTTCCGGGGGGAGGACCAAACCATGACACGTGTGCTGTGCGCCGCCTATGGGGTGGCGGCCTATCTCACCTTCTTTGCCGCCTTTCTTTATGCCGTCGGCTTCGTCGGCGGGCTTGTCGTGCCGAAGGGCATCGATTCCGGGGCCGAAGTTCCGCTTGTCGAAGCGCTGGCTATCAATCTGGCGCTGCTGAGCCTTTTTGCCGTGCAGCACAGCGTCATGGCGCGGCCGGGTTTCAAGAACTGGTGGACAAAATTCGTGCCCAAACCGATTGAGCGCAGCACCTATGTGTTGCTCTCAAGCCTGATCCTGATGCTGCTCTATTGGCAATGGCGGCCCATCCCCGGCAATGTCTGGAGCGTGACCGACGGCGGTGGCGAGATCGCACTTTGGGCGGGCTTTGCCATCGGCTGGGGGGTTGTCTTTCTTTCAACGCTGATGATCGGCCATTTCGAATTGTTCGGCCTGAAACAGGTTTATCTTAATCTGAAAAAGCTGGAGCCGAAGGACGCCCGTTTCGCCATGCCCGGTTTTTACAAGCTGGTGCGCCACCCGATTATGCTGGGGTTCATCATCGCCTTCTGGGCAACGCCGGTGATGAGCTTTGGGCATCTGCTTTTCGCCCTTGTCACGACGGTCTATATCCTGATCGCGCTGCAATTCGAAGAACATGATTTGATCGCGCTTTTCGGCGAGCATTACCGGCAATATCGCAAAAACGTGCCGATGCTGGTGCCGTTTCTAAAAGGCGGCGGGCGGAAAAAACCCTGAACGGAAAATCGTGGCCCGCTCCCCTCGCCGGAAACCGACAATGCGATTGATCGCAATGCGATTGATCGCGTGGCCCGACTAGCGTATTGCATGCGCCTAGGCGTTCGCTACTTACATTCGCTACTTACATTCGCTACTTACATTCGCTACTTACAATGGAACAGGGTTTAACCAAATGGGGGATACGCAGCAAGGCATGCCATCGCAAGGCTTGCCATCGCATGGTTTGTTGAAACAACTGGCGCGATACCGCGAACCCAGCCACGCCCGCAGCATCATCGAACTGACCCTCACCAAAGTCGCGTTCGTCGCCCTTTGGGCGGCGGCGTGGTGGGCGCTTTCGATCAGCTATTGGCTGACCCTTGCCATCGCCGTGCCGGCGGCGGCGTTCCTTGCACGTCTTTTCCTGATCCAGCATGATTGCGGCCATGGCGCTTTTTTCCGCCGGAGGGCTTTCAACGATTGGGTCGGACGCATTCTTGGAACGCTGACGATGACGCCATACAATGTCTGGCGGCGTAGCCATGCGGTCCACCACGCAACGTCGGGCAATCTCGACAAGCGCGGCGAAGGCGACATCGACACCCTGACGGTGAAAGAATATCAGGCGTTGTCGCCGCTTCGCCGCTTCGCCTACCGGGCCTATCGCCATCCCATCGTTTTGTTTGTCATTGGGCCGGCTTACCAGTTTCTGCTCCGCAACCGGCTACCCTTTAGCTTGCGCAGCACCGATTGGCGGTTTTGGGTCAGCGCCATGGGAACGAATGCGACCATCGTTCTTGTCGCCGGCTGCCTGATCTATTTTCTTGGCGCGGGTCCCTTCTTTCTTGTGCAGCTGCCGATCCTCCTTCTTGCCGCGTCAATCGGCGTCTGGCTGTTTTACGTCCAGCATCAATTCGAAGACACCTACTGGGCCAGGGATGGCGAATGGCAGGCCCAGGATGCCGCGATCCAGGGCAGTTCCCATTACGACCTGCCCGGCGTTTTCCGCTGGCTGACCGCGAACATCGGCGTGCACCACATCCATCACCTCAGCAGCCGCATTCCCTATTACCGCCTGCCCCAGGTCCTGCGCGACTTTCCCGAGCTTGCCCGGATTCACCGCCTGACATTTATGCAAAGCCTCGCCTGCGTAAAACTTCGCCTGTGGGACGAAGGCCAGCGGAAGCTGGTTTCGTTTTCCGACGCGCGCGCGCTACCAACAGAATAACGCGACGCGGTAGCTTAGGGCCAGTCGGTCAGGCCGGACGGGGGACGGGGTGCATTAAGGCTGCTATTCTTTTTCTCCCCCTCAGGCCTTGCTTCTCGCCCTCAGAAACATTGGGAAGAAACTGGTCTGCTGCTTCAATTTGATGACATCGTTTACGCTGATCGTATTCGCCTTCCGTCGCTCGCCGCCGGTCGGAGTGACTACCTCCAAATCATGGTTGTCGATGATCGCGTCATGAATGTCATCGGCATGCGCGGGGGTGAAATTGTATATGTTCTCGTAGAAATCCATGACTGGCATAGCACCGCCGTATTCCGTCACGAGGCGTGGAATATCGCTCAGAAGCTGTCTTTTCGCGGAAGCGCGGCCGTCACCGTCGAAGAGGTAAAGCTCCCCATCCTGCCGGGGATCGTAGGACAGCATATCGAGACCGGAGCGCCCAAAATGCGCCTGAAGGCTGGCGTTGTCATGAAGAATGTTGTTGTAGACCTGCCTTGCTCGATAGACATTGGCAAAGTGGATAAGCCAGTATCGCCACCCGCCTGGATTATTGATCGAGAACGGGCTGACATAGGGCGCGCATAGCCGGAACGTGTCGAAGACGATCTTTTCCGCCGTTCCCAACCAGTCATTTTTGCTCATGAATCCGTTGAGCGTTTCGATATCGGAACTTTTCACCCCGAGGTGATTGAGCCGCGCCTGAAGCTGTTTCGGTTCGTTCTTTTGAAGAAAAGCCAGCAACGAGCTGATCATAAAGGTGTAGAAGATTTCAGCGGCGGGATAAGAGCGCATAATATCGAGTATGGTGCTCTGTTCGACGTGACGATCACCGCATTGATCCAGGTTGAATAGGACGTTTCGATAACGGCCTTGACCCAGAAAGCCTTTGATCTTCGGATATGCGTCCTCAAAGAGCTCGTTCAGATACTCCACACGGATATGCAGCTTAGGACACGTCTGCGCGATGTCGGCCTGTAGTGGCGCAACCTGTGTTTTCAATAACTCAATCGCATCGCGGTTCGCGTCATTGAAGATCAGAAGGCATTCGACTTCAATCGCGCCCAGACCTTGGACCGCACGTTGTGTATTCACCGCCTCGACGGCGTGCTTCAGTTCCTCAACGAAGATCAGCGGTGATCCGGCCGTCCCGCACAGGTATCGGCCACCACCAGCGAAGCCGTCAACAATGGCTAGTCGAAAACACTCCTGCTGGGGCAGCTTGCAGCGCACGTTCAGGTAGTCGAAGACATACTCGCGCAGGATTTTGTGCTTGCGGCGGGAATGTTCTTCAAGGTTGGCCCCGTCGGCCCATTCGTATGGTTTTTCTACCAAGCCATCTCTCTCGTCCTGTCTATCCTACCTATGTCTGAGCAGTCGAAATTTGCGGTGCATTCGGCATTCCATCCCAGGTCCGACCTCGATATTCACGTCCATTAGCCTTTTTTGAACGCTTTTTGTTATCCTTGCCCCAGGCTCCCCATTGCTTAAAGAAGAAGGCAGTTCCTGCCGCCAAGCACTGCGCATAAACCTCATCAATCCATTCCTCCCGGATAGGGCGAGCAGATTTACCGCTTTCCCCCCCGACGATCGCCCAATCGATGCCCGTGAGATCGACCGCACCGACCGATCCGATGAGCGGCTCAAAGGAAATAAATCGAATGGCTGCGGGAGTCTTGTACAAATGCTCAACGCGGCAAACAACATCAGCATTTTCAATGCTGGTTCCCAACCAAACATTTGGGRGAACATCCCCAATCCGAGTGGCGACCAGCTCTGCCATGCGCTCAGGCCGCTTGGTCAGTATCTGATAATTGTGATGAGGCGTGTCACGCATCACTTGCCAGACATCCAGGATGAAATCGTTGCTAACCCGCTCATGAAAGAGGTCACTCATCGAGTTCACAAAAATCTTGCTTGGTTTCCGCCAGCGATATGGAATCCCCAGCGCCTTGTGATCCTCCCGCACCACGCCATTCCAAACCGTACGTTTTCCGATCTTCCGTGTCAGCCCCGCATATTTCTCGACACCCATCGCTTCGAGACGCTTGGCCATCTCCATAGCATAGCAATGGGTACAGCCTGCGGTGACGATCGAGCAGCCCGCAACGGGGTTCCAGGTAGCGTCCGTCCACTCAATTTTGGTTTYAGCCATTTTGTCCTTCCAAGCACTCACTAACTTGGCGGTTTCTTTCGATAAAGCACATTATATACGCGTTCTAACGACCCATCAAATGAACCAAATCCTCTTTTTTTCTGCTCCGGATTCAAGTGGCGGCGACTCCAGATTCAAGTGACGCGCTACATTCAGGATTGCGGAACGGGAAAGGCGACCGTCCGGCGCGCGGCAACGCGGCCCCACAGCCCCGGCGGTTTTTGGATTATTTTTTTCGGAAAAAAGTGGTGCCCAGGGGCGGATTTGAACCACCGACACGCGGATTTTCAGTCCGCTGCTCTACCAACTGAGCTACCTGGGCACATGCAACGCCGAAAGGGCGTGCAGGGCGCGCTTATAGGGGAAAAACACCCCTCCTGTCCAGCAGGCCGACTTTCCAGCCGAGGACTATCCATCCCTGTCATCTTCGTCCATTCCTTCTTCGGTCGCCGCGACCCCGTCCGGGCATTCTTCCGTCGGGATGCGATAGCCGCCGTCGATCCAGCGGATCAGATCCCGGCTTGCACAAAGTTTCGAGCAGAAGGGCCGGAACGCCGTCGCCATCGGCTTCTGACATATCGGACATGGCGCGCCTTTCTTAGATGGCGCGGTCATAACGTTGCACGTTCATAACCAAGTCCGCCCAAAAGCGCCGCCGTCTCAAACAGCGCCAGGCCAACGACGTTGGAATAGGAGCCGTGGAGACCGCGCACGAAAACAGCGGCGCGGCCCTGAATGGCGTACGCGCCGGCCTTGCCTTCCCATTCGCCGCTGTCGAGGTAAGCGTCAATTTCGCCGTCGCTTAAATTTTTGAAGGCGACCCGCGTCATCACCAGGCGGCTGGCGCATCGGCCATCCGGCGCGATCACGCAAATGCCGCCATAGACCCGGTGGCTGCGGCCGGAAAGAAGGCGCAGGCATTTCTCAGCCTCGGCCCGGTCACGCGCCTTTGGGAGGATGCGCCGGCCCACCGCAACGACAGTATCCGCCCCAAGCACGAAAGCGTCCCCATGACGCGGGGCGTCCCCATGACGCGGGGCGTCCCCATGACGCAATGCCACAGCACGGGCCTTTGCGTCGGCAAGGCGACGGGCAAGCGCGTCCGGACGTTCCCGGGGATGAGGCGTTTCATCAACCGTAGCCGGTTCAATCGCATCGGGGGACAGACCGATCTGGTCAAGAAGCGCGCGCCGTCTTGGCGAAGCGGACGCAAGCACGAGAAGGGGACGGCCAGCCATAAATTTTGGAAGCTATTTAAAGCGAAACGTAATCCGACCTTTTGTCAGGTCGTAGGGGGTCATCTCGACGGTGACCTTGTCGCCTGCAAGGACGCGAATGCGATGCTTGCGCATCTTGCCCGCCGTGTGGGCAAGCACTTCGTGGTCGTTCTCCAGACGAACGCGAAACATCGCGTTCGGCAGCAATTCAAGCACCGTGCCGCCAAATTCCAGAAGTTCTTCCTTCGCCATGTGGCTCCTTGCGTGTTGTGGCCCCTTGCGCGTCATCCTGCGCGCGCAGTCGTTGGACCCGGAGATAACTCTTCCCGAAGGGGCTTGAAGTCAAGGGAATTCGAGTGTTTTCCTCAAAATCCGGCCAGGATCTTAGACTTCCGGCGTGGAGCTTCTCCCAAAACGCTGGGTGATGCGCGCCAGCAATGCGTCGCGCACGTCGCGATAGGCCTTCATTCGTTCCTCGCGATTGCCGTGCACGTAAGACGGGTCCATCAGTTTCCAATATTCCACCTCTGCCGCCATGGTGCGCGTCATCTCGACCGCCTGGTGCTGCGCCTCGGGCGAAAGGGAGATGACCAGATCGAAATAGGTGTCCTCCAGATCACCGAAGGCTTTCGTGCGATGGCTGGAAATGTCGATGCCGATTTCTTCGGTCACGGCGACGGCGAACGGGTCGAGTTCGCCGGCGCGCACGCCGACCGAATCAATGTAAATCCGGTTCCCGAAAAGATGTTTCAGGATTCCTTCGGCCATTGGCGAACGGATGGCGTTGTGGGTGCATGCGAAAAGAACGCTGCCGGGAAAATCGCCCATTTACGCCCGCAGATGCAAAACGCAGACGAGGGTGAACAGACGGCGCGCGGTGTTTTCATCAAGGCCGATCTTGTCCGCCAGACGTTCGCGCAAAAGCTCGGCCCCTTCGTCATGAAGGCCGCGACGGCCCATGTCGATGGCCTCGATCTGGGAGGCGGTGGCCGATTTCTTGATCGCCGCATAATAGCTGTCGCAAACAGTGAAATAATCCTGGATCAGCTTGCGAAAGCCACGCACCGAAAGGGCAATGCAGGTTTTGGCCTCGCCTTCCCCGGTCGCGCCCTTGCCTTTCTCCGCAGAGACAATATCGAAAAGCAGGCGGCCCTCGGCAATCGAAAGGTGCAGATCGTAGGGCCCCGCCGCCAGACCTTTGGGGGCAAAGTGATTCGCTTCCAAAAGATCGAAGATGGCCACCTTGCGTTCATGGGCGACCGCAGGCGACCAATGGACGATGGAGCGTTCATCCAGGGTGACGTTTGCAATGTGTTCCATTTCGCGCGCCATCGGCGACCCCGTCATCCGCCCTTGGGACGCGACATGCGCAGGCGAAGCGAACGCGCGTGGGCGTCCAGGCCTTCCGCCGTTGCCAGGACCTCGGCCGCAGGCGCAAGGCGGTCAAGGGCGGCCTCGCCACAGGCCACAAACGAGGTGCGTTTTAGAAAATCGAGCACACCAAGGCCGGAAGAAAAACGCGCGCTTCGCGCCGTCGGCAGCACGTGGTTTGGCCCGGCAACGTAATCGCCAAGCGCTTCGGGTGTGAACCTGCCAATAAAAATCGCACCGGCGTTGCGCACAAGCGCAGCAAAAGCGTCCGCGTCTTCAATCGCAAGTTCCAGATGTTCCGGCGCCAGCCTGTCGATCAGCGGGATCGCGTCTTCCAGCCGGTCGAGAAAGACGATCACCCCGTTCGCCTCCCAGCTTGTGCGCGCGATTTCGGCGCGTTCGAGCGATTGCAGCGCGTCTTCAATGGCGGCTTCCACCTTTGCGGCAAATTCCCGGTCGTCCGTCATCAGGATCGCCTGGGCCGCCGGGTCATGTTCCGCCTGGGACAGCAGATCGGCGGCAATCCAGGCCGGGTCGTTTGCGCCATCGGCAAGGATCAGGATTTCGGACGGCCCGGCGATCATGTCGATACCGACCTGGCCGAAGACCTGGCGTTTTGCTTCCGCCACATAGACATTGCCCGGCCCGACGATTTTATCCACCGCACACACATTTTCCGTGCCGTATGCCAGGGCGGCAATCGCCTGGGCACCGCCAAGGCGGTAAATTTCCGTCACACCGGCAATTTTCGCCGCCACAAGAAGCAACGGGTTGAGGACGCCCTTTGGCGTCGGCACCGTCATGGCAATGCGTTTCACCCCGGCAATGCGCGCCGGAATCGCGTTCATCAGCACCGAGCTTGGATAAACCGCCGTGCCGCCAGGCACATAGACGCCGACGGCGGCAAGAGGCCGCCAGCGATAGCCCAGCCGCACACCAGCCTCATCCCGGTAATCAAGGTCTTCGGGCAATTGCCGGCGGTGGTAATCTTCGATGCGGAGCGCCGCAAATTCCAGGGCGCAGCGAAGGTCCGGCCCGACGGCGCGTTCGGCCGCAGCAAATTCTGCGGGTGTTACCCGAAAGGCGTCCGGCGCAAGGGTGACGCCATCGAAACGTTCCGTATAGGCCACCAGCGCCGCGTCGCCGCGCGCGCGCACATCGGCAAGGATGCCTTTAACCGTCGCACGAACGTCTTCGCCCGGCGCATGTTTGGCATCCAAAAGCCGCTGAAACGCGGCTTCAAAACCCGGCGATGTCCGATCAAGACGCTGTGGCATTCACCATCTCCCGGAACCGGTCAATCCATGCCATCACCTCACCGGGCCGCGTTTTCAACGCCGTCCGGTTAACGGCAAGGCGCGACGTGATGTCGGCAATCTTTTCCACTTCGACCAGGCCGTTCTCGCGCAGCGTCCGACCGCTGGAAACCAGATCGACGATGCGTTCGCAAAGCCCCATTGTCGGCGCCAGTTCCATCGCCCCGTTCAGTTTGATACATTCCGCCTGCACGCCACGAGCAGCAAAGTGACGGCGCGTCAGAGACGGGTATTTTGTGGCGACGCGCACGCAGGACCAGCGCGCCGGATTGTCCTTTGCACCCGCCGCTTTCAGTTCCGCAACCGCAAGCCGGCAGCGTCCGATGCGAAGGTCGAGCGGCGCATAAATTTCCGAATAGTCGAATTCCATCAGGACGTCATTGCCGACAATGCCCAGCTGGGCAGCGCCAAAGGCGACGAAGGTCGCGGCGTCAAAGCTTCGCACCTGAATCAGGTCGAGCCCCGGATCGCTGGTTGCAAAGCGAAGCTGGCGCGTGTCCGGGTCCCGAAAAGCTGCCTCCGGTTCAACCCCAAGCCTGGCGAGAAGCGGCATCGCTTCGTCCTGAATGCGGCCCTTGGGCAGGGCCAGAATGATTTTTTTCGCTTCCGACAAGGTTCTAAGTCCTTCCTGATCGCACATATAGCACAAGCCCTGCCCCGCCTTCTACGGCGAGGCAACAGGCTTGCCTGACAGGCTTGCCAACCGGGCTTAGTCTTTTAGTCGTTCGATTTCAGCGCCGCAGGCAGCCAGCTTTTCCTCAAGGCGCTCATAGCCCCGGTCCAGGTGATAGACGCGGTGGACGATTGTTTCACCCTCGGCAACAAGACCCGCCAGCACCAAGGATACCGACGCGCGCAGATCCGTCGCCATCACCTCGGCGCCCACCAGGCGTTTCACCCCCCGGACCATGGCCGACGCACCATGAACCGTGATATCCGCCCCCATGCGGTTCAGTTCCGGAACGTGCATGAAACGGTTTTCGAAAATCGTCTCGGTAATCATCGCCGCACCTTCCGATACCGACATAAGGGCCATCATCTGCGCCTGCATGTCCGTCGGAAACCCGGGGAACGGCTCGGTCATGACATCGACACCGCGCAAGGCGGCGCGCTGACGGCTGACGCGAAGCCCCCCCGGCACGTCTTCCAGGGTGACGCCCGCCTCCGTCAGAACCTCGACAAGGGCGCGGATGTGCTCACGGCACACGCCTTCAAGCACAAGATCGCCGCCGGTGATCGCCGCCGCCATCGCGTAGGTTCCCGTCTCGATCCGGTCGGGAACGATTTTATGGCTGGCCCCATGCAGCCGATCGACGCCCTGAATGCGGATCGTGTCCGACCCGGCGCCTTCGATCTTTGCCCCCATGGCGGAAAGGCAATTGGCAAGATCGACAACTTCGGGTTCGCGCGACGCGTTGGCAAGTTCGCTTTCGCCCTTCGCAAGGACCGCCGCCATCAATAAATTTTCCGTGGCACCAACGGAAACAAAGGGAAAAACAATCTTCGCCCCGCGCAACCCCGCGCGCACTTGTGCGTGGATGTAGCCTTCGCGAAGGTCGATTGTCGCCCCCAATTGCTGCAACCCTTTCAGATGCAGATCGACAGGGCGCGTGCCGATGGCGCAGCCACCGGGAAGGGAAACCACCGCGTTGCCCTCGCGGGCCAGCAGCGGGCCTAACACAAGAATCGACGCGCGCATCTTGCGAACCAGATCGTAAGACGCCGTGGTGTTGGAAATTTCCTTCGCCTGCAAGCCAAGTACGCGCCCGGCATGGCCTTCGTTTGCTTCGTCGCCAACCATCCCGATCGCCACCCCGTGGCGCGCCAGAAGATTGGCGAGGGTCGCGATATCGGCCAGATGCGGCAGGTTTGAAAGCGTGATTTGCGCGTCGGTCAGCAAGGACGCCGCCATTAAGGGCAGCGCCGCATTCTTTGCGCCACCAATCGCAACCCGGCCCACAAGCCGGTTGCCTCCACAAATTCGAATTCGGTCCATCGTTCCCGCAAGCCCTGTTCCCGCAAGCCCCGTCGAAGAGGAGAAATAAGCCCATCGTCACCGGGGCGCAAGGGAAGGGCTTTGATCAACCGCCTGCCCATTAAAGCTTTGGCAGTGTCACGCCCCGCTGGCCCATATATTTTCCGGCCCGGTCCTTGTAGGAAACCTCGCAAACCGAATCGCCTTTCAGAAACAGGAACTGGCAGGCGCCCTCATTCGCGTACACCTTCGCCGGCAGGGGCGTCGTGTTCGAAAATTCCAGCGTCACATGCCCTTCCCACTCCGGCTCAAGGGGGGTCACGTTGACGATGATACCGCACCGCGCATAGGTCGATTTCCCAAGGCAGATGACCAGCACGTCCCGCGGAATGCGGAAATATTCGACCGTTCGCGCCAGGGCAAAACTGTTCGGGGGAATGACGCACACCGGACCGTGACGGTCAACGAAGCTTTGCGAAGAAAACGCCTTTGGATCGACAATGGCCGAATCGACATTCGTGAAGATCTTGAACTCCTCCGAGACGCGCGCATCATAGCCATAGGAGGAAAGGCCGTAGGAAATGACGCCCTCGCGTTTTTGCGATTCAACGAAAGGCTCGATCATGCCATCCGTCGTTGCCCTTTCTCGAATCCAGCTATCCGGCATTATGGACATGGGGTGGGCTCCTGTGGTCGGGTTCCTGTTTTTTTCCGGGCTTTTGCCTGGCTTTTTCGTTTCCGTAAATTATCCCGCAGGGCGGCGGCGCGGCGATGGAGAACGTCACGGCCCTTCGGCGCATTGCGCGCGGTTTCCCCGTCCCGTTCCTCACCATCCTGTTTCATGACGCCTGTTTTGCCCGGTTGTTGCGACGCAGCGCAGAATGCGGCGTGCGTCCCGGTCCGTCAAGGTGGCGGGCGCAAGGAAAGGCCGCGTTCAGATTCCCTTGGCAGGGTTCCGCTTCCTGTGTAAACTTCGGGGAAGGAAATGAAGCCCATTCTAGACGTCGATATAGTCACCCAAGATACAGGATTATATTTTGTCTGGGATTGGGCATCCGCAAGAGGTGGTCCGAAGCGTTTGTGGACCTTTGCCGCTGCTTCAGATGAGGGCCACCCCCCCCTTCCGGATCAAGGGCTTTTTAGAGGTGTTTTCACCTTCGGACTGCCCACGTTAAAATGGTAAGGAGTGAACCACGATGGCCGAACTCGACAGGATGGAATGGTACGATCTGGCACGGGCGACGACCTGGACGCCGAAATATGTTGAACAGGACGAGCTGTTCCCGCCTGAGATGAGCGACCCGCATGGTCTGCCGCAAGAAATCTGGGACACCTATGACGAGCCCTACAAGACGACCTATCGCGACTATGTCCGGGTCCAGCGCGACAAGGACATGGGCGTCTATTCCGTACGCGCCGCGCTGGGACGTTCGAACTTCATCAACAAGGCCCCCGAAGGCTGGCGTTCGATTCTCAAAGCCCATTACAACGTCATCGGCGGCATTGAATTTACGGCCACCCTGTACCTTTCCCGCTGCGCCCGCTTCGGTCGCGCCGGCGGCATGCGCAACACGGGCACGTTCGGCACCCTTGATGAAATTCGCCATGGCCAGCTTCAATTCAGCTTTCCCCACGAATTCATAAAGAAGGACCGCCAGTGGGACTGGGCGGTGAAGGCCTATCACACGAACAACTGGATCAGCATCGCCGGACGTCACTTCATCGAAGACGTCATGGTCACCCGGGACGCCCCCACGACCACGCTTACAAACGGGTTCTGCCTGGAGACCGGGTTTACGAACGTCCAGTTCATCAGCCTTGCGGCCGACGCCGCGCGGATGGGCGATTATACATTTTCGAACATCATCACCAGCATCCAGACGGACGAGGCGCGGCACGCCCAGATTGGCGGACCATGCCTGCAAATCATGGTCGAGAACGGGAAAAAAGATCACGCCCAGCACGTCCTTGACCTTTCCTTCTGGCGTTCATGGAAACTGTTCCTGTCCCTGACCGGTCCGGCGGTGGATTACTATTCGCCCCTCGACCGGCGGGAGAAGTCCTTCAAGGAATTCATGGAAGAATGGATCATCGTCCAGTACGAGCGCCAGATCCTGGACATGGGGATCGACCGCCCCTGGTACTGGGACATCTTCATGGACGAATTAAACTACGCCCATCATGGGCTTCATATGGGGCTCTGGTTCTGGCGTCCGACCCTGTCCTGGAACCCCGTGGCCGGCGTCACACCGGCGGAACGCGACTGGCTGGAAATGAAATATCCGGGCTGGAACGATACTTTCGGCAAGGCCTGGGACGTCATCATCGACAACCTTCTGAACGACCGGAAAGAAAAGACGCTTCCCGAGACGTTGCCGGTACTTTGTAACCTTTGCCAGCTTCCCATCGTCGCACCGCCTGGCACAACGACCTTCAAGCTGCACGACCACACCCACGAGCACAAAGGCCGACTTTATCATTTCTGCTCGAAGCCCTGTAAGTGGATCTTCGAAATGGAGCCGGAGCGCTATGAGGGGCATCTCTCTCTTACCGACCGTTTCCTGGACGGCCAGATCCAGCCGATGACGGTGCCAGGTGTGCTCAATTATATGGGCATCGCGCCAGGCGAGATGGGCGATGACCCATGCGAATGGCTCTCCGCCTATCGCACCCACATCAAGGCCGCAAGCTGACGGGGATCACAAACGCCGCTGACTCCCACACCACCCGCTGGCACACGCAAGCGTAAAGGACTGACTGACAATGGCATTGTTCCCATTCGTTTCAAATTTCGAGGGTGATTTCCTGCTGCAACTTGTTGCTGCCGATACGGAAAACACGATGGACGAAATCGCCGCCGCCGCCGCCGGACATTCCGTCGGCAAGCGGGTTTTCCCCCAAAACGACAAAGTAATTCGCGTGCGCATTCAGGGAAAAAAAGAGCCCCTTGCCCGCGACGTCACCGTCGAGGGTGCCAAGCTGGCACCGATGACACCCCTCGAATTTTATTACGAAGGGTAAGCCCAACATGGCCTTTGTAAAACTCTGTTCGCTCGACGATCTCTGGGAAGGCGAGATGGAAATGCGGCCCATCGGCAAGGTGCCGGTGCTGCTGCTCTATCCGGAAGGCGGCGAAGTCAAAGCCTTTCAGGCCATCTGCCCACATCAGCAGGTGCCCCTTTGGGATGGCACATTCGAGGACGGCGTCCTTACCTGCAAAGCCCATGAATGGACCTTCGACAGCAAGACCGGGGACAGCATCAACCCGCCCGGCTGCACCCTTGCCGAATACAAGGTGAAGATCGAAGGCGACGACGTCTATGTGGACGTTGAAGGCATTGCGCAAAACATGGCCGCACCGACGGTCGAAATCAAGGAGGGCAAAGGGTGAGCGAGATATCAAACAAGGTTGGTCCGGTCCTGATGACCGGCGAGATTGCCGACGCCGCCATCGAGGCCCTGGAAGAGGACAACCCCGGAAAGACTTTCGAGATCCAGGATCACGAAGCTTATATGCGCGTACAAACGGACAACGAATGCATCATCCGTCGCGAGACGATGGCAAAAATTCTTTCCCGGCCCTTTGTCATGCAAGAACTGGAAGTCGTCTTAAGCACCTTTGCCGGACGCATTGACCTGACATCGGATTACGTACGGTTCTGGCTGAAAAAGAAACTTTAGCCGCCAAAATATCCGCCAGGCAAAGCCGAGCCGACAACGTCACAGAGGAAGAGAAGAATGAGCGAAGACGCGCCGGAAATTCTGAAGCCACTTAAAACCTTCAGCCACCTTGCGAAGAAGCGGCGTCGGCCAAGCGAATACGAGATTACGACGACACGCGCCTACTGGATCATGGACTCGCTTTCGACCGGGAAGGATTTTGAGGGCGAGCGGCAGACAGACCAGCCCTTTGAGCTGTCCGCCGACATTCCAATGGCGAAGTGGTACGTAAAATACCGCGACAAATCGCCTCTGCAATATGACGACTGGGAAGCCTACCGCGACCCGGACGAAATTATCTATCGCAGCTATTGCCGGATGCAGGACGGTCAGGAAACCTATGTCGATGGCATCATCGACGAGTTCAGCACGATCGGCCACGACGCCGACCTTGACCCCGACTGGGTGAAGGTGCTGGCCAGCCTGTATACGCCCGCACGCTATCCCTTGCACGCGCTTCAGATGAGCGCCGCCTATTCTTCCCAGATGGCGCCTTCCAGCACGGTCGCCAATTGCGCGATGTTCCAGGGCGGGGATCAGTTCCGCTGGGTTTCACGCACGGCGTACCGCACGGCAGAGCTTGCCAAAACGCAACCCAAGGCAGGCTTTGGCACGGATGAGCGCACGCATTGGGAAGAAGATGCCGCCTGGCAGGGCTTTCGCGAATTGCTGGAAAAAGCGCTGATCGCCTATGACTGGGGCGAGCATTTCGTCGCCGTGAACCTGGTAGCCAAACCCGCCTTTGACGAAGCGTTCCTGCGTCAGTTTGGAAAATCCGCCCGGCGAAACGACGACATGCTGCTTCACTTCATGGCCGATGCCGCCCTTCGCGATGCCGAGCGCAGCCGCCGCTGGTCCGCCGCCCTTGTCGAGCTGGCCCTGAACAATCCAGACAACAAGAAGGTCATCCAGGGATGGCTTGAGAAATGGGTGCCGCTGGCAGACAAGGCCATCGCCGATTTCTGTGGCGCCCTTCCCGATGTCCCCGATGGGGCCGAAGAAGCATCAAAGGCCACCAGAGACTTCCGCGCGACCCTCGGATTTTCCATCTGACGACGTTTGCGGCTTCTGAAAATAAAAGGCCCTCGCCAATCCTCGCGGGGGCCTTTTTTTATTCACCTGTCTGTGGCATGTTCGCGGACTTCGCCGCCATAGCTCAGTGGTAGAGCGCACCCTTGGTAAGGGTGAGGCCGAAAGTTCGATTCTTTCTGGCGGCACCATTCTCTTAATATAGATCAATAAGTTAAGCAGCCTCACAAAAGGCGGTTTTTTTTACTGTAAAAACGAAGCAGGATTGCGAACGCACAGGGGTAGAATGCGACCCTTTTTTTGGTTACGTAGATGCCTTTTTCGGCGGCGGCGGGGTACATCAATCTTACTTTGTCGAGAGCATCTTCGAACCGCTCCTTGAAGCGGGCCGGTCTCTCGGACTTGTGGGAGAAAAGTCATTTCAGGGTGGTCCGCGGTACAGTACTCTTGTTTCTGCGGTCGTGCAGTTGCATGACCAGCCACATATATATGTTATATGTCCATTTTCAACGACGACTCAAATGTGCGTAGCGCACTCATATCGAAGGGCTGGCTGTGCTCGTCGAAGGCTGCAAAAAAAAATCGGGATCGAGCCGGATTTTCTCGGGGCTGAATCCGTCCTCGCCGCTTAGGCGGCTGTGGCGGACCGTGGGAGAAGGGGTAGAACTTTTGGGCACCCTATTAAAAGATATCGGAGAAGTAATGAGGCTTACAATTATGACAGTCGTCGGCACCGTACTGGTGTCGCTTATCTCTTTTTCCGCCCATGCCTCTGACATCGCTATTTGCGGCGCAAGCGAAGGGTACAGCTACTATCCAAAAATCGGATTAGGAGCAGCCGACGCGAACGCCGGAGAATGGTCTGAAGACCGTATTTCCAACGGACGCTTTACGGCAACGCTTGCCGAGGACAAGTCCTTCGACATTATAGTGCTCGACGCCACCGGCGGAGTATTCTCTTCGCGTGCGGTCGGCGCTGTGGTGGAGCTAGTCGGCAAAACAGATGAAACGCTCACGCTCCTCGTCATCTATCCGGGAAAAACCATCGAAACGTACACCTTTCTTCGCAACGCCGACGGCCAAGCGGAGGTTATGTGGACGGTGAACAAGTTTGGCACCCTTATCCCTAAAGCAGCTTCATATCAGGCGGCTTGTAGCTTTCTAGCGTTCTAAAAAGGTTACCGACATGACGGAGGTGCAAATCACAAACAAGGAGGCGAGCGATTGTGTCGAAAGCCTGTGGTCTGATGCATTTGCCAAGAGCCCCCTAGACGCCACATACACTTTGCTCAGAGTATCGGGACTAGCGGATGCCAAATGGGACCCCTTCGAGGAAACCCTGGAAACCTTTAACGATTACAACTGGCACTTGAAGGCAGAAAGCGACGAACTGTCCCCAAAATCCTCGTGGCGAATTGGTCTCTTAATGTACTGTCACGCAGTCGAAATGTCGGCAGTTCATACCGCTCTAGCGAACCTCCTTCGCATTCACCAAGGGCACCCCTACCACGTTACTCCACTTAACTTCCGCGGGCGCACCCCCAAAAATAAAATATTTAAATTTTTCCCGCCCAGTGCAAAGACCAAGTGGAAAGAGATAAGTGATATGGCATCTAAGGCTAGACTAGACGATCTCGTAAGAATAATAGATTCCATCTATAACGATACCGTCAGAAACGCCTTTTCACACTCAGATTACATCATTACTGACACGCATTTTCGCTGGACGGAGGGTGGGCTTCCCGGCCAAATACCACTGGAGCAAGTTAGCAACCTCATCACTAATTCTTTTAATTTTTTCAGCACTTTTACGGCGTTAAATGATCGCTGGCTTAACATGATTGGGAAGTCAGCTCGCTATTATAAATTGCCAAAGCATGAGGTTCTGGAACTTATTACGGATGACCGCCACAAACTCAACGGATTCCGGGTTCATTTCTCAAATGGAAATTCTGCCCAATTTATCCGAACGGACGAAGGCGTCGATTGCTCAAACCTGTGGTTCGAGAACGACGGCAGCATAAATTTCAATATCGGTATGTTAAATTCTTGTGAGGAGCAGTGGAAAATTGACGGTAAGCCCGTAGACTTCGGCGATCAAGCCGCTACCAATGAACTTTGACCTTCCCGTTTCATCATTCTCCCGACTGAGGGTGCGCTGCGCGCACCCTAGGATACTCCCCGATACCTCAGAGTACACTCAGCTCAAAATAGAGCCTCCTTCTCACCTTCATCAGGTCCCAAATGCCGACATCGACCCCAAAAGTCGAAATCTGGCGGGATGGTGCGGGGAACGGGGGGATGGGCGGGTCCCGAAATTCCTGTTCTTTACAGGGGGTTGGGGCGGTCCGACCCTCCCCACGGTCCCGCCCCCCTCGTCACCGGGTCCACCCTACAAACAGTTCCGGATCAAAGTTGAGGACGCAGCCTTAAAGAAAGGCGGTCAGAATCATTTCGACCGGCTTGGCCGGTTCGGTCGCGCCAGCCTTTGTCTTGTCAAACGCCGTCTTGACGGATGCCGTCCCGGCGGGAGGCGGTGCCAGCAGCCATCGGCCAAGACCACGTAAGCGAAACGCAAAATGGGAAAGAACATTTTCCATAAGCCTATCCTGACCCTGGAATTTGACCATTTCGCGATGCTTTGATGACGGTTTGATGACGCCGGTGTTACGACGTATGGAACCTTTCTATATCAAGCTGCTACAACTGCGACGAAATCGCATCGCTAGCAAAGAAGGGCTTGACCCCCGCCGGTTGCACGGAATGGGCTTTGACGTTTGACGTAAAACGGCGCTGCTCGCTGATTGCGTCCGAATAAGCAAGCTGGCCGATTGCCGCCTGGTTCCGCTTTAAGATTTTCACGGTGCCTGCCTTTTTATTCTCTTTCGCCGTCGCAAAATCGAGCGAGACGACATTGCTGTTCTCGATATCCTCGCCACGCATCAGCCCACACCCAAGAATAAATGTGTATAAAGTGTGTTTTTTGCCTTGACGTAGGCGGTGTTCATGTGTATTTTATACACATAATTTGAGGGAAGCCGATGCACAGCCGCGAAATTCTAAAAGCCCTTAAAAAAGACGGCTGGTTCATCATCGGCCAAAAGGGCGATCACTTGCAGTTGAAGCATCCGACAAAGAAGGGCCGCGTAACCGTAGCCCACCCGACAAAGCACATGCCCCTCGGCACGCTGAAAAACATTGAGCGGCAGGCGGGAATAAAACTTAGATAGGAGAAAACCATGCGCCACTACACCGCCGAAATCATCACCGATGACGGGTCCGGCTATGGTGTCATCTTCCCGGATTTTCCGGGATGCCTGACCAGCGCCGACACGATCGAGCAGGCGATCGCGCGCGCCGGCGAGGCCCTGCAATTCCATGTCGATGGCATGCTGGATGATGGCGAAGCGATCCCAGAACCGGCGCAACCAGGGCCTGTTAAAAATCGAGCCTTGCGAAAAGACTACTGCGCGACGATCCTGGTCCCCGTCCGCCTGCCAAGCCCGGCAAAACGCGTGAACATCACCATCGACAGCGACCTTCTGGAAGCCATCGATGCCACCGCGCGCGCCCAGGGCACGACCCGAAGCGGCTTTCTGGCCCAGGCGGCAAGGATTCGAATCCGCGAAGACAACGCCGCCTGATCGACCGGCTTGCCGGTTATCCGGCTAGCTGGTTACCCAGCCAGTTTTGCGAAACCGCCCCAGCGTTCGCGGCCACCTTGGTTTTCCAGATGGTTGACCAGCGCCGCGACGACCCGCCGGTCAAAGAGCCGGTCTTCGCCTTCGCGTAAGTTTGCGATGGCCTGATCGAAATCGATGCCCTCGCGATAGGCGCGCGGCGACGCCATGGCGACAAAGGCATTGGCGACGGCAACAATCCGCGCCGGCAGCAGGATGGCGTCTCCGGCCAGACCCGATGGCGTGCCGCTGCCATCCCAATGTTCGCGAAGCTGCCGCAGGGTTGCCGTGACCGGCCCGGCAAAGGCAATGCCTTCCAGAAGATCGACGCTGGCCGCCAGGCTTTCCTGAATGCGCCGCTTTTCCTCGTCGGAAAGAGGCCCCTGGCGCGTCAGCAGGGCTTCCGGCACCAGAATTTTGCCGATGTTCATCAGCTTGCCCGCCGTTTCCGCCGTCTCAATTTCCGCCTCGTCCAGGGCCATCGCCCCGGCAATCGCGCGTGCCACTTCGGCAACGCGCGAGGAGTGGTTCGCCGCATAAGGATCGCGGCGGTCAACGATGGCGACCAAGGCGGCAATGACCTGTTTTAACGTCGCCTCATGCTGTTCGCGGGCAAGGATGGCCGCCGTCATGTCCCTCTCGACAACAAGCACGCGCGGCGTCATGTCCTCGCCCGCCACGTCTTCCGCCTCCAGAGGCACGTGAACGGATTGGAAAATCCGCGTGTCGTCCGCGCCCGCCACCAGCCGGTGAATGGCCGAGCCGGTTTCGCCGCTTTCAAGGGCGCGGCGGTTCAGGCCTTCGATACGCGATACCGCCGCCGGGCCAAAGACGCTGGCCATCGTTTTGCCCTGCATCGCGTCCTGGGAAATGCCCGCCGCCGTCGCCGAGGCGCGATTGGCAAAACGGTAACGGTTTTCTTCGTCAACGAGGTACAGCGCATCGGACTGGCTGTCCGTCACCAGGCGCAGAAAATTCTTCTGGCTTTCAAACCGGCGGGCCAGTTCGCGGTACTTGTCCGCCGCCGCCGCCGCCCGGCGGGAAGAACCGTGCCACCACACGGCGACAAAGGCCACGGCAAGCAACGCCATGGCGAGCAGAAAGCCGGCGATCCGCCGTTTTGCCCGGGCATCGCTTTCGGCCAGCGCTTCGTCGCGGTCGATTTTTGTCAGCAGCGTCCAGGGCGTGACCTCAAGACTGCGCGCCGTCACCAGCACCGGAACGTCGCGGTAATCCCGCATCACGGCGAAGCCGCCCGGTGACGCCAGCATGGCTACCGCCGCCACGTCCGGCGTATCGAGGGCAACGCGTTTGCCGATCGGTCCGGTGCCGTCCAGAAGCGGCGAGAGATATTCAACGGCCGCCCCCTGGCGGCGAATTAAAATACTTTCCAGACTTTCTTCCGTAAGCCCCGGCGATTTCAGGAGTGCTGCCATCTCTGGGCCGACTTCGCGAACGCCAAGAATGCGCCCAACCTGCTGGCTTGGACCGGGATCGCCCTGCACAGCAAAGATCGGCAGAACAAACCCAAGGGCCAGCCTGCCTGCCGGGTTCAGATAAAGGTCCAGCAATCCCCGATCCCCCACCGCAACCTGACCAAGGGCCTCACTAAGCCGCCCTTCCAGAGGCGGCATGCCGG